>DASYRF010000154.1:0-8737 GCA_036004705.1 Myxococcota bacterium
TCTTGGTACTTGGCCGGGGGAGTCTGCGCTCCCCGGACCGGTCTTGCGACCTCCGCGGGTAACACGCGCTCGTAAAAGGTGTCAACGCCGCCGCCGCGGCCGGGGAACGCCGCGGTGCGGCGCGGCGGCCGAAAAGGTTGCACGCCGGCGCGGGGTTGTGCGATGTTTCGGCCCGACCGGAGGCTCCGAAGGAGACCGACATGCACAGATTTTCGAGCGGCACGGGGGTGCGGCGAGCGGCGGCGCTGGGGTTGGCCGCGGCGGTCGCCGTCCTGGGCGGCGCGGCAGCGGCGGTCGGGTGCAGCGGCAAGAGCGGCGCCACGACCGGCACCGCGGAGATGCCGAAGA
Source organism: Myxococcota bacterium (assembly GCA_036004705.1). Taxonomy (GTDB): domain Bacteria; phylum Myxococcota_A; class Polyangia; order DASYRF01; family DASYRF01; genus DASYRF01. The sequence goes on from DASYRF010000154.1 coordinate 349, forward strand.
TCGACGTCTCGCTTCCGTCTCCGCCCAAGGTCCCGCCGCGCAAGTACCCCGTGAACTACCCGGACGGCAGCATCTCCGTCGAGGAGGCGCTGCGCAACGCCGACAAGTATCTGAAGAAGGACGTGAAGGTGAAGGGCGTGGTCGTCTGGAAGTCGGAGTGCGAGAAGTGCCCGAAGGGGAAGACGTGCACGCCCTGCGACATGCCCAACTTGCTCGTGGCCGACAAGCCCGACGAGCCGCGCCTCAAGCTGATGGTGGTGGACTTCATCCGCGAAGAGTTCGACGAGGTCGAGGTGGGCCACAACGTGAACGTCAACGGGACGTTTGCGCGGACGTCGCGCACCGGGTTCGTCAACAAGGAAGGCCTCGTGGGGTTCCGCACCATCGAGGACCTCGACTCGAAGCCGCCCGGGAAGATCATCGGCGCGACCGCCGACGAAGGCGCGCCCGGCGCGCCGGGCGCGCCGGGGATGCCGCCGCCCACGACGCCGATGAAGCCGGCGCCCGGCGTCACGCCGTAGCACCGGTCGCCAGCCTTCGTCCGCTCAGGCTGGCGCTTAGCCGGGAGCGTCGCCTCCGCCGGCCGCGTCAGCGCCGACGGGGCGGTGGTCGGCTCCGCGCCCGCGCTCCGCAGCCGGAGTTTTGGGACCGGCTCTCGGCCGGCGCGGGGGCGTCAACCCCTCGCCGGCGCCTCCAGCTCGCACGCCAGGTCGGACGCCAGGGCGCGGTCCGCCTCCAGCCATTGCAGCGCCCGCACCGCGGCGGCGCCCGACCAGGCGATCTCCACGCCCGGCTCCACGGCGCGCGGCTCGCCCGCCAGCGTGCAGCGGTACACCAGCAGCAACACCGTGCGGTCCGGGTACCGGTGGTGGACGACGTCGCGGATGCGGCCGACGCGGGCCTCCACGCCCAGCTCCTCGCGCAGCTCGCGGCGCAGCGCGTCTTCGGGCGCCTCGTCCGCGCGCACCTTGCCGCCGGGCAGCTCCCAGAGGCCGCCGTGCGGGCCGCCCGGCGGGCGGCGCGCGCACAAGAGTCGCGTGCCGCGGATGCAGGCGGCGGCCACGACGAGGAGCGGTTCGGCGGCCAAGCGCCGAGGCTAGCACGAGCGCCCGTTTGCCGTTGATCCGGCGCGCCGGTCGTGGTTGAAGTCCGGCCATGCGGATCCCCCACGCGAGAGTCCCGTCACTGGCGTCGGAGCTGCTGCGCGCAATGGTCGCCGGCAAGGCGATCGAAGTGGACGCGGCCGACCGCCACGAGGCGGAGGCGGACATCGCTTCGGTGCTCGCGGAGTACCTGCGCCAGGAGCGCGAGGTGACGGAGCTGGCCAAGGAAACTCTGGACCGTCGCGGGCTTGGCCCCGAGAACCTGAACCGCGCGCGCAAGCTCGCGGCGCAGGAGCGCGGGCTGGCCATCGACGACGAGGCGTCCGCCTACATCATGGATCAGATCATCGAGACGCTGATGCAGTCGAAGAACGTGTCCGAGGTCTTCGGCGAGGACCACGACCTGAAGCGGCTGATGAAGCCGGTGTTCGTCCGGCAGGCGGCGCAGGACGTCGAGGTGGACGAAGAGGCGCGCAAGCGCATCAAGAACATGACCGAGGGCACGGCCAGCTGGGAGGTCGAGTACAAGAAGGCGCTGGCCGCCATCCGCCGCGCGCGCGGGCTCAACGATTGAGCGACGCCGACGCCGGCGCCGGTGTCGCCGCCGCCGCCCCGCCGAAGGAGCCCAAGGCGCCACCGAGCCACCCGATGCCGGCGGTGCGGCTGCGGGCCCCGGGCGAGACGGACGACGGGCGGCTGGTCGACGCGGTCGCGCTGCTCGACGCGGAGGTCGATCTCGACGACGAGGTGCGCACGCCGCGCGGCTGGATGGCGGTGGCGGAGGCGTTGGACCCGGCGCTGGCTCCGCCCGGCACGCACGACGAGCGCGAGGTGGAGCGCGCGACGTTCTGGCTGGGGCCGGGCGGCGGGCGCGCGCTGCCGGAGCCGGTGCGCTACACGATGCTGCTCGCGTGGATGACGGGCCTGCTGGAGGGGCTTTGGATGCTGCGGCCCGGGCCCAAGATGGAGCGGCTCGAGCTCGTGGCGGCGGCGCTGGTGGCCCTGGTGCTGCTGCTGAAGCGCTTCACGCGCTGGGGGATGGCGTTCTGCTTCGCGGTGGGCGTGGGGGCGGCGGCGCGCGGCCTCTTCGACGCGGCGCGCGCACGGGGCACGGGGCTGCCGTGGGGCGGGTGGCTGTGGATCGTCGCCCCGGCGGCGGTGGGGGCGGGCCTGGCGGCGCTGGCGGTGACCTGGGTGCGGCGCGCCCCGGACGCGCAGCGGCCGGGGTGGCGGCTGTTGCGCGTGGCGCACGGCCCGCGCGCCGTGGACGAGGCGCGGCGCGCGCGCGCGGCGGAGCGGTTCCGCGCGGTGCCGTTCGGCGTGGCGGCGGCGGGCGCGGCGGTGGCCGTGCCCTACGCGGTCTTCTTCGTGACTCGCGCCTCGTCGACGGTGCTGTTCCCGCTGCTGCTGGCGGCGGGTGGCGCGTCGCTGCTGGTCTGGGCGCGCGTGGCGAGGAAGACGCCGCCGGCGGCGCTGGGGCTCGGCGTGGCGAGGCTGCGCGGCGACCTGGCGGCGGCGGCGGCCGCGCTGGGGCTCTTGTTCGTCGGCGCGCAAGCGGCCTTCAGCGTGATGGACGCCGTGCAATGGCTGCTGCACGGGCTGGGCGCGGCGGGGGCGGCGGGCGCGGTGGACGCGGCGTCGCGCGGCATGGCGGACACGGAGGCGGCCTCGTCGGCGGCGATTGCGGCCGGGGCGACCTGGCGGCTGTACGCGGTGGGCGCGCTCGCGGCGGTGGGCGAGGAGCTGGCGTTCCGCGGCGGGCTGTACGCGGCGTTGCGACGGCGGCTGGCCGTGTGGCCGGCGCTGGCGGTGACGGCGGTGCCGTTCGCGTTGCTGCATTTCGAGCCGTACCAGAGCGCGCAGCTGCTCGTCGGTGGCGTGGTGCTGGGCGCGCTGTACGAGTGGCGCCGCACGCTGTGGGCGCCGATCGCGCTGCACCTCGGCTGGAACCTGCTCATCGTCTTCTTGACGTCTTAGTACCGGTCCAAGAGCTTCGTCCGGCGGGCTCCGCGCCGCGCCCCGCAGCCGGAGTCTTGGGACGGTTCGCTGCTTCGTCGCGGAGAGCGTGGCCCGCGCGTTGATTACGGGCGCCGGCGACGCGGTCACTTGCCGTGGCGCCAGAAGGTGCGGCCCCAGAAGCCGGCACCGAGGAGCTTGCGGCCCTCGCCGAGGATCATTCCGCCGGGGCGAACCAGCGCCTTGCTCGTGCAGACGGCCCAGTCGGGCAGCACCTCGGGGAGCCACACGGCGCAGCGCACGCCGGCCTTGGTCGGGCCGGCGACCACGACGGCATATTCCGTGTCGCTCCACGGCGAGGGCAGGATCGCGCGCACGCCCACGTCCGCGCCTTCGTAGCGCGTGCCCAGGACCGTGACGCCGCGGTCGTCCACGCCGACGGGCGACCCCTTCAGCACTTCGGCCAGCAGGTGGTTGCGCGACGGGTTGCCGTACAGGAGGACGGTGTTCGTCGCGCGCAGGTGCTCGTCCGGCCACACGTCCGGCGACGCGTAGATGGGATAGTACAGTTTCATGCCGGCGAGCAGCCGCTCTTGGTCGGCCATCGCGAAGCCGATCGACGACGTGCCGTCGACCGCGACGCGCAGCGGGCGTGCGCGCACGGCGTCTAGCGGGCCCTCGCGCCAGGGGCCGGGTCGCGGGCCTTCGATCCAGTGGCCGCCGCGCCGCCAGAGGAAGGGCGCCTCGCGGCGCACGGTATCGCCGTCCACGACGAGGGGCCCGGGAAGCGCAGCGGGGGGCGCCAGCGTGACGGCGTCGAGGCCGCTGGTGGTGACGGTGACCTTGCCGTCGGCAGCACGTGCGCGCAGCGTGCCGTAGGCGAGCGGCGGCAGCGCCTCGGCCAAGCGCCAGATGGTGGCCCAGGCGTCGCTGACGGGTGGGCCGGGCGTGGTGAGCCACACGTCGGCGGGCGCGGCGGGCTTGGCGTGGGCGTCGAAGAAGTCGCGCCAGATGGCGCCGCCCGCGTAGGTGCGCGTCCAGACGTCGTGGCCGAGGTCCGCGTGCACCGTGTAGCCGAGCGGCAGGCCGAGCGCGTCCATGGCTTCCTTGAAGACGGCGGCGTGCGTCTCGGGCAGGCCGGGGTCCTTGCCGCCGTGCACGACTTCGAAGGCGACGTTGCGCGCGTTCATCGCCCAGCCGCGCCAGGCGTGGGCGCGCAGCCAGGCGTCTTCGTGCGCGGCGCGCGGCTTGCCGGCGATGGACGGGAAGAGCGCGACGTCGGCGGAGCCGGAGAGCACGGCGGCGGCGGCGAAGAGCTCGGGATGCGCCAGCGCCAGGGCGTAGGTGCCGACGCCGCCGTGCGAGCCGCCGGTGACGTACACGCGCGCCGGATCGGCGGGGCCGAGCGCGCGCGCGGCGGCGAGGACGTCGAGCGCGTCGTCGCCGCCCGCGTAGAGAAAGCCGCTCGGCCCGTAGCCGTCGGGGCAGGCGAGGAGGCCGGGCGCGGACTTCGCCCCGCCGAGGAGCTTGCGGCAGAACTCGGTGCCGGTGGAGCCGGCGCCGTGGAGCCCGAGCACAAGCGGGCGCCCGGCGAGCTTACCGTGCGGTAGGTATAGTCCGTAGACTTGCAGGTAGCCGTCCAGACGAGACACCAGGCCGCGTGGGACGAGGCCGCGCTCGGCGGCCAGCGCCGCGGCGCCGCCGCGCAGGCGCGCCAGGGCGAGGCGCGCGTTGGCCAGCACGCGGGCGCGCGCGTCGGGGGCGACCTCCAGCGGCGTCCACTCGCGCAGCGCCTCCAGCAGCGCGGCCAGCGCCTGCACGCCGGCCTCGCCGTGCTTCTCGCGCGCGTCGGTGGCGCGGTACGGCGCGGGCTCGACGCCCAGCGCGGCGACGGAGGCGGCGACGACCGCCTGCACGGCGGGATCGTGGTCCGCCGTGAAGCGCCTACGCGCGCCCGCGCCCGGGCCGCCGGTGAGGACGAGCTCCACCTCGTAGCGGCCGGCGGCAAGAGCGATGTCGGCGAGGTCGGCGCCGCAGCCGTAGCGGTCGGTGCACGAAGCCACGACCTTGCCCCCGCGCCGCACGACGTACCCCGAAGACGTGAGGATCGTGTCCTCCGCGCCGGTGCGCACCGCGCAGTCGACCGACTCGTGGAGCCCGAGGTGGCCCGGGTGCGCGCCGGCGGGGTCGCGCGAGAGCGAGAGGCGGCAGGCGTCCGCGACGACGCCGGCGGGGTCGGCGGCGGGGACCAGGAGCTTCACGCGGCTGCGTTCGAACGGCTCGAGCCGATCGCCTGGGTCGGCTCCGGAAGCCTGGCACTCGAACACGAAGCGTGGCGCGGCACCCGCCACGTGCAGGGCGAGCTCGCTGCGGCCGGCCGCCAGCGGCACCTCCAGCTCGAGCCAGTTCCGCACCAGCTCGCCGCCGCCGACCCCGCGCGCGATCTCGACGCCGCCGAGCGTCACCTCGAAGGCGGCGCTGGCCCAGCCGCCGCAGGCGAGGCGCGCGGGGGCGTCGGCTTGGAGCCACACGCGGGCGCGACCGCCGGCGTCGTCGGGCAGGCGCACCGGAAAGTCCGGGGAAGCGATCACGCGACCACCGGCCTCCCACACGGTGAGCGGGCCGGTCAGCAGGATCGGCGACAGCGGCGGCGTGGCGGGGGCCGGCGCGGCGGCACCGGCTCCGGCCCCGGCGGCGGCCAGGGCGGCCAGCGCGGCGGCGGCGGCGAGGCGCGGCCGAGCGGAGGCGCGGACCCGCGGGTCAAGCACGAGCGGCACCCGGGTTGGACGGAGCGGGCAGGGGCGGCGATTCAGGCGGCGCGGCGCCCGTAGCCGCGGGCGGTCCGGCGCCCGCGGGCGGTCCGGCACCCGGCTCGAGCGCGGCCTTGTTGCGCAAGTAGAGGAAGACGGTCTGCAGGATGGAGAACGTGGGCACGGCGAGGAGCGCGCCGGCCAGGCCGGCGGCGGCCTCGCCGACGATGAGCGAGAGGATGACGAGCACCGGATGGATCTTGGCGGCGGTGCCGATGATGTTGGGGTTCAGGAAGTTGGCCTCGATGAAGTGGACGCCGAGGATCCAGGCGAGGACGAGCACGCCGGTGAGCGGCGCGACGGTGAGGCCGATGCCGACGGCCGGGATGGAGCTGAGGACGGTGCCGAAGATGGGGATCAGCGAGCCGACCCCGGCCATGATGGCGAGCACCAGCCAGAACTTGAGGCCGAGCAGCCAGAAGCCGATGCCCGAGAGAACGCCGTTGATGAGGCAGATGAGGAGCTGGCCGCGGATGACGCCGCTGAGGCCGCTGTCGAGGCGCTCGACGACGACCCAGTAGTCGGCGTGAAAGCGCGCGGGGAGGAGCGAGCCGATGAAGCCGAGCACGCGGTCGATGTCGAGCAGCAGGAACGCCGACACCATGAACATGACGATGAGGCCGACCAGCAGCCCGATAGTCCCGGCGATGATGGACTGCACGAGCGTCCAGCTCTGCGTGGCGAGACGGCCGAGCTGCGCGGGAAGGTCGGCGACGGCCTGCTCGATGGCGGCGGCGAGGTCGAAGCCGCGCGGCGCGGTGCTCTCCTCGGGCGCCAGCGGCGAGACGAGATAACGGCCGTCGCCGATGTCCTCGACGCGGACGGCGACGCCGCCGAGCAGCACGGCGTACCCGCCGCCGACGGTGGGCAAGAGCGTCAGCAGGCTCGGCGGTGCAGGCGCGGTGGCGCGGACCGGGACCGCGCTCGCCGGCGCCGCGGACGAGGGCGCGGCCGGCGTGGCGGTCGCCGGCGCGGTCGACGGGGCGCCCGGCGTTCCGCTCGACGGCGCGGCTGCCAAGACGCCTGGCGGGGAGGCGGCCGGGCCGAGCGCCGGCACGCTGGCGGGGCCGGCCGGGGAGGCGCTGGACGGGACGCCCGACGGACCGGCGGCTGGGACGCCCGACGGACCGGCGGCCGGGACGCCCGACGGACCGGCGGCCGGGACGCCCGAGGGACCCGCGGCTGGGACGCCCGACGGACCGCTCGCGGGGCCGCCCGACGGACCGCTGGACGGGCCGCCCGGCGGGGGTATCCCCGCCGCGTTGCTCGCGGGCGCCGTCGTTGCGAAGCCGTCCGGCGCGAGCACGACGCCGGGCTGGCCGAGCGGACCGGTCGTGGGGCCGACGTAGATGAGCGGGCGGTCGGCGCGCGGCGTGTCCCAAGGGGCCGTGCGCGGGGGCGCCTCCGGGAGGTACTTCTTGAGCTCGGCGTTGAGGCGCGGGATCCAGCGCGCCTTCAGGTCCTTCTGCAGGTCCACGAAGAACGTCGTCGCCGTGGCCGGCAGCACCGACAGCTCGCGCAACAGGCGCGGCAGGACGAACGTGCCGAACGTGCCCACCAGCGTGAAGAGCGCGAGGTAGACCACCGCGAGCGCCGCGCCGCGCGGCAGGTGCACCCGCCCCACGCCTTTCTGCAGCCAGCGCACCGGCGGGGCGAGGATGTAGGCGACGAATAGCCCGAGCACCACCGGCAGCAACGTCGTGCGGAAGACGCCCAGCAGCACCAGGAAGAACAGGAGGAACGTAGCCGGGACCAGGATGCGCATGACGGCGCGCACGCGCGCGTCGCGGAACGGCGCCGGGCGCGCAAACCGCCCCGTGGCCGACGTCCCCTCGGACGGCCGTGCAGCGGGCGGAATCGTCGGCGTCGTTGCCATGACGGGAGTGAGCATAACCCGGGGCCCGGGCGCGCGGCGCGGCCGTGGCGCGTGGGCCCGTGCGCGCGGCGAGTACGCCGTGATTGATCAAGCCCGGGGGGGCCCGTGCGCGCGGCGAAGCCGCCTCTTCCGCCTCCGCCCCCGGACCCCGTCGGCGGGGCGGCGAAGCCGCCTCTTTCGCCTCCCCCTCGGGCCGTCAGACCGGCGAGCCGACGCTGTCCCACGCGCCGCAGGCGGCGCAACGCCAGTCCGCGTCGGCGGAGCGGGCGCCGCAGGCCCGGCAGCGGACCGCCCATCCCGGAGTCGCGGCCGCGCCAGCACGCGCCGCTGCGGGCGAAGACCACGCGATTTCCAACGGAGTCGCGGCCGGCGCGGTCGGCGCCGCCGGCGGCGAAGACGCCGCGCTTTCCAGCAGGGCGACGACGCGCGCGTGCTCCGCGCGCAGCTCGGCCAGCGCGGCGGCCGCGCCGGGTGCGGCCGCATCGCGCGTCGCCGCCACCAGCAGCTCCCCGAGTGCGCGGCGCGCCGGGCCGAACGCCGGGTCGAGCTCCAGCACCGCGTGCAGCTCGCGCGACGCGTCGGCCGGCGCGCTTCCCGCCCACAGCTGCGCCAGGGCCGTTCGCACCGCCACCCGCCGCGGATCC
>DASYRF010000155.1:0-6760 GCA_036004705.1 Myxococcota bacterium
TGAGCGTGCCCCCGGCGCCGAGCGACAGCACGTCGAGCGAGCCGGACGTCTCGCCGCCGCCTTCCGGCCCGCCCTCGACGATGTCGGGGTACTGCGCCGTGCCGTAGCCCGCGCCCTCCCCCGGCACGAAGTCCACGGGCGTGCCTCCCACCACCGGCACCGCGTCGGGATGAGACGGCGCGCGTTCGCCGCAGCCCAGCCCGAGGGCCGCGGCGGCGCATGCGACCAGTTTTCGTTTCATTGCAGCACCTCCACGATCTCGCCCCCGTGCAGGTGCACGACCCTGGCGTCGTCGTTGCGGCTCATTGCAGCACCGCGACGATCGCGCCCGTGGCGAGGTCGACAACGCTCACGTCGTCCGTCAGGAGGCCGGGCACGAAGGCGCGCCCTCCCGGCGGGGCGAAAGCGCCGCGATCGACCGCGACGTCGTACGGGTTCGTCCCGGGGGGGAAGGCGGCCAGCACCGCGGCCTCGGCGTCGCCCGCGGTGAAGACGAAGAGCGCATTGCTGGCGCTCGACACGACCAAGTAGCGGTCCGCGCCGGCGTCGCGGACGATGCGGTTCGGCGCGACGCCCGCGGGGATCTTCTCGCCCGTGAAGACGGGCGCCCCGCCGGATAGATCGACGCGGTAGACGGCGTTGGCGACGGAGAAGACGACCCAGGCCGTGTCGCCGGCGGCGTCGACGGCCAGGTCGAGCGGGCCGTCGATGAAATCGGGCGAGTCGCCGACGTCGGCGCAGGCGAGCGCCGCCGTATCGAGCGCGCCGTCGTCGCCGGCGCCGAGGCAGTACTGGTCCGAGTTGAAGCCGAGGACGTGCGTGCGCCCGGCTTCGACGCGCACCTCGGCCGCGGAGTTCAACCCGCCCATCGACGGAAAGAGCGTGACGACCTCGTCCACGGCCCCGGCCCCGAGATCGGCGCGGAAGACGACCCCGTCCGTGCCGCTGCCGGCGAGAGCGCGCGCGCCGTCCGCCGAGAGCGCCAGCCGCGTGGGGAAGCCCACCAGCGGCGCCGCCGCGCCGCCGCGCGGGACGGCGATCGTCTGCGACGCCGCCGCCGGGGGCAAGCCGCCAGACAGCACGTCGAAGCGGTCGATCGCGCCGTCACCGTCGGGCCACACGACCGCGCCGTCGAAGCGCGACGCGCCGCTCGACACGGCCCACACCGCGCCGGGGCCCGCCGTCAGGAACTGCGCGTCCGGCGCCGACGTCGGCAGGCGCGCGACGATCGACAGGTCCGCAAGCGCCACGACCGTGACGGTCGCTGGGGCGTAGACGGCGTCGCCGCACGCGTAGCGAAAGCTCGCGTTGGCCACGAACAGGAAGTCTCCGGCGATCGCCACCGCCGAGGGCGCGTCGAAGTCCCCGTCGGTCGCCGGCCCCGGGTCCACGCACCCCGCGTCCCCGCCCCCCACAGGCCCGCACCCGCACGCCACCACGCCCAACCCGACCCCGACGCCGGCGAGCCAGCGCACCGCCCGCAGCCAACCCGACGCCGACGCCGATTCCGACGCCGAGCACGACGCCGATTCCGACGCCGAGCACGACGCCGATTCCGACGCCGAGCACGACGCCGATTCCGACGCCGAGCCCGACGCCGATTCCGACGCCGAGCACGACGCCGATTCCGACGCCGAGCACGACGCCGACGCCGACGCCGAGGCCGAGGCCGTGCACGCCGCCGACGCCGACGCCGAGCACGACGCCGAAGCCCATGCCGCCACCGACGCCGGCGCCGGCACCCCGCGCCTCAAAGGACCCACCGCAGCTCGCCGTAGAAGGCGCGCCCCGGCAGCGGAAGCTGCAACGCGTCGACCGCGTCGCGCTTGTCCCCCAGGTTCCGCCCCTCGAAGCGCAGCGTCACGCCGCGCGCCACCCCGAGGCTCGCCCCCGCGGCAAACAGCACGCGCCCCTCCTCGCGAAGGTTGTTCAGCCGGTCCAGCGGCGTCGGCCCGCGGCCGTCGGCGCGCACCCAGACCTCCAGCGGCCAGCGCCGCCACGGGGCCGTCCACGCCGCGCGCGCGCTCCCCGTGACGTCGGGGCGGCCCGGCAGCGCGAGCCGCGGATCGCTCAGCAGCCGTGCGCGCGCCACCGACACGCCGGCGCGCACCGCCAGGCCGAAGCGGAACGCCACCGCCGCGCTCGCCTCGCCGCCGACCGCCCCCACGCCGCGGTAGTTGTCGGGCTGGACCAGCGGCCCGCTGACGGGGGCGAACAGGATCACGTTGGCGATGCGGCTCGCGAACACGCCCGCTTCGAGGTCGAGGGCCGCCGCCCCGCCACGCGGCGCCACGCGCCACGCCGCGCCCAGGTCCGCCTCCCACGCGTCCTCCGGCGACAGCGACGGGTTGCCGGCGATGCCGTCGAGCGCCACGTACAGCTCCTGGAAGCTCGGCCAGCGCCACGCCCGCCCCGCCGACGCGCGCACGAGCCACGGCGAGGCCGGCCCGGCGCTCAACGCGACGCCCAGGCGCGGGGCGAGCGCCACCGGCTGCCCGCCCGCGGCCGCCGCGCGCACGGCGGGCGCCACGACCACGCGCCCCGCCGCGAAAGACAGCGCCGCCGACACCGTCGCGTCCAGCGTCGGGCGCGTCGCCGGACGCGGCAACGCCAAGCTGGTCAGGCTCTCGGCGCCCGCCTCCAGCGCGGCGCGCACGACGTGGTCGCCGATCGGCACGTCCCAGTGCAGCGCCGCGGCCAGCGCTCCCGAGCGGCTGTGGAACGGAGCGCGCGGCCCGAAGCACGGGGCGGGGTCGTCGAAGTCGAACGTCTCGCCGCGCCCCGACAGCGTCAGCGCCGCGCGGTCCGCCCGCGCGAAGAGCCCGTGCGCGGCCAGCGTGGCGGCGGCGAGCGCGCGACGGTCGCGCTCGTGCGCCGTCGCCGAGGGGCACCCCGCCGGCCCTTCGACGCCGCGGTCGTCGTGCATCAGGTCCGCCGTGGCGTCGACGTCCAGCCCGCGCGGCGCGCGCGCCGCTAGACGCAGCAGCAGCTCGGCGCGGTCCGCCTCGGAGTTCTCACGCCGGCGCGCGCGGTCGAGGTCGTCCACGTACGGGTAGCGGCCGTCCGTGTGGAAGACTCCGCCCGCCGCCAACACGCCCACCGGACCGGCGCCGGCCCGCACCGACCCGCCCGCGCGGAACGTGACGAAGTCGCCGTAGGAGGCGAACGCGCTGGCCGCCGGCGCGGCGCCCGGCTCCGGGCGCGGCGTCCACAGGCGCACGGCCCCGCCGACTGCGCCCGCCCCGAAGAGCGCACCGTCGCCGCCGCGCACGATCTCGACGCGCTCCAGGACCTCCGGCGCCACCAGGGAGAAGTCGAACCCGCCCCCCGCGGGCGGCGTCAGCCGCACGCCGTCGAGGAAGACCGCGACCTGTTCCGCCGCGCTCCCGCGCAACGACAACGTCGCCGCCTGTCCCGGCCCTCCCATCTCCCGCAGCGCTGCGCCCGGCGCGCGCTCGATCAGGTCCGCCAGCGAGTCCCCCGCGTCCGCTTCCCCGACGTCCAGCACCGTCACCGCCGCCCCCGGCGCCTCCGCCAGCCCCGCGACCCGCGTGCCGCGCACCACCGTCCTCAACACCGGAATCGACTCCGCCGGCCCGGTCTCCGCGGGCGCCGACTCCGGCGGCCGCGACGAGCCTTCGGCCGCGTCCGCGCTCGCCGGCGCCGCCTGGACGAGCGCGACGCCGACGCCGACGCCAAAGCCGAGAGCGAGCCCGACGCCGAGCCCTGGGCGGCGCGCGCGCCTGTGCGCAAAGCAAACGGCAATGGCGGCCGAGCGGACCACGTGCACCCGTGCCCCTTGCGTCGAGGGGCCAGCGCGCGGCGCGCGATGCGTCGCGGGGTTTCCGCCCGGGCCGGTCTCCTGACTCAGGGCGCGCCGCGCCGGGCCGTTCCCGGCCCTGCCCAGCCCGCCGGCCGCCTTCCCGGGCCCGTGGGACCCAGTGGCGCTCTTGCCGGCGTCACGCCCATCACAGTGGCGGCACCGTGCCGGATTCACACCGGCTTCCCGTCTTCGGCCTCCTCGCGAGGCGCCGCGGGCGGTTCACTGCGAAGGCGCCGCCATCAAAGACGCCGCGGCGCGCCCTGTCAAGCGCCCGCACGCAGCCGCCTGACGACCAGCGCCGCCTCGGCGGAGGCGACCCGCGCCGCTACAGCAACGTGACGACCAGCGCCGCCTCGGTGGAGTCGTCCGGCGCCGCTTACAGCAGCGTGATGACCAGCGCCGCCTCGGTGATGGTGTCGAGCTTCTGCGCCAGCGGCGTGAACCCGGCCGCATAGGGGAGCGCAAACGGCGGCAGCGGCGCCGGCGCCGCGTCGAACTTCGCGGCGAACCCAAAGCTGAACGAGACCCACTTCCACAGCTTCGTGGACAGCCCGGCCTTGCCGTTGACGCGCGTGTCGCCGAACGGCCCCACCACGCCCGACCCGTCCGCCGTGGGCACCTTTTCTTTGTTGAGATTGAACAGGCCCTCGACGCTCGCGTACAGCGCCGTATCGTCGCTCACTTTCAGCGCATATCCCACGAAGGCGCGCGCCGAGTGCACCTGGTTGAAGGCCGGCATTCCGTCCACGTAACGCTCGAAGCTGTAGTCGTATCCCAGCTCCCCCACCAGCTCGTGGTGCGCGTCCTTGTAGATGCGATAGCTGGCGCCCGCCCCCACGCCGCCGTAGAAGACCTTGCCCGCCGGCCGGTCCCCGCCGAACGTGGCCAGCAGATAGGCGGAGTATTTCTCGGTGAAGAAATAGTCGTAGCGCGCCTTTGTATAGAAGGCCGAGCTCATGACTTTGCGGTCGCGCGTGATCTCGTCCGCCTCGATCGTCCCGGCGCCGGGCGTCCCGGGCAAGTCACTGTCCGTCGCCGTCAGCACGTTCGAGCGCACGTACGCGAGCCCCGCCTCCGCGCCGAACTTGTGGTGCCCCAGCTTGTAGCCGAAGATGGCCGTCCCCGATCCGCTCAGCGTCTGCGCGTTGCCCGTGGTCAGGATGAGCCCGGCCTTCAGCAGCGCCGTGACCTCGGCCTTCGGCTTCGCCACGACGACGACCGGAAGCGGCGCGGGCACCGGCGGAGGCGCCGCCGGCCCCGCGACCGTGGTCTCGGGCGCCGCCTTGGCTGCCGGCTTCGCCGCCGGCGCGCTCGCCGGCGCACTGGCCGGCGCGCTCTCGGGCGCCGCCGCCGCCGACGCCGCGCCGCCTCCTGTCACCGCCAGACACAACGTCACCAGGCCTGCCGGCTGCCATGCGCGCATGGGGCCTCCCTGCCCCAGGCCGATAGCACGCCCCGTCGCGGTCTTGGAAGCCTTGCCCGCCCCTCCGGCGCGCAGCCGCCCCTACGACCCCGCGTCGAGGGCGCCGATCCAGTCGTTGACGTCGGCGATGCCGCGGGCGGCGAGGAAGGCCTCGAGCTCGGCGGCGACGCGCGCCGGCGCGCCGGGATCCACGAACGTGGCGGTGCCGACCTGCACGGCGCGCGCGCCCACCAGGAGGAACTCCGCGGCGTCGCGCCCCGTCATGATGCCGCCGATGCCCATCACGGGGATCGTCAGCGCTTGGACGAGCTGCCAGACCATGCGCAGCGCGAGCGGCTTGACGGCAGGGCCGCTCAGTCCACCGGTCCGGTAGGCGAGCACGGGGCGGCGGCGCTCCAGGTCGACCGCCAGCCCGGTGATGGTGTTGATGGCCGACACGGCGTCGGCGCCCGCGGCCTCGACGGCGCGCGCGACCTCGACGAGCCGTGCCCCGGCGTTCGGCGACAGCTTCACGATGACCGGAACGTCGGCCTCGCGCTTGACCACCTCGGTGACCTCGGCGGCCTTGCGCGGGTTGGTGCCGAACTCGTCGCCGCCCTCTTTCAAGTTGGGACAGGAGATGTTCACCTCGATGGCGTGCAGGCCGGCCGCGCCGCGCAGCGCGCGCGCCACGTGCGCGTAGCCTTCGATGGCGGTGTCCCAGATGTTGGCGATGACGCGCGGGCCGCTGGGCCCGAGGGCGCGCAGGCGCGGGAGCTTGTCGGCCAGGAAGGCGTCGACGCCGACGTTCTCCAGGCCGATGGCGTTGAGCATTCCGCCGGGGGTCTCGACGACGCGCGGCCCGGGATTGCCCGCGACGGGGCGCAGTGAAAGGCCCTTGGTGGAGACGGCGCCGAGGCGGCGCAGGTCGCACACGTCGGCGAACTCGGCGCCGTAGCCGAAGCAGCCGGAGGCGGCCACCACGGGGTTGGCGAGGTCGAGCGCGCCGACGCGCACCGCCATGCGCGGGGGCGACGACGCCGGCGGAGCGGCGGGCGGGGCGCTCATCCGTACACCTCGCGCCCGTCCAGCACCGGGCCGTCGGTGCAGACGAGCTTGCGCCGCCCGTCGGCCAGCGGCAGCACGCAGCCCAGGCAGGCGCCGAAGCCGCAGGCCATGAGCTGCTCCACCGCGGCCCAGTAGCGCACGCGCGCGGCGCCGTGCTCGGCCGCGGCGCCGGCGCAGAGCGCGGCGAGCGCGCGCAGCATTCCGTCGGGGCCGCACGCATAGACCGTGACGCCGGCAGGCGCGGCGGCGGCGGCGTTCAGGCGCGGAGCGAGCGGCGCCGTCACGCGCCCAGCGGCGCCCTGCGAGCCGTCCTCGGTGGCGACGACCACCTCGACGCCCAGCGCGGCGATCTCGGCGGCGAGCGCCGGAAAGACGTCGGCGGCGGTGCGCCCGCCCAGCAGCAACGTGGTGGTCGCCGCGCGGCCTGCCGCGGCGCGCTCGCGCGCCAGCGCGTACACGGGCGGGAC
>DASYRF010000156.1:0-7827 GCA_036004705.1 Myxococcota bacterium
CCCCCTCCCGCACGACAATGCCCCCGTCCACGTAGACGTCCGGCGGGGCCCCCGTGAGCTCTTCTCCCTCCAAGAACCCACCCGCCGTGTCGTCCACGAGTATCCGCGACACGAAGAGCTGCGCCATCGCGATGTCGGTCACGCCGCTCAGGGTCGGATCGGCCGCGAGCTCCGCGCACAGATTCGGCCGGTCCGACACCTTCACCGTCAACAAGCTGATGGTGTCGTCCACGCCGTCGCCGTCGACGTCGATCGCCCGAACGCCCGCCCCGAAGATGGCGTGGTGCGCGCCGTCCGCGTTCACCCCGTTCACGTCGTCGCTGCGCACTCGCGTGCCCGAGCACGCCGCCCCGCCCACCAAGCCCGCCGCGACCGCCAGCACCGCCCACCTGTTCTTGCCCATGCCGCTCCTCTCTTCCGTCCCCCAAGGCGACGCGTCGATCATGGCACGAGTCCGCCCACGATGGCGCGGCGCAAGTGCCCGGACGCTGTCGACAGAGCTCCCAGTTGCACAGTGCCAGCGGCTCCGGCGGGTGGCGAAACGGCGCGGCGCGGCTGGCGCGCGGCTTGGTCGTTGTGGCGGCGGAAAATCGCGTGGTAACGTTCCGCCGTGCGGCACGCGCTGGGTATCAGCCCCCACACGGGCTGGGCGGCGTGCGTGGTGGTGGGCGGCTCGCTGTCGAAACCCGAGATCGTCGTCAGCCAGGTGGTCGAGTTGCTCGGGGACGCGGAGCGCTTCTGCTTCCACATGGCGGCCGAGATGGAGCGGGCCGCCGCCGAGAAGTGGATTGCCCGTGTTCGCAAGAAGGCGCTCGCCAGCGCCAGGCGGGCGCTCGCACCGCTGGTCGCCGGGCCGGTGATCGAGTGCGCGATCGTCGCCAAGCCGGGCGAGCCCGGCGATCTCGACTACGTCCTCGCGGCCCATCCGCGCCTGCACACCGCCGAGGGATGCTTCTACCGGGACGTCTTCCGCGACGCCTGCCCCATCCCGGTGAGGCTGATCCCGCCGCGGTCGCTCGACGCGGGCAAAGTTGGCAAGCTCGCGCCGCCCCCGTGGGGACGCGATCAGAAGCTGGCGGCGCTCGCCGCATGGGCGGCCCTGAAGGCGTGAGCGCAAGGTTCGCCCGCAGGCGCCGCGAGACCAGGTCGAGGTCGCGCTTGCCGCGCTGTGCACGGGAGGCAAGCGCGGGTTCGTTGAGGACAGCGGCGCGCGTTGCTAAGCTGCGGCGTGGGAGGTGTCCCTCATGCGCGCGTTGGCTCTCGTCGGTGCTGCATTGATGCTGCTGGTGGCCGCTCCCGTTCGCACGGCTGCCGCCGCGACGCCGCTCGTCTTGCACCCGCCGCCGCTGCTGGGCGCCGCCGAGTCGCCGGCGCTGGCCGGCCCGGAGGCGGGCGGCCTGGCGGCGCGCGGCCTCGACCGCATCCACCCCGACCTGCTGCTCCCCGGTCTCGGGCTGATGGCCGGCGGCATCGTGGCCGGGGCCGCGGGGTTCATGTTGCTGTACTTCTGCGACCCGGCGGGCGTCATCGGTTGTTACGACCCGACGCTCAACGTCGTCGGCTGGGTGCTCGCGGCCCCCGGCATCATCCCGCTCGCGATCGGATCCATCCTCGTCTACATCAGCCTCAACTCTTCGAGAGGCTACGCGGCCGCGCCGCCGGCGGCGCTCACGGCGATGTACGTCTCGCCCGTCCGAGGCGGCGCCGTGGTGAGCACGTCCTTCACTTTCTGACGGCTGCGGCCGGGGCCCGTCGCGGCGGCGCTGTTCGCCGACAGGCACGGCTCGCCGAGCCGTCGGACGGCGCGGCCCTCGACGGCGCCGACCTCTAGGTGTCTAGCCTGAGGATCGAGAGCGTGACCGTGGCGCCGCCGGCGCCGGCGCCGCCGGCGGGAGGCTGGGTGATCTCGCCGCAG
The DNA here is from genome assembly GCA_036004705.1 of Myxococcota bacterium. GTDB lineage: Bacteria > Myxococcota_A > Polyangia > DASYRF01 > DASYRF01 > DASYRF01. The sequence goes on from DASYRF010000156.1 coordinate 1,916, forward strand.
GGCGCGAAGCCGCACTTTTCCAGCACGCGCACCGAGGCGACGTTGTGCTGGGCGACGAAGGCGTGCAGCGGCCGCGCGGGCTCGTGTTGCAGGAATGCCGCGAGGGCCCGCGTCGCGACGCCCTTTCCCCAGAAGTCGCGTCCGATCCAGTAGCCGACCTCGCGCTTGCCGTCGCGGTCGAAGCTGAGGACGTTGCCCGCCACGCGGCCGCCGAAGAGGATGGTCTTGATGACGTTACTGGGGTCTCGGCGGATCTTCGCCCAGTGCGCGTCGAAGGCCTCCTGGTCGCGCGGCGTGAACCCGACCAGGAGGCTCGCCTCAGCGTCACGCTGGTTCTCGAAGAAGACTGGCAGGTCGGCGTCGAGGACGTCGCGCAGGCGCAGGTCGTTCGTCATGGCGCACCGATGATTCTACGCCGGCTCCCCGTCGCGTGCCGCGCATCGTCGTGGCTGGAACCGGAGCGGCGGGGGCGGCCAGGGGCCGGCACGCGCGCGCGTGCGTGGGGCGCGCGCGGTGCAGTAGGATACGAGGGCGGAGGAGGTCCATGACCGACGGCTTGGTTCGGGTCGAGCGTGCGGAGAACATCACGACCGTGACGCTGGAGTCGCTCACGATGACGCCGCGGTTTTTCCAGGCGCTGGGGGAGGCGTTCGGGGCGGTGGCGGCCGACCGTGAGGTGCGGGCGGTGATCGTGGCAGCGAGCGGGAAGGCGTTCAGCTATGGGCTCGACCTGCGCGAGGCGATGGCGGAGCAGGGGGAGCTGATCGCGGGGCCGACCTTGGCAGGGCCGCGCACCGAGCTGCTGGGGCTCATCCGGAAGTGGCAAGCGAGCGTCTCGGCGGTGGCGGACTGTCCGGTGCCGGTCATCGCTGCGATCCACGGGTGGTGCATCGGCGGGGGGCTGGACCTGGCGGCGGCGTGCGACCTGCGGCTGTGCACGTCGGATGCCCGCTTCTCGCTGCGCGAGACGCGGCTGGCGATGGTCGCGGACCTGGGGAGCCTCCAGCGGCTGCCGGCAATCGTCGGGCAGGGCTATTTGCGCGAGCTGGCGTTCACCGGGCGCGACGTGGGCGCGCCCACGGCGCTGGCAAGGGGGCTGGTGAACGCGGTGTACGCGGACCGGGCGGCGTTGGAGGCAGGGGCGCGTGCGCTGGCGGCGGAGATTGCGGCCAATCCGCCGCTCGCGGTGCGCGGCGTGAAGGAAGTGCTGGCGTTCGGCGAGGGAAAGGCGGCGCGCGAAGGGCTGGCCTACGTGGCGGCGTGGAACGCGGCGTTCCTGGCGTCGGAGGACCTGGGCGAGGCGATGGGCGCCTTCGCCGAGAAGCGCGCCCCGCGCTTCCGCGGGCGCTGAGCGGGAGGCGCGCCGTGAAGTCGGCCCTCAATTGTTCCGTCAGTCAGGCGCTGAGCGGGAGGCGCGCGCCATGAAGTCGGTGCTCATTGTGTTGTCGCTCGCGCTTTGCGTGGTGGGACTCGGGCTGTTGAAGGTGGGGAGCTCGGTCTTCGCCGACGCGCGCAGTGAGACGATCCGCGGGCCGGGCGTCGACGTCTTCTTGCTGGATGCCGTCGCGGTGCCGGGCGCGGAGGTCGGCGTGGAGGTGACGGCGCGCGGCGGCGAGCGCGCGGGGATCGTGGGCGTGGCGGCGCTGGGCGAGGACGGCGGCGTGGTCGCGCAGGTGACGGGCGAGGGCGCGACCTGGGGCTCGTACATCAGCGGGGGTAGCCGCGACCGCGGCAGCGACAGCAAGGAGCTGCGCGTCCCTGTTCCCGCCGACGCCGTGGGGTTGCCGTTGCGCCTTTCGGTCGACTACGTGGTGGCGATCTCCTCGGGCGGAACGTTCGACGACGCTTCCCTCCACGAGGAGCTCGAGCTGTTCGTTCCGCCGGCGACGCGGGACGCTCAGCTCCACGCGCTCGTCCGCCCGTTGCTCGCCACGATCGCCTGGCTGGCGTTTTGTCTGGTGGTGGCGCCGCGCGTGTACCGCATCCGCAACCACCCCGAGCAGGCGCTCTGGGGCTCGATGATGGGGGGCTTGGTGGGGCTGGGGGCGCTCGGCTACTGGCTCGTGGCGCGGCCGGTCCAGGTGCTGGTCGGAGTGCGGCACTGGGCGTTCGCGGCGGGGTTGGTGGCGCTGTGGCTCGCGGTGCCTCCGTTCCTGGCCATTCGAAGCGCGCGGCGTCGCGAAGACGAGGTCGCGTGATGGCGTCCGGCGCGATGCTGCCGCGCCACGTCCAGCCGGTGGAGTGGGCCCGGCACGACGCCGTGTGGCTCGCCTGGCCGTGCGCGGCCGACCTATGGGGCGACGCGCTGCCCGCGGCGCAGCGGCAGTTCGTCGCGCTGTGCGGCGCGATCGACGGCGAGCGGCGGGAGATCCTCGTCCCCGACGCCGACGAAGAGTCTCGCGCGCGCGCGGCGCTCGCCGCCGGCGCGGTCGCTGGCGCCGCCACCGCCGCCACCGCCTCTGACGGGCTCGCCGCGACCGCGTCTGCCGGGGTGCGCTTTCACCGCATCCCGTTCGGCGACATCTGGATGCGCGACATCGCGCCCGTCTTCGTGCACGACCAGCGCGGCGACCTTGCCGCCGCCTGCTTCCGCTTCAACGGCTGGGGCGGCAAGTACGTCCTGCCGCACGACGCCGACGTCGCGGCACGAGTCGCCGCCGCGGCGGGCGCGGCCCGCGTCCCGTACGACCTGGTGGCGGAAGGCGGCGCCGTCGAGGTCGACGGCGAAGGCACGCTCCTGACTTCGCGCTCGTGCCTGCTGAACGCCAACCGCAACCCGGGGCTCGGCGAGGAGGCCGTGGCGCGCGCGCTCAGCGAGGCGCTGGGGGCGCGGCGCGTGCTCTGGGTCGGCGAAGGGCTCCTCGAAGACCACACCGACGGGCACATCGACACGATCGCGCGCTTCGTGGCGCCGGGCGTCGTCGCCTGCATGGAGCCGGGCGGCGCGGGCGACCCGAACGCCGCGCGCCTCGCCCGCATCGCCGAGGAGGTCGCCGCCATGACCGACGCCGCCGGGCGGCGGCTGCGCGTCGTGCCCGTCCCCTCGCCGGGGCGCGTCGAGGACGCGCGCGGCCGGCTGATGCCCGCCAGCTACCTGAACTTCTACCTGGCCAACGGCTCGGTCGCCGTGCCGACTTACGGCGCGCCTCGCGACGAGGCGGCGGTGCACGCGGTGGCCGCGCTCTTCCCCGGGCGCCGCGCCACGGGCGTGCGCGCCGAGACGATCCTCGAGGGCGGTGGCGCGCTACACTGCGTCACGCAGCAACAGCCGGCCCCGCGCCGCGCGCTCAGCGAACGACGATGACCTACGCCTCCGCTTCGCCGCTTGCTCCCGCCGGGCGCCGCGCCCGTCGCGCCCGACGTGATCGCGCATGAGCGCACAATCCGCTTCGCCGCCTGCTCCGACGCCGGGGCGGAAAGCCGCCGACGCGCCGACGGAGGTACGCGTCGCCGTGGTGCAGTGCGCGCTAGGCGGTACGCGCGCCGACAACGTCGCCCGCGTCAGCGCGCTGGTGCGCGACGCCGCGGCGCGCGGGGCGCAGGTCGTGCTGCCGCCGGAGCTGCTCGAAGGCCCGTACTTCTGCCGTGAGGAACGCGACGAGAACTTCGCGCGCGCGATGCCGTTCGACGGGAACCCCACGGTCGCGCACTTCGCCGCGCTGGCGGGTGAGCTGGGCGTGGTCATCCCGGTGTCGTTCTTCGAGCGCGCCGGCACGAGCTACTACAACAGCCTCGCCGTCGCCGACGCCGACGGGCGCGTGCTGGGGCTTTACCGTAAGAGCCACATCCCCGACGGCCCCGGCTACGAGGAGAAGTATTATTTCCGCCCCGGCGACACGGGCTTTCGCGCCTGGGAAACGCGCTTCGGCACGATCGGCTGCGGGGTTTGCTGGGACCAGTGGTTCCCGGAGGCGGCGCGCGCGATGGTGCTGCTGGGCGCGGAGCTTCTGCTCTACCCGACCGCCATCGGCAGCGAGCCGCACGATCCGGAGCTCGACACGCGCGACCCGTGGCAGCGCGCCATGATTGGCCACGCCGTCAGCAACGTCGTGCCGGTCGTGGCCGCCAACCGCACCGGCGTCGAAGGCGGGCAGCGCTTCTACGGCAGCTCCTTCCTGGCGGACCACCGCGGCGAGAAGCGCGCCGAGCTGGGCCGCGACGAGGAGGGCGTCGCCGTGGCGGCGTTCGACCTGGCGCTGAGCCGGCGCCTGCGCGCGGCCTGGGGCTTCTTTCGCGACCGCCGCCCCGACCTATATGATGTGCTATTGACTCCGGACGGAATGCCGCGCGGGCGCTGACGCGGCCACAGGCGCGGGTGCGGGCCGCACCCAGGCGCGGGAGGAGACGGCATGAAGCTCACGAACGCGAAGGTGCGCAAGGACATCGAAGCGCTGGAGCGGCGCATCACGGAGAGGCCGGGCACGGTGCCGGCGGAGCAGCGGCGCGCCGCCGCCGACGCGAAGCCGGTCGAAGGAAGCGCGGCGCTGGCCGCCTATCTGGAGAAGGTGCGCAAGCACGCGTACAAGGTGACCGACGAGGAGGTCGCCGCGCTGCGCGCGGCGGGGGCCACGGACGACGAGCTGTTCGAGCTGACGGTGGCGGCCGCTTTCGGCGCGGCCAAGGAGCGGCTCGGCGCCGGGCTGGCGGCGGTGGCGACGGTCTACGAAGAGAGCTGACGAAGAGGACGGACGATGAGACTTCCCAAGCTCGAGAAGGGGCACCGGCTGCGCGAGAAGCTGCTGCTGCGGGTGATGCCGCTGATGACGGGACAACCGGTGCCCGACGTCGTGAAGACGCTGCTTTATCGGCGCGACTTCTGGGGCGACCCCTACAACGAAGGGCTGCAGAAGGTCATGCGCGGCCCGTCGGACTGGAAGGTGGGCGAGCGCGAGCTAATTGCTTCGTTCGTGTCTCAGCAGATTCAGTGTGTGTTCTGAACGAAGGCCCACGGCGCGGTCGCGTCGACGGCCATCGGTGACGGATATGCGGAGGCGGTGCTGGCGGACCTGGAGACGGCGCCGATAGACGAAAAGCTGCGCGCCACGTTGCGCTTCATCCGGAAGGTGACGCTGGAGCCGGGCGCGGTGGGCCCGGACGACGTGCGGCCCTTGAAGCAGGCCGGCCTCTCCCGCCAGGCGGTCGAGGACGCGCTCTCGGTGGCGTACTGCTTCAACCTCATCGCGCGCCTCGCCGACGCGTTCGGCTGGTTCGTCCCCGGCCCGGAAGGCTTCCAGGCGTCGGCGAAGTTCCTGTTGTCGAAGGGCTACCTGATGCCGATGCGCGGCAAGCCGCTCGCGGAGGCCGCCGCGCCCTAGCGTCCGGACTCTGATCGCGAGCGGCGCGGGCGCGGGCGCGGGAGTGGTGGCGGCAGACAGCAGAAGCGGGAGCGGGCGGCGCGGCGGGCTGCTATCCTCGGAGGACATGGAGCGAAGGCGGCCAGCGGGCTCGACGGCGTCGGCGCCGTCGGCGGCGGCGCGGGGAGCGGTGGCGCTCGCGCTGGCCGTCGCGGCGGCGGTCTGGGGCGCCGCCGGCTGCGGGCGCACGGTCATCAGCGAGCCCTGTCCGTCGTGGATCGATCCTTGCGAATGCCCCGACGTGTCCTGCCCGGTCTGCGGCGACGGGATGTGCGATGCGGCCGCGGACGAGACGTGCAACACCTGCCCGGCGGACTGCGGCGACTGCCTGTTCTGTGGGGACGCGGTCTGCAGCACAAGCCTCGCCGAGTCGTGCACGAGCTGCCCGGTGGACTGCGGCGCCTGCCCGACGTGCGGCGACGGCGCCTGCGCGCCGGCGTCGGGCGAGACGTGCGCCAGCTGCGCGGCGGATTGCGGCGGCTGCCCGACGTGCGGAGACGGCGCCTGTGCGGCGGCGTCGGGCGAGACGTGCGCCAGCTGTCCGGTGGATTGCGGCGC
>DASYRF010000157.1:0-7009 GCA_036004705.1 Myxococcota bacterium
GGCACCCCACACCTTGAAGATGGATTCGCCGCTGGGGGTGGCCGGGGCGATGGCCGTCCAGATCGACCCGTTCCAGAAGCGGAAGACGTCCTTCGGGCCGACGGGATCGATGGACCCGCCGACGGCCCAGACGGCGTCGGCGGCGGAGCCCCAGACACCGTAGAGCGTGGCGGTGGTGTAGGTGGGCACCGGGGTCCACCAGCCGCCGTCGTAGTGCAGCGCCTCGCCGTTCTCGCCGACCGCCCACACGTCGTACGCCGAGCTGCCCCAGACCCACCAGAGCACCTGGGTGGAGACGCCGGTGGTGCGCACCCAGTTGGCGCCGTCGTAGTGAAGCAACAGGGCACGCCCGGCGGCGCCGTTACCGCCGACGAAGAAGACGTCGTCGGGCCTGAAGGCCCAGACCGAGAGGACGAAATCGTCGAGCCCGGTGCAGACGGCTTGCCAGACGGGCGTCGCGGGGCCGGCGTCGGTGCCTACGTAGGGCGGCGGCGCCTTGTGGCAGCCCGTCGTGGCCAGGGCGACGGCGGCGAGCGCGGCGGCGGTCGCGAGCACCACGTCAGCGGCGGTGGCGGCAGCGGCAGCGGGGCCGCGCGCGCGCGTCGGCGCGCTACTGAGGCCGAGGCACTTCATGACTGCGTTTATTCTACACGGAACTTGTAATTGACGGACGTGGGCGCTCCCGGCGCGGGGTAGTCGGCCTTGGAGACGGCGGCGGAGATGCAAGCGCCGAGCTTGCCGGCGCCATAGGGAGGCTTGACTTTCACGGAGGTGACCGTTCCGTCGGCGTCGAGCTTGACGGTGAATGCGACGGTGGACTCGTCCTCGATGATGTCGTCGTCGGTCCCGACGGTAGAGCGCGGGAGGTCGGCGGCGCTGACGCACTTCATCACGTCCTTGCGCGTGGACTTGAGGGCGGCGGCGAGAGCGGCACGGCCGGCGGCCTCCGGGGCGGCGCCGCCGGGCGCCGGGGCCTCTGGCGCGGCGAAATGAAAGCGCAACCGGAAGACGGCCGGCGCGTCGGGGCCGGCCGTGAAGCGCCACTTGGCGATGCGCTTGGTGAGGCAGGACGACAGCCCCGCGTCTCCGGGCTCGTCGGTGACGAGCCACGTCGATTCGCCCGCGACGCGTCCGGTGGGAAGGAGGCTCACCTCGACGACGACGTCGCCGGCGAGCTCCGGATTCTTGCGCAGCGCTTTGTCGTAGCAGCGCCGGACCTGGTCGGCGTGCGCGTCGACGACGCTGCGGTGCGCCTCGGGGTCGACCGGGACGGCGGCGATCGCGCGGGGATCGACGGCCGTGGTCGGCGCCACGGCGGCGACGGTCTCGGGGGGCTCGGGCGTGGCGGCGGGCCACGACTCCGGGCCGCCCAGCCCGTCGGCCGTGGCCGGCGCCTCCTCACTGGGCGTGGGGTCGGCGGCGAGGAAGGCGGCGATCGACCCGGCCACCACGGCGGCGATCACGACCATGGCGAGCGTCCCGGCGTTCCGCCCCACCGGAGCCCCCGGCTTCGCGACGCCCGCCCTGGGGGGCAGCACCCAGCGATCCGGCGCGCCCGCGCCCGCACCGGCGAGGTCGGGCGCCGGCGACGAAGGGTCTGTCGAAGGGTCTGTCGGCACGGAGGACGACGGATAGGGCGATGGCGTGAGCGACGAGGATACCAGCGCCGCCGTGGACGACGAGGTCACCGGCCCCGGCGCGAGCCCCGCGCCCATCGCCTGCACGCGTCCCGGAGTGCGCATGCCGGCCGCGGCCGCGCGCAGCGCCTCGGCGAAGTCGGCCGCCGAGGCGAACCGTGCTGCCGGCTCCTTGGCGAGCGCGCGCGCCACGACCTCGTCGACGGCCTCGGGGATCGACGCGTCGCGGGCCACGAGCGGCACCGGCGCGCACGTGCGGTGCATCTCCAGGACGTCTCCCCCCGCCTGTTGGTCGGTGGGCAAGAACGGCGGCCGCCCGCAGAGGGCCTCGTAGGCGACGGCCGCCAGGGAGTAGAGGTCGCTGCGGAAGTCGACGTCGCGGGCACCACGGCACTGCTCCGGGGAGAGATAGGCGGCCGCCCCGTCGCGCCGCGGGTCGAGGAGCTTGGCAATGCCGAAGCCCAGCACCTTCACGCGCTCCTCGTCGCGCCCGCGCGTCGCGCCGACGTCTGCGCCGACGCCGCCACCCGCCCCGGCCCCGGCGCTCCCGGCGCGCGCGGCGCCCGCGCCCGCGCCCACCGGCAGCAGGAACACGTTGCGCGGCTTGAAGTCGCCGTGGAAGTTCCCGCGCGCGTGCTCGGCGTCGAGCACCGCGGCGATGCGCGTCACCAGCCGCGCCACCTCCGCCGGCGCCAGCCGCCCGTCGCGCGCCAGCCGCTCCGCCAGGCTCTCGCCCGCCAGCAGCTCCATCACCACGTAGGGCGCGCCGCCCGGCGTGCGCCCGCAGTCGTACACCTGGGGCGTCCCCTCGTGGCGCAGCAGGCGCGCCGCCCGCGCCTCGCTGAGAAACCGCTCGGCGACGCCGCCCTGTGCAGCCAGCTCGGCGCGCAGGACCTTCACCGCCGCCACGCGGGGGCCGCCGCCGGCCCTCGCCGCCCCGCCCGCCGACTCCGCCGCCGCCTCGGCACGGTACACGTGCCCCGTGCCCGCCTCCTCCAGCACCGCCGTGAGCCGCCAGGCCCCGAGCGTCGTCCCCACCAGGCTCATCGCAGCGCCATCCTACGCTATCCAGCGCCGAGCGCGAGTTCCTGGCTAATCGCCAGCACCTCGCGGCGGAACTCCGGCGGCACGCACCAGCGCACCGCCACGTCCGCCGCCGCCAGTGCCCGCACCGTGGCACTGGTCTCGGCGATCTCGCGGATCACTCCGTCGGGCCCGCGCACGAAGATGGCCGCCTCGCCGTGGGGGTCGAGCGTCGCCGCCCCGGCGTAGGGCTGGTAAGGCTTGCCGCGGGTCTCGTCCTGCAACAGCGCGTAGGCCGGGTCCTGCCCGCCGGCCAGCAGCAAGGCGGCGGCGCGTTCCTGCAGCCGTGCGCGCTGCGCCGGCGCCAGATCCGTGACGTCGATCGTCTTGTAGAGGCGGCGATCGAGCAGCCCGGTGGCCAGGCGCGCGATGAGCGGGTCGCGCGCGCTGCGCCAGAGCTTCAGCGCCCGCCAGACGTCGCCGTCGTCCAGGTCGAGGTACTCGGTCACGGTGACGGCATCGCCGCGGATGAAGCAGAGGAGCGCGCGCGGCAGCCCTTCGACCGGCAGCTCGTTCGACGCGGCGAGGACCCGGGCGCGACGCAGCGCGGCGAGGAGCATCGCCGAGGCGGCGCGTGTGGTCTTGTGGAAGTAGAGGTTGCGGTACATGTGGTGGCGCGTGAGCAAGTAGCCTTCCACGGCGTCGTGACCGCGGTAGCCCACCACCAGGCGCTGCGAGGCGGGGTCGACTTCCATGGCCTCGACGATGCGCGGGAGGTCGTAGGTGTAGCCCACGCCGGTGGCCGCCCCGTCGCGCAGCAAGTAGTCGAGCCGGTCGGCGTCGAGCTGCGAGGAGACGACGTCGGCGAGGTGACGCGCCGCGATGGGCCGGTGCGCAATGAACCCGGCGATGGCGGCGTGAAGCTGCGGATCGGCCTGGCGCAGGACCGCGCCGACCTCGGTGTCGCCGTCGGTGAGGATGGCGCGCGACCAGTCCTCGTGGACGAAACCGAAGGCGCGCTCGGCGGCGTGGGAGAACGGCCCGTGGCCGACGTCGTGCAGCAGCCCGGCGGCGAGCACTAGGCGGCGCTCGTCGGGGGTGATGGGCCACTCGCGCCCGAGGACGTCGAGGATGCGGCGCGCGACGTGGAAGACGCCCAGCGAGTGGGCGAAGCGTGAGTGCTCGGCGCCGTGGAAGACGAGCGAAGTGAGGCCGAGCTGGCGCACGCGGCGCAGGCGCTGCACTTCCTTCGTGTCGAGCAGCCGCAGCGCCAGCGCGTCGGACGGGTCGGACGGATCCATGGCGATGACGTCGTGGACCGGGTCGCGGAAGAGCTTGGGGCGGCGGCGGGGACCGCCGGTATGCGGCGCGCCGGCGCTCACGGGGCTCCGACCCAGCGGCCAGGCGCAACCTCGCGGGCGCGCGCGTCGGCCTGCAGCTTGAGCAGATGCGCGTGCAGCGAGCGCGCGGCGATGGGGTGCAGGAGCAGCGGCGTGTCGTCGTAGGCGACGGGCAACAGCTCCGCGAGGGTCGCGCCCGCGCCGGCAGCGCCGGAGCCGGCGCCGGCGCGGCGAGCGACCGTGGCAGCGTCCAGGGCAGCCGCGACCTTCGCCTCGCGTGCCAGACGGTGCGCGACGTACTCGTCGAGGCGCGCCGCCGCGTCGGCGATGACCAGGCCGTGCGCGGGATAGATCGCGCGCGGCGCCAGCGCCTTCAGGCGCGCCAGCGAATCGAGGTACTGGCGCATGTCGCCCTCGGGCGGGTCGATGACGATGAAGCCGGCGCCCGCGAGCATGTCCCCCGCGATGAGGACGCCGGTGACCTCCTCCAGATAGCAAAGGTGCCCGGGCGTATGGCCCGGCGTGAAGACCGCGCGCAGGCGGCGCTCGCCCGGCGTGCCGGCGTCGAGGGCCAGCACCTCGCCGTCGTCGATGTGGCGGTCGAAGCGCACGCGGCCCGCCAGCAGCTCGGCGGTGCGGCGGTGCGCGGCGATGGGCACGCCCGGGAGGCGCGCGCGCAGGTGCTCGACGCCGCCGACGTGGTCGAAGTGGTGGTGCGTGACGCGCACCTCGCGCACGCGCCGCCCTTCCGCGGCGAGCGCGTCGAGCACGGCGTCGAGGCGCGCCTGCTCCTCGGGAAAGGGCGAGCCCGGGTCGACCACGCAGAGCTCGCGGTCCCCGACGATGAAACACGTCGTGTGCGTCGCCGGCGGCAGCGTCGGCGAGCGCAGCACCACCAACCGCACGAGCGGCGTGAATTCGACGCGGTGCCCGTCGGGGTCGGCGGCGGCCGCCGCCGCGCAGCGCGCCTCCGCGCCGTGCAACCCGCCCGCAGCGGCGCCCAGCGCCCGCAGCGTCTGAAAGACCGGCTCCGGGACGAGCGCCTCGCCGCGCTCCCAACGCGCCAGCGCCTCGTCGGGCGCGATCCATTCGGCCGCCGCGATCTCCGCGGCCGCGATCTCCGGCGCCGGCGCGCCCGCCGCCGCCAGCCGCCCCGGCGCAGCCGCCAAGAAGTATTGGGCGTCGAGTTGCTGCGCCACGTAGGCCGGCGTCCCCCAGCGCGCCAACGGCGTCAAGTCAACCGGCCGCAGCGCCAGTCCCAGCTCCTCGCGCAGCTCGCGCGCCGCCGTCACCCAAAGGTCGTCATCGCCCGCCGCGCGCAGCCCCCCCGGAAACGCCCAGCACCCGCCAAGAAACTCCATGCGATCGTGCCGCCGCACCCACAAGATCTCCGGCGCCGCCGCGTCGCCCCGCCACAGCACCACCGCCGCCGCCTCCCGCGCCCGCGCCGTCTTGTCCGCACCCATCGCCGCTAATGTATGCTGAAAGTCCCCCGGCGTCGCCGCCACGCTCGCACCGGGGCCCCGACGCCCCACCCGCCCACGACCCCGACGCCGACGCCGACGCCGACGGCGAAGCCAACGCCGACGCCGACGCCGACCCCGAAGCCGACGCCGACGCGGACGCCGACGCCGACCCCGACCCCGACGCCGACCCCGACCCCGACGCCGACGCCGACCCCCACGCCGACGCCGACGCCGACCACGACGCCAACACGGACGCCGCGCTACCGCGACAACCGCGACAGCATCTGCCCCAGCCGCGCCATCAGCCCCCGCACCCGCGCCGCCTCGCCATCGCCGATCGCGCCGAACAGCACCGCCACGTCCAGCGCCGCTTCCGCCTCGAGCACCTCGCCCCGCGCCACCGCGAACACCCGCGACGCGGTCCCGCGCCCCCTGCCGCCCCGCCGGCCGGGTGGCCCCGTGGGATTGCTCCCCCGGGGCTCCCACAGATCCGGACTTGCAGAATTCCCGCATCCGGCTCGTCAGAGAGCAGGTTCGCTCGGGACAACGCTGCGGACCGCTCTGGCTTGCGGTAGCGGCCAAGCGTCGAGTGTCCGCCGAAAGCGCGTCCACGCGAGGCGCCGACCGTTGCGACTTGCCAAAGCTCGGCCCCATCGCCACTCGACCTCGCCGCGATAGCGCCTCAGCGCATCACCGCTGCCGTTCGGCTATTCGATGCGGGCTGCGGGCGACGTGAACGGCGACGGCTACCCAGATCTCATCGTCGGCGCCCACGGCGATTCGACAGGTGGGATCGGCGGCTCCGCCCACTTCTATGAGGGCGGACCGGGCGCCACCTTCGACCCCACGGCCGATGCTTCGTTTCAGGGGACGCCCGGCTCGCAGCTAGGCGCGAGTGTCTACTGAGGTGGTCGCGTCAGTTACGGGACCGTGGCGAAGGCGTAGGGCCGCCGCCTCGACCTTCGACGTCGGTAGGCGCGGCTACCTGCGCCGTTCACTCGGCGTCGGGCGCGGGCTGCGGGTGGTGCGCGGCGCTAGGAGTCCGCCGCCTCGAAGAAACGGTGGAACGCGCGCGGCAGCGCGGTGGGGTCGGGGCAGCGGGCGAGCAGCGGGGCGAGGTCGGCGGTGCTCTTGGTGTGCCAGAAGAGGACGCGTCGCCCGGCGAAGTGGGGGTGGGCGAGGAGGGCGGCCATCGCTTTGCCGGTGTAGACGGGGTCGAGGTGCAGGCCAGCCAGGTCGCTGGCGGCGGCGATGGCGGCGGCAGCGGCGGGGGTCTCGGCGCCGTAGCGCTCGCCCATGAAGCCGTCCAGGACGACGACGCGCGCGGACTCGGGCAGGCGGGCGAGGGGGCGGCCGGCGGCGCGGCCGAGGCGGGCGAGCGCGGCGTGCGCCATCAGCACCACGGCGCGAGGGTCGGCGAAGGGGCGCTCCACGACGCGGACGGCGACGACCTCGCCGCCGAGCCCGCCGAGGTGCAAGCCGGCGAGGAGGCCGGCGGCGGTGCCGCCACTGCCGGCGGCCACGACGTGCACGTCGGGCGGCG
>DASYRF010000158.1:0-8039 GCA_036004705.1 Myxococcota bacterium
CCCCGCCGCGGCCGACACCGAGAGCGCGCCCCTCGCCCCGGACGACGCGCCGCGCGACACCGCCGGCGCGGCGCTCGGCGTGCAAGAGCTGCCGCGCGACACCGCCGGCGCGGCGCTCGGCGTGGAAGAGCCGCCGCGCGACACCGCCGGCGCGGCGCTCGGCGTGGAAGAGCCGCCGCGCGACACCGCCAGCGCGGCGCTCGGCGTGGAAGAGCCGCCGCGCGACACCGACAGCATGCCGGCCGTGCCCGACGCCGCCGAGGGCTCTGCCGAGACGCCCACGCCGCGCCTCGAAGACACGGAGACCCCCACGCCGCGCCGCGGCGGCGACGAGACGCCCACGCCGCGCCGCGCCGACGACGAGACACCCACGCCGCGCCGCGGCGGCGACGAGACGCCCACGCCGCGCCGGAAGCCAGGCGAGGGCGGAGGCGAGGCCCCCGCGCGCGACGACGAGACGCCCACGCCGCGGCGCGACGTACACGCGCTCGCCGCGGCCGCCAGCACTGCTGCCGACGGGTCACAGACCGAGATCATCTCCGAGTCGCTGCTCGCCGCGCGCCGCCGCGCCGACCTCGCGCGCCGCCTGCAGGCGATGCGTGGCGCCGAGCCCGCCGAGGCGCTCGGCGTGGATCCGCGCGCCGCGCCCGACGTCATCCGCGGCGCGTACGAGCAGCTCGCCGGCGAGCTCCATCCCGACCGCTTTCGCGGCGCCTCCGCCGAGGTGCGCGCCGCCGCGCGCGCCGCCCTCGCCCTGGCCCGCTCGGCCTACGAGGTGCTGGCCGGCCTCTCCGCGCGCCCGCTGCCCATCACCGCCGACCAGGCTCGCGCCGTCGACCGGCTCGTCGAGGCAGAGCGCCACCTGCGCCGGGGGCGCGACCACCTCGACCGGTCGCGCTGGATGGCGGCGCGCGAAGCGCTGCGCCGCGCCGTGGAGCTGTGCGGCGAGGAGGCCGAATACCACGCCCTGCTCGGCTGGGCGACGTATCGCGCCGCGCCGGCCCTCGCCGACGCCGTCGCCGACGCCGAGCGCCACCTGGCGCGCGCCACGGAGCTGGATCCGCGCCTCGACCGCCCGCACGTCTACCGCGGCTACCTCTACAAGGACCGCGCCGAGGCGACGCGGGCCGACGCGGCTTTCGAGCGCGCGCTGCAGTGCAACCCCGATTGCGCCGAGGCGCTGGCCGAGCTCCGCCTGGAAAAACGTCCGCCGGCGGCGAAACCCCGTTGACGGCATGCATTCGGCACGGCATGGTCTAAGCCATGAAGCCGAGCCCCCAGTCCCCCCGGGCGAAGTACATCTGGCTCAACGGCGATCTCCTCCCCTGGGACGAGGCGCGCGTGCATCTGATGACGCACACGCTGCACTACGGGCTGGGCGTCTTCGAAGGCATCCGCTACTACAAGCGCGCGGGCGGGCGGACGGCCGTTTTCCGGCTCGACGATCACATCCGCCGGCTGTTCGACTCGGCGCACATCTGCCTCATGCCGCTGCCCTACACGCCGCAGGAGATCGCCGACGCCTGTGTGCTGATGGTGCAGAAGAACGGCCTCGCCGAGGGGTACATCCGGCCCATCGCCTACATCGCCGAGGGCGCGATGGGGCTGGGCGCCATCGACAACCCGATCCACGTGGCCATCGCCGTGTACCCGTGGGGTGCTTACCTCGGCGAGGACGGGCTCAAGAACGGCATCCGCGCGAAGATCTCGTCGTTCGCCCGCCACCACGTCAACAGCGGCATGGCCAAGGGCAAGATCTGCGGGCAATACGTGAACTCCATTCTCGCCAAGCGCGAGGCCAAGCTGGCCGGCTACGACGAAGCCATCATGCTCGACACCGACGGCTACGTCGCCGAGGCGTCGGGCGAGAACGTTTTCATGGTGCGCGACGGCGTGCTGCGCACGCCGCCGCTGTCGTCGTCGGTGCTCGGCGGGATCACCCGCGCCACGATCATCGCCCTGTCGCACGAGGTGGGGCTGCCCATCATCCGCCAGAAGTTCAGCCGCGACGAGCTCTACACGGCGGACGAAGTGTTCCTCACCGGCACCGCCGCCGAGGTCACGCCGGTGCGCGAGGTCGACAACCGCCGCATCGGTAGCGGGCGTCCGGGCATCTGGACGCAGCGCTTCCAGGAGCTGTTCTTCGACATCGTGCGCGGCTCCGACGCCAAGCACGACGAGTGGCTGCGCTACACCGACGCCCGCCCCGCCGAAGCCGCCAAGGCCGGCGTGGCGTAGCGGCCGCGAGCGGCGCCGCCCCGCGCGAAGATCCGGCGACGCCGAAGGCGCGCGCGGTCGCACCGGCGCTCGCGTTGTACCACTCCCAGAGCGCCGTGTTGTCGGTCAGGCCCTTTGTGCAGGTGCCTACAGCCCTTCGAAGATTCCCACCGGACGCCAGACGCGCGCCGCCCAGGCCGCCTCGTCGTGCGTCGCGCCCGGCTCCCACCAGTGGAAGAGGTCCGCGTCCCACGTCCAGCCGCGCGCGGCGAGGGTCTGGGCGAGCTGCCACGTCTCGCAGTAGTTGTCGGTGGCGTCGGCGGTGTCGTCGTCCGTGCCGTCCCCGTCGGCGTCGGCGCAGCCGCTTCCCGGCCCGCCGCCCGAATCCAGGTAGAGCACCGTGCCGCCGAGGTCCGCCGGCGCGGACGCGCCGAAGCGGTCGATGAGCGTCTCGTTCGGCGGCGGCGTTCCGCCTCCGAGCCCGAGCCCGATGCTGCCCCAGCCGAACGTGCCCGAGAGGCTGGCGGCGAAGTCCCACGTCCCCGGCCAGCGCTCCGCTTCGTGGAAGGCGATGAGCCCGCCCAGCGACGAGCCCATGACCCCGCTGCGCGCCGCCGCGCCGTAGCGCGCCTCCACGAAGGGCCGCACCGTGAGCGTCACGTAGTCCGCGTAGGCGTCGCCGGCGCCGCCCACCCACGCGCCGCCGATGAAGTCCTCGACGTGCGTGTACTCGTCCATGCGCGCGGGCGTGTTGTCGAGGCCGATCACCATGGTGCCGGCGCCGAGCGCTGCGGCCAGCTGCCATCCGCCCCACGGCGCGGCCGGGT
Source organism: Myxococcota bacterium (assembly GCA_036004705.1). Taxonomy (GTDB): domain Bacteria; phylum Myxococcota_A; class Polyangia; order DASYRF01; family DASYRF01; genus DASYRF01. The sequence continues at coordinate 3,045 of DASYRF010000158.1, forward strand.
CGAACAGGTTCTGCCCGTCCTGCACGTAGAGCGCGTGCGCCGCCGGAAGCGCCGCCGGGACCCAGACGCGCAGCGTGCGCGCCGCCACCGCCGCGTCGCCGACGCCTGGCCAGCGCTCGAGATGCGCTCCGGCCGCGGCCACGAAGGACATCTCCCCGAAGGAGTCGTAGCCGTAGCGCCGCGCCCACGGGTCGGCGGCATAGGCGCCGCCCGCGTCGACGTACTTGTAGCCCGCGCCGGCCGGCGCCGGCACGGCGGCGCGCGTCCACCAAAGACCGGCGGCGCGCGTCATGGGCAGCGGCGCGGTGCCCCACCCGGTGAAATCGCCGGCCAGCGCGTACGGCCCGCCGGCGTCGTCCAGGTGCACGAAGATGAACGTGCCGTCGGCGGCGGCGATGGGCCAGCCGCCCGACAGCGCCACTGCGGCGACGCCGTCGGGTGCAGTGCGCGCGCCGGCGAGGATCGCCTGGAACACGGCCTCGTCGCCGGATACGCCGCCCGCGCCCGCGTCCGAGTCCGAGTCCGCGTCGGTCGCGCCGGCGCTTCCGGCGTCGCTGCCGTTCGCCGCGCCGTCCGCGCCTCCACTTGCCGGCGTGCGGCAAGACACCGCCAGGCACAGCGCCGCGCCGGCCGCCGCCCAGACGCGCCATCGCCGAGACAACGAGTCCGCGAGGCGCCAGGCCTCCGCGCGCGTGGAACGTTCCATCAGAGCCGTTGCGGGCCGAGGTCCGTCCAGAACCGACCCATGAAGTCCTGTACCTCCGCGTACATCCAGAGGAGCTCAGGCTCGCTCAACCGGCACGCCATCGTCTTGCGCTTCGTGCCGTAATCGAACACCAGCGCCGTCGTCGTGCCGGCGGCGCTCATGTTCGACTGTTGGCCGGCCCACGTGAACGTGCGCACGCGCTGGACGTTGTCGCGCTCATAACGGTGCTTGTCGACCGTGATCGCGTCCCGGTCCACCCGCAGCAGGTTGCGCTTCACGCGCGAGCGGATGATCGGGATGGCCATCAACGGCGCCGTGATCCCGAACGAAGCAGACAGGACCGCGGTGAGCATCTCTCCCTGTGACATGCGGTTACCGCGGTAGCGGAACTCGAGCATCGGGACGGAGTCGTCGCGCTGGTACTCGACCTTGCTGTCGAAGGGCTTTTTCACGCGGCGCTCTCATCGCACAGCGGGCCGGCACCTTGCAAGTGTGACAGCCTGTCACGCGCCTTGACGCGTCGTACCAACTGCCCCCTGACGCATCGCGTCGGTTAGCATCCTTCCGCAACGATTACGTCTACATGTAGGTTTCTTATGCTCCGGCGGAGTGCCCCCTCGCGGCACGCAAAGAAGTCATCATCACGCAACGTCCCTCAACCTCTGAGTTTTTGGCTTGACCGATCACTCCCTGTGCACTATGCTTTTCCCCCGCGAACGCACTGGACCACGAAAGGGTGAAGGCCCAGCGATGAGCACACGGTTCTACGAGGTGGATTCCCGCACCGAGGCGCTCCGCGAGCGGATGGAGCGCCTGCCCGAGGCGGATGCCGACATGATCAGCGCCCAGTTCGCGCAGAAGCTCGAACTGTCTTGGATCTACCACGACCTCGCGCTCGAGGGCGTGGTCGTCACCGAGCAGGAGTTGCACGCGGCGCTCGACCAGCGCGCCGTGGCGGACGCCAGCATGGTGAACCTCTTCCAGGAGATCCGTCGCCACAAGATCGCGATCGATTTTGTGAAAGAGATCACCGACAAGCGCACCTTCAGCTGGAACCTCGACATCGTCAAGCGGATGTACTGCACGTTGAGCCCGGAAGAGAGCCCCAAGACGCTGAAGTACCGCAAGGACAACCCGCTCCATCGCCTGTACTTCCACGACATCTCCGCGCCGGAGAAAATCTCCTACAAGATGCGCAAGCTGCAGGAGTGGCTGAAGCTGAGCTCGACCGGGTCGATGCACCCGATCCGCCGCGCTTCCGAGCTGCACTTCCGGCTGATGTCCATTTTCCCGTTCTCCATGCACTCGGGGCGCGTCAGCCGACTCGTCATGAACCTAATGCTCATGCGCGACGGGTACTTGCCGGCGATCATCCACGCCATCGACCGGCAGCGCTATTACGACACGCTGCGCGCGCCGACCGCCGGGCTGTCGAACCTGGTGTGCGAGGCCATCGAGGCGGCCATCGACGCGAAGTTCCGGTTCGTCCAGGACTACCAGGCCGCGAAGGCTGCGGCGCGCCGCCGCCGCCGCGCCGCGAGCTGATCGGCGCAGCGCAGCACGGGCGCGCGCGCGCGAAACGCACGCGCGAAACGCACGCGCGGGTAGGACCGCCCGTGGCTCGCGCGTGAGCGCCCGCCGGCGCGTCTTGCCACCGGCGCGCCGCGTCGCTAAGTTGGGCCAGATGATCCCGATGCGCGAACGCAAGGTCCTCCCGCGGGGCGCGACCCTCCCGATCGTGGGGCGCGCTCCGCTGCCCACGCGGTACGGCGAGTTCGAGATCGTGACGTTCGACCCTGCACAGTCCGACGGCCAGGAGCACGTGGCGCTGGTGCGGGGCCGTGTCGACGGCGCCGACGGCGTGCTCACGCGCGTCCACTCGGAGTGCCTCACCAGCGAGGTGCTCGGGTCGCTGCGCTGCGATTGCCGCGACCAGCTCGAGGTGTCGCTGCGCGACCTCGGTTCGCGCGACCAGGGCGTGCTCGTCTATCTCCGCCAGGAGGGGCGCGGCGTGGGGCTGGTGAACAAGGTGCGCGCCTACGCCCTGCAAGAGCAGGGGCGCGACACCGTGGACGCGAACCTGGAGCTCGGCCTTCCGGACGATCCGCGCGAGTACGACGTGGCCGCGGCCATGCTGACGAGCCTCGGCGTGGCGTCGGTGCTGCTGCTCACGAACAACCCGCGCAAGATGTTCGGCTTGCGCAAGTACGGTATCGACGTCGTCGGGCGCGTGCCTCTCATCACGCCCGTCACGGAGCACAACCGCGACTACCTGCGCACCAAGCAGCTCCGCAGCGGCCACCTGCTCAACATCGACTGAGCCGTCTCCCAGGCGCCGCGCATCGAAGCCCTTTTCCGGTTTCTTCACGCTCGGCGCGCCGAGGCCGTCGGCGCGGCTCCGCTCGTGCCCGAAAGCGTGTGGTAGACTAGGCGCCCATGAGCCGCCTTCCCATCGGCGAGTTGCTGATCGCGGGCGGCATTCTCACGCCCGAACGAGCGGCCTCGGCGATGCGCTCGCAGGCGGCGAGCGGCATGCGCCTGGCGTCGCACTGTCTCGCCCTCGGCTACGCCGAGGAGGTCGATCTTCTCAAGGCGCTCTCCAAGCAGAAGGGCATCCCCGGCCTGGACCTGTCGCGCACCGTGGTGCCCATCTCCGACCTGAAGATCATCCCGTCGGAGGTGGCGCGCAACAACTTGGTGCTCCCGGTGCGCGTCGAGGCGGAGCGCGTGTTCGTGGCGATGGCCGACCCGGACCGCCGCGAGCTCCTCGACGAGATCCAGTTCGTGACGGGGCGGCCGGTGGTCGCCTACGTGGCGCTCGAGGGCGCGCTGCGGCGCGCGATCGAGGATGCCTACGCGCTCCTGGCACGCGGGGCGGGCCCCTACTACAAGGGCTCGCGCTTTCCGCCCGACGCCAGGCTCGTCGAGGCGGCGGCACGCATGTCGGCGCCGGCCATCCGCAGCGGCTCGGGCCCGGTGCCCGCAGTGCACGCCACGCCGCCGCCCGCGCAGGCGCGGGGCGGGGCGGCCGGGCTCGCCGGCGCGCCGGCGATGACGCTGGGGCCGCAGTCGCAGACCGACGCGATCATCGGCGAGGCCATCGAGACCACGCCCGCCGGGCTCGACCCGCTGCAGTTCGAGGGCATCGGCGACGAGCTGTCGACGGTGACGCAGATGCCGTCGCCCACCGGGCCGACCGCCGGAACGGGGCGCAAGATCCTCGTCGTAGACGACGACGACGACGTCCGGCGCCTCGTCTGCACGATGCTGCGCAAGCGGGGCCACACGCCCATCGAGGCCGCGCGCGGGCTGGAGGCCATCAAGCTCGTGCAGCAGCAGCTCCCCGACCTGGTCATCCTCGACGCGATGCTGCCCGAGATTCACGGGTTCGAGATCTGCCGCAAGCTCAAGGCCACGCCGCGCTACCGCGACATGCCCATCTTGATGATGAGCGCCGTGTACCGCGGCTGGCGGTTCGCGCGCGACCTCCAGGAGTCGTACAAGGCGGACGGCTTCATCGAGAAGCCGTTCAAGATGGAAGACCTGCTGCGCAAGGTCGACAACATCCTGGAAGGCTCGCAGCGCATCGACCGCGAGCGTCTGGCGAGCGCGCAGGAGGCGGAGCGCCACTACCGCAGCGGCGTGCAGAAGTTCATCAGCGGCGACAACCAGGGGGCGATGGAGCTCTTCCGCACGGCCGTCAGCGTGGACCCGCTGTCGGCGAAGCTGCGCTACCACCTGGCGGCGACCTACCTCAAGTCGAACCAGTTCTACCAGGCCATCCAGGAGTTCGAGGAGGCGGTCAACCTGAAGCCCAACTTCTTCAACGCGCTGAAGAGCCTGGCGATGCTCTACCAACGCATGGGGTTCAAGTACAAGGCCATCGAGACCTGGGAGCGTGCCATGGCGTCGGCTCCGAACGACCAGGTGAAAGGGTCGATCAAGGAGCACATCGTCAGCCTGTTCTGACGTGGCCCGCGCGGCATGAATTTCCACTGCCAGAAGTGCCAGACCCGCTACACCATCGCCGACGACAAGATTCGCGGCAAGGTGCTGAAGGTGCGCTGCCGCAGCTGCGCGGCGCTCATCACGGTGCGCGATCCGACGGCGTCCGGCGTGCACGGCTCGGCGCCGGTGCCGATGTCGGGCTACGGCGCGGCGGCGCCAGGCGCGCCGGGGCCGCGCCCGCCGGCGAGCGCGGGCGACAGCTTGCGCGCGGTCGGCAAGCGCGTGGCCAAGCCGCTGGGCGCCCCGCTCGGAGGTGGCGCGGGCGCGGGCGCGGGCGCGGG
>DASYRF010000159.1:0-15213 GCA_036004705.1 Myxococcota bacterium
GACGCGGATGCGGTTCATCCCTTCGATGGCCTTGTTCACCGAGTCGCCACCCTCTCGCGCCACGCGTATTCCGGCGCCGGCGTTCTCCGCCACCGATTGAATCGACTTCGACAGCTCCGTGACGGCCACGGACGAGTCCTCGATCTTGGACGCCTGGTCCTGCGCTCCGGCCAGCATCTGCTTGGAGGCGGCGCTGATCTCGGCCGAGGACGCGCCCACCTGCAGCGATGTCCCTTGTACCTTCAGCGCCAGCTCGCGCAGATTGGCGAACATCTTGTTCATGTTGCCCGCCAGCTGCGCCAGCTCGTCGTGCCCCGCCTCGTCCAGCTGCGTGGTCAGATCGCCCCCGCCGCGGGCCAGCTCGCCCGTCTTCTGGATGAGCCGGTACACGCGCCGGCTCAACAGCGTGGACACGCCGTAGCCGATGATGAGCGCGAACAGCATCGACGCCCCCAGAAGGAACAGGCTGCGGCTGATCACGTCGGTTTGCTTGCTGTCCTGCGCGGAGCGGTTGCGCGTGATGTACAGCTTGCCGATCGTCCCCTCGACCCCGCCGCTGTAGCCGTTGAGGTCTTCGGCGTAGACGTCGAAGTAGGTCTCGCCCAGCAGGATGGCGTCGACTTCCTTGGTCCCTTCGTGCCGCTTCACCCAGTTGTCGAGCGCCAGCGCCGCGGCCAGCTTGTCCCATCCGTCGCGCGGCGCCGACGAAGCGATGACCCTGCCGTCCCTGGCGGCGAACGTGAGGATGTGGCGCTTGTCGACGTCCTCGTCGGAGTCCTTGGTGAACTCCGTCATGTAGGCCACGATGTCACGCCCCGCCAGCACGGTGCCGAGCACCTCGCCCTCCCTCGGCTTGATGGGCACACCCGCCATCACGAAGAGGCGACCGTGGTGCACCACCGGCACCACCAGCTCCGTGTCCAGCGCCGTGACCGCGAACTTCATGCTCCGCAGGTCGTCCGCAGTCAGCAGCGCCGGGTCACTGACGAACACCAGTCGTCCGTGCGCGTCCAGCAAGGCAAACAGGTCCGGCTTGAGCCGCTTTTCCAGCCCCTCGTAGTGGTCGCGCAGCGTCTTTGCGTCCGCCGCCGCTGGGCCCGATTCGCCGCCCGCTCGCAGCGCCGCGCGCACGTCCGCCTCGCTTCCATAAGCGAGCGCCGCGCTCACCAGCGCGAACGAGCCACGGCTCCAGTCGTCGTTGAAGCGCTTGAGGTGCTTCACCAGGAAACGACCCCGCCACAGAGCGTCGTCTACGACGGATCGGAACACGAACATCGAGGCGATCTGCGCCGACAGAACGAGCACGAACATCGCCCAGGTGATCTTCCAGCGGATGTTCTGGAACCCTCGCAGCCATTTCTTCATCGGCTCAGCCCTTTCGCTGGAACTGCTTCAGCTCCGGCGCCCCGATCACCGCATCGAGATCCAGCAAGGCCAGCGGCCGCCCGCCCTCGAGCGTCACCACCCCGCGCACGCAAGCCGCGCGCTCGCCGCGCAGCGTCGGCGGCGCCGGCGCCAGCCCAGCCGGGTCGACCGCACGCCACGGCGCCACGGCGTCCACCAGCAGCCCGGCGGTGCGGCGCTGCACCGCGCCCTCCGCCACCAGCACACGGCTCGTCTCGCCGAGCGTGGCGCGTCCCAGCCCCAGGTAGCGGCCCAGGTCCAGGACGGCCAGGATCGTGCCCCGCAGGTTCACGATGCCCAGCACGAAGTCCGGCGTCTGGAAGACCCGTGTGACGGCGCGCTTGCCCATGGCGAGCGTCTCGCGCACCTGCGCGATGGGAAGGGCGAAGAGCTGACCGCGCAGCCAGAACGAGATGACGCGCTCGAGCCCCTCGGCGACGGCTCCCGCCGGCCCCTCGTCCACCTCGTCGGGCGCGCCCAGCCCGGCGCCCTGCGCCCGGTCGTCCATCGGGCGGCGATCCTAGCCCATCCGGCCCGGCCAGTCTCGGCGGGCGATGGAGGGTCAGGGTTTCTTGGGTGCCAGCGCCGACTCGTACTTAGCGCGGCGATCGTACAACGCCTCGTCGTCGGGCGTGACATGGATGGCCATGCCGATGATACGCAACGCATCGGCGGTGCGCCCGACGCAATGATACGCCTCGGCGAGCGTGTCCAGCGACGGCGCATTGCGATAGTCGCTGAGCTCGACGGCCTTCTCCGCCAGCGTGACGGCGCGCGCGCAATCGACGGCGCGCTTGTCCTCGGCCGTCACCAGCATCCAGGCATAGTTGTTCAGCAGCGTGGCGTTGTTGGGGGCGATGGCGACGGCGCGCTCGTACTCGCGCGCGGCGCGGTCGTAGTGTTTGGTCATGGAGAGCACGTCGGCCAGCATGCCGGCGCCGATCTCCGACCAAGGCGCCTTCTTCACGAGCTGCTCCAGCGTTGAGGTCGCTTCGTCGTAGCGCTTGAGGCCCATCAGCACGGACCCCAGCAGAGTCATGGCTGGGAGATGACCCTCGTCGGCGGCGAGCGCGGCGCGCAACGCGCCGACCGCGTCGGCGTCGTGCTTTTGCGCCACCAGCGCGCGCCCTAGACCGAAATTCAGCCCCGCGAGCGCCTCGCGCAGCTCCTTGCGTGCGTGCGGGCCCAGGTCCGCGTCGGGCCCCGCCGACCCGCCCTTGGCGCTCTTGTCCTCGTCGCCGCCCTTGCCACGCGTGTGGCGTTTGCCGCCCTTGTCGCTCTTGTCACCTTTGTCGCCCGTGGCGTCCCCGGCGTCGTCCGGCGCCTTGCCGAGACGGGGCGCACCGACCCCCAGCCGGTCCAGCAGATCGATCCCCTCGCGGAACCGGTCGGCCGCGGCGGAAGCGTCGCCCATCAGCAAGAGGGCCGATCCCTCGCCCTGAAGCGCGTCGAGCCGGAACGCCGGCCCCGCCGATTCCAATCGCTTGTAGGCTTCCAGCGCCTCGGCGCCGTGGCCGGCGGCGAGGAAGGCGTCGCCTACGCCCTGCAGGTAGCGCGGATCGCCCGGCGCGACCTCGTGGTAGCGCAGATACACCCCGAGCGCCTCCTCCGCGTGGTCTATCGCCACCAGCGACTTGCCGAGCTTCAACAGCAGGTTCGGATCGTCGGGGAACTCGTCGAGCGCCTTCTCGTAGTGCGGCATCGCCTCCGCGTGACGGCCGACGTCCGTCATGACGACGGCGAGCATGCCGTGGGCGCGCGCGTCGCCCGGCACCATGTCCACGACGCGCAGAAGCACCGGGTAGGCGCGCTCGCTGTCGCCGAGGAACTCGTAGGCGGCGCCCAGGCCCACGTACGCTTCGACGGCGCCCGCGTCGAGCACGATGGCCTTGCGAAAGGCGTCGGCGGCGCGCGTGGCGCGTTCGCGCGCGCCGCGTAGGTCGCCGTCTTCGGCGGCGCGCACCGACAGTCCCGCCAGCGCGCGCCCCAGGCCGATCCAGCCGGGGGCGAGGTCGTCGCGCAGCTTCACGGCGCGCTCGTACGAGTCGGAGGCGCCGCGGAAATCGCCGTGCTCCAGCGCCCCGTCGCCGTCGCGGATGGCGGCCAGCACTGCGGCCGTATGGTCGCCGCGACAGCCGCCCCCCAGGACGGCGACAGCGGCGGCGGCAGCCAGCGCCAAGGCCGTCGTCGCGCCGGCGAAGCCGGGCCGGCACCACGGGAAGGGCGCGCGCGAAGGACTCTTCATGGCCGCGCCACGTAGAGCGGCGTGAGCGTCGCCGCCACTTCGCCGAGCTCCAGGTCCAGCACGCGGTCGAGCACTTCGCGCCCGCGGAACGTCGGCGCCAGGTCGGCCGGCGCTTCGATCGTCTCGACGGCCGCGCCGGACGCGAGCGGCGTCAGGCGGAAGCGCCGCACGCCGTCGCGCAGGCCGAGCGTGTCCACCTGGGCGGCGAAGCGCGGGTACGTGTAGCCGCCGCCGTGCGGCAGCAGGTTGGCGCGGCCCAGTCGCTCCAATACGCCGAGCCGCGCGGCGCGCTCAGCCATCCCGAGCCTCTCCAGCACGTCGGCGCGTACGTTGGAGCGTCCCTTCAACAGATAGGCCGGCTCGTCGGGGCGCAGGGTGAGCGGATGGAGCTCGTCGGGGTCGCCGTCGAAGACCAGAGCGCCCAGGAGAGCCGTCGTCGGCCCGCGCAGCCCCTGGTGGGTGGCGTCGGCGATCCGGCGCCACCGTCCGGCGCCGAACAAGAAGTCTGCTTGCGCGGCGCGGCGGCGGGCATGAAAGCCGTCGACCCATTCCATGAACTCCCACCAGGCGCGGGCGGCGTCGCCGCGGAGCAGGTGCAACGTGCCGAACGCCGTCTCGAGCACCTCGGCGGCGGAACGCAGCTCGGCGCTTTCGTCCCAGTACATGCCCAGCCCGCGCGCCGAGGCGCGGCGCATCTCGCGCCCGCTTCCGTGGAGGATCGCGACCCAGCGCCCGATCCGCCCTCGCACCTTCGCTTCGCCACCAGCTCCGGCGCCGGCGGCGCCGCCCGCGTCCTCGTCCGCCGTCTCGAACAGGTCGAGGAAGTGGTTTCCGTTGGCGAGGTCGTACTGGAGCGGCACGCCGTCGACCTCGAGCGGCGCCGTGCGCAGCGCGTCGAGACGCTCCTGCACGGCCGCCGCGTCGGGGCGCTCGTCCAGGGCGGCCACCAGCATCCCGCAGGCGTTGGGCTTGACGTCGAGCACGGCGAAGTCGCCCGTGTAGTCGATGCGCCCGCCGTAGCCGAACCCTTGCGCCCAGCGCCCCTTGTTCCGTGTGACCGTCGCGTCCGGCGCGCCCAGAAAGGTCGCGTCGGGCGGCGCGCCGAAGCGCTCCTGGGCCGCCTGAATCTTGGCGATGCCGAAGCGCACGTTGGCGCGGCAGAGTGCCGCGCCGCTGTCGTCGGGGGAGAGAAAGAAGCAGTGCTCTTCGGCGCGGCGCAGCAGCGCCTCGGGGCTCCGGCTCATCGCCGCGGAAAGGTAGCACGGAACAGCGCCCGCGCGGCCCCGGGCCTGCGCCGGCCCGGGACCGTGGAGCCTCTGACGCCCGTATGATGGTAGCGGCGCAGGGAGTCGAACCCCGGACACGGCGCTTATGAAGCGCCTGCTCTAGCCAACTGAGCTACGCCGCCGCAACGTACCGGGCCGTTTCTAGCCCGCAGGACCCGGGCCGTCAAGGCGGCTTGCCGTGGGCGCACGTGGCCCACTGAGAGGGGCTCAATGAGCTTTAGCCTCTGGATCGTTAGATGACCGTAACCGTGAAGCATCCGGTGTCGGAGGCCGCGGTGCAGTTCGTGACGCCGTCCGCATCGCACGCCCTCGTCGTCATCTCGACCTTGTAGTAATACGTTCCCGCAGTCGATGGACCGTTGAACAGGACGTGGGGCTCGTGGCAGCCGCTGTGGTCGCCGGTGTCGAAGTCGTAGTTCCAACTGGTCGCCGCGACCGTACTCGTACACTGCGAATCCAGGTCGCTCATCGTCCGCAAGAGCGTTCCAGTGCACCCGACCCCGGTGTATTCGTGCACCTGAAGCAGATGCTTCGACATACCGCCGTCGGTGGTCGACGTATCCATGTGGAAGACCGGAGCGACGCGTACCTCCATGAAGGCTGGGTACACGCAGGCCGTGCCGATCGCGTGCCCGTACGCGCACTCGCCCGCCCCTCCGGCGTGGTACGCGTCCGGGAAAGCGACACGGCCGGTCGGGGTGTACTCGGCCCTGCTGATGCCGGCGATGACCCGCGAAAAACACGTGCCGCCGTTGTAGGTCAGGGAGCAGGGGAAACGGACCGTCTGGTCGATATTGTGCGAGCCCTCCTCCACCGGCGGCCCCGTGGGAATGCAGGCGAGCTCGTCGTACCAGTCGCGCCACGGCTGGGCGCCAAGACCGACCGGTCCGGGTGGGGTTGCCGTCGCGCCTGGAGGCGTTCCCGAAGCCACGCCATGTCCAACGACGGCAGCCGCCAGCCCAGCCGTCCAAATGCCCGCAATTGCCAGGGCAGCAGGCATCCTCTTCGTCCTCTCGGCGAATTTCATATTAGGGCTCCTTTGTGCTGCTGTTAGTTCTCCGAAGCCGATCTCGCCTTCAGGCCCAGTATTGCAAATTGGACGTCGCGCAACAAACCTGCGCAATGGCTGCGCAACGGCCCGTCGGTGCGGAAGATTTGCATCGCCCCTCGCGCGCGGGTAGTGTTCAGCACGCGAACAAGTTCCCCTGTGGCCCCAGTAGCCCGGAGAAGGAGCGCGCCGTGATCGCTCGTACTCGCCTTGTCGCGCTTGGTCTTTGCTTCGCGCTGGGAGCGCTGGCGCCGCTGCGCGCGCTCGCCGCCGGCGCCCCCGAGACCGAGCCCTCGCCGGATCCGTCGCCCGATCCCGAGCCAGCGCCCCCGCCGCCGCCCCCGCCCCCGCCCCCGCCGCCGCCGGCGCCCGAGCCGCTGGCGCCGGTCCCGGGGCTGGAAGAGCCGCTGCCGGAGTCGGCGCCCGCCGAAGATGATCCGGCCGAGATTCCCATGCGCTACCCGTCGAAGTTCGGCGAAACGGGCGTCTGGCGCACCGCCATGGCGCGCGTCGGCCGCCCCATGACGTTCGGCTTGGCGCTCCATGGCGAGTACATGGACAGCAAGGAGTTCCCCGGCTGCCGCAACCTCGACGCGATGGCCTGTCCCTTCGAGCGCACGAGTTTCTTCGCCGGCGTCCTCGCCGCGACCTTCACGCCCATCAAGTTCTTCGAAATCTACGCGGGGATGGTGTCGAGCGCCACGCGCAGCATCGTCTCCGATCCGGAGCTGGTGCAGACGCTCGGCGACGTCCACTTCGGCCTGAAGGTCGTCTACCCAGTCGCCGACGTGTTCCACATCGGCCTCGACGTGACGGCGCGGTTCCTCGACCCGCTGGGCGGGCTCGGCCTGGCGTTCGCCGCCACCAGCGGCACGGCGCGCCTCCTGGCCACGCTGGACTTCACCGAGATGGAGATGGCGGGCGGCGGCATCGCCGGGCTCAAGGGGGCGCCCTTCCGCGCGCACCTCAACGTCGGTTTCACCTACGACCGCTCGGAGAACCTGCTCAAGACCGAGAACGGCGACTTCCTGAACATCGGCGCCGTCGAGCGTTTTGCGCTGCAGGTCAGCCGGTACAACTCCGTGAACTTCAACCTGGCCATCGAAGCGCCGCTCAAGGCGTATTACTTCACGCCGTTCGTCGAATGGAGCCTCGCCATCCCGCTCTTCCCCAGCAAGGCCGCCGTGGATCGCGGCGACTTCGTCTGCCTCACGATGGGCTTCGAGAACTGCCCGCAGGACTTCGACCTGGACGGCGACATGGTGATCGACCCCAACACCGCCGAGGTGGGCACGCACGGCTTCAGCACCTGGCCGGACATCCTCACCGTCGGCGTGCGAATCAGCCCGCCCATCCGCGGGCTCACGATCGACCTCTCGGCGGACATCGGCCTGACGACCGGGCTCGTCTGGGCGCTTCCGGCGAACCGCCAGTACTCGGCGAACTTCGGCCTCACCTACACCTACGATCCAAAGCCGCGCGTGAAGACCGAGGTGAAAGAGGTCGAGAAGATCGTCAAAGTGCCGGCGCCGGTGCCGACGGCGCCGCCGCCCCCCGAGGAGGCGAAGGTGGTGGGGGTGGTGAAGGACGCCAAGAGCGGCGCGCCCATCGGCGGCGTGATCATCGCTTTCCCCGGCAAGAAGGTCACGGCGCTCGCCACCGACGCGGGCGGCAACTTCGAGACGAACGCCTTCCCCTACGGGGCGCTGGTGCTCGACATCTCGCGCGACGGCTACGAGCCTTCCACCGAGACCATCAAGGTCGAGCCGGGCGGCGCCAGTATGTCGGTGGAGCTCGTCCCCATCATCAGAAAGTCGAAGCTGACCGGGTCGGTGAAGGACGCGGACAAGGGGACGCCGGTGGGAGCGACGCTCGTGTTCCGTTCGGCGACCGGCGGGTCGGCCACGCTGACGGCGTCGGGCGGGGCGATTGACGGCGACCTGGACGAGGGCGCCTACACGGTGGAGATCACCGCGCCGGGCTATCTGGCGAAGGGGAGCACGCTGGCGGTGAAGGCGGGTGACGTCGCGAAGATGGAGATTGAGCTGCGCAAGGCTCCGCTCAAGCCGCTCGCCGTGCTGGAGAAGGACCGCATCGTCATCTTCCGGCAGGTGAACTTCGCGACGGGCAAGGCCGACATCCTGGCCAAGAGCTTCGGCCTCCTGGACGAGGTGGCGTCCATCCTCATCAGCCATCCCGAGATCAAGAAGTGCCGCATCGAGGGTCACACCGACAATCGCGGCGCCGACGATTTCAACATGAAGCTGAGCGACGACCGCGCCCACGCCGTGATGGCCTATCTGGTGGGCGCCGGCGTCGACCCGGCGCGCCTCGACGCCAGGGGCTACGGCGAGACCAAGCCCATCGCCCCCAACACCACCGAGAAGAACCGGGCCAAGAACCGCCGCGTCGAGCTGCACGTGGAGTACTGAGCCGGTCGCGATCCGCGCCGCCGCTCCCCCTTCGAACCCTGGTCCCGGGACCCGCTGCCCCAACCGTAGACCCGGACGCGCCCCGCGGTTCGGTTCGACTCAGGCGGCGGGTTGCACCTTCACCGCGCAGAACTTGAACTCGGGGATCTTGCCGAACGGGTCGAGCTCGTCGATGGTCAGCACGTTGGCGGCGGCCTCGCGGAAATGGAACGGCACGAACACGGCGCCGCGTACCTGCCGGCGGCCGAGGCGCACGGGGAGGAGGATGGCGCCGCGGCGCGAGGAGACGCGCACGAGCTGCCCGTCGGCGATGCCCAGCGCCGCCGCGTCGTCGGGATGCATCTCCACGAACGGCTCGGGCTCGATGGCGTCGAGCGCCACCGAGCGACGCGTCATCGACCCCGTGTGCCAGTGCTCCAGAAGGCGCCCGGTGTTGAGCACCATCGGATACTCGTCGTCGGGCATCTCCTTGGCATGCTGGAACTCCGCCGGGACGAGCCTCCCGCGCCCGCTCGGCGTGGGGAAGCCGTCGCCGAAGAGGATCTGCTCGCCGTCGGAGTGCACGGGGTCGGCGCACGGCCAGAGCTTGCCGCCGGGGCCGAGGTTGTCGTGCGTCAACCCGCGGTAGCTCTGCGTGAGATCGGCGAACTCGGCGAAGACCTCGGCGGGCGAGGCATAGTCCATCGGATAGCCCATGCGCCGCGAGAGGTCGCAGATGATCTCCCAGTCGCAGCGCGCCTCGCCGGGGAGCTCCAGCACCGGGCGGCCCAGCTGCACGCGCCGGTCGGTGTTCGTGTAGGTGCCGGTCTTCTCGAAGAACGAGCTCGCAGGGAGCACGACGTCGGCGAACTCGGCCGTCTCGGTGAGGAAGATGTCCTGCACCACCAGGAACTCGAGGTGGGCGAGCGCCTTGCGCACCTTGTTGATGTTCGGGTCGCTGAGGAAGGGGTTCTCCCCCATCATGTACATACCCTTGATGCGGCCTTCCAGCGCGCCGCGCGTGATTTCCACGACGGTGAGACCAGGGCGCGGGTCGATGGGGCGGCCCCAGATTTTCTCGAAGCGGGCGCGCACGGTCTCGTCCTTCACCGACTGGTAGTCGGGCAGGAACATCGGGATCAGGCCGGCGTCGGAGGCGCCCTGGACGTTGTTCTGTCCGCGCAACGGATGGAGCCCGGTGCCGGGGCGGCCCACACTGCCCGTGAGCAGCGCCAAGGCGATGAGACAGCGGGCGTTGTCGGTGCCATGCGTATGCTGGGAGATGCCCATGCCCCAGAAGATCATCATGGCGCGCGCCCCGCCCAGGACGTGCGCCACCTCGCGGATGAAGGCGGCGTCCAGCCCGACGATGGGCGCGACCTTCTCGGGCGCGTACTGGGCCACCACGGCGCGCAGGGCCTCGAAGCCCTCGGTGTGGTCGCGGACGTAGGCGGCGTCGTAGAGCCCTTCGGCCACGATCACGTGCATGAGCGCGTTGTAGAACGGGACGTCGGTGCCGGAGCGGATGCGGCAATAGTAGGTGGCGTGCTGCGCGAGGTCGGGCTGCCGCGGGTCGACGACGACGATCTGCGTGCCGGCCTTGGCGGCTTGCTTGAAGAAGGAGGCGGCGACGGGGTGGTTCGCCGTGGTGTTGGTGCCGGCGCAGAGCACGACGTCGGAGCGGCGCACGTCGCCGAAGACGTTCGTCACGGCGCCGGAGCCGATCGTCTCGAGTAGCGCGGCCACCGACGACGCGTGGCACAGGCGCGTGCAGTGGTCGACGTTGTTCGTCCCCCAGCCCGCACGCAGCAGTTTCTGGAAGAGGTAGGCCTCCTCGTTGGAGCCCTTGGCCGAGCCGAAGCCGGCGAGGGCGCCGGGACCGTGCGCGTCGCGCAGCGCGCCGAGGCGGCGAGCGCACAGGTCGAGCGCCTCGTCCCAGCTCGCCTCGCGGAACGCCGGCAGCACCTCGGCGTAGTCGACCAGACCGCCGGGCTTGTTGCCGGCGCGCCCCGCGCGGCCGCCGCCCTGCCCTTCGCCGCGCACGTCCGACGAGAGCGGCCCCTTCGGGTAGAAGGCCTCGCGGCGGATGAGCGGGTGCGTGAGGCGCTGCGCGTGCGTGGCGTAGTCGAAGCCGTAGCGGCCCTTGACGCAGAGCCGCGCGTCGTTGCCCGAGCCAGGGCGGCCGGCGGCGAAGGCGATGCGGTTCTCGCGGCGGTCGGCGTAGTACGTCACGGCACAGCCGACGCCGCAGTACGGGCAAACGGTGGGAACGGCCGCCAGATCGCGCGTCGCGCGGATGGGCGCGGCGACGGCCTTGTTGGTGAGCGCGCCCGTGGGGCAAGAGGCGACGCACTCGCCGCAGGAGACGCAGGTGGACCGCCCCATGGGCGCGTCGAGGTCGAAGGCGATGCGCGCCGCGTAGCCCTTGCCGGTGCGGCCGATGACCTCGTTGGACTGCACGTCGTCGCAGGCGCGGATGCAGCGATCGCAGAGGATGCAGGCCTGGTGGTCGACGGCGATGACCGGCGAGGAGGCGTCCAGGGGACGGCCGTGGCCGCGCGGCAGCGGCGCCGCGGGCAGCGTGTCTGGACCGCCGTCGACGAGACCGTAACGGCGGCCCAAAGCCTCGAGGTCGCAGTCGCCGGTGGTGCGTTCGCGGGCGCAGGGCGTGGGATGGTCGGCGAGCAAGAGGCGCGTCAACATGCGCCGCTGGCGCTCGACCTTCTCGCTGGCGGTGTCGACCTTCATGCCGTTCTCGCACGGGCGCACGCAAGCGGCGGCGAAGACGCGCGCGCCGGTGTCGACCACGCACATCCGGCACACGCCGACCGGGTCGAGGCGCGCCGAATGGCAAAGTACGGGAATGTCGATCCCGGCGCGCTGCGCGGCTTCCCACAGGGTGGTGCCGGCGGGGACCTCCACGACGCGGCCGTCGATCGTAAGCTTGACGACTACGGGCACCGGGACGGGGACGGGGACCGGGCTGGGAGCAGAGGTGACGGTCACGGCGCGCCTCCTGCGGGCGGAGCGCGGCGCACCGTCTGCGGGAAGCGCCGCAACACCGACAGCGCCGGCCCCAGTGCCACTTGCCCGAGCCCGCAGATGGACGTGAGGGCCAGCGTCTCGTTCAGCTCTTCCAGGAGGGCGACGTCCGCCGGGCCGCCCTTCCCCGCCGCCAGCGACTCCAGCAGCTCCACGCCCTTGTGCGAGCCGACGCGGCAGGGGACGCACTTGCCGCAGCTCTCGTTGCGGAAAAAGCGCGTGACGTTGGTGGCAAGGCCGAGCAGGTCGGTCCCTTCGGCCACGACCAGGAGCGCGCCGGAGCCCAGCATGGAGCCGGCTTTCTGCAGCGCGGCGAAGTCGAGGGCCACGCCCGCCTCGGCGGCGGGGAGGAAATTCGACGACGCGCCGCCGGGGGCAAAGGCGAGGAGCGGGCGTCCCCCGAGCACGCCACCGGCGAGCGCGATGAGCTCGGCGACGCTCGTGCCCATCGGCACCTCGTAGACGCCGGGGCGCTCGACGTGGCCCGACACGGCGATGAGCTTGAGGCCGGCGGCGCCACGTACGCCTTGGGACTTCCACCATTCGGCCCCGCGGCGGAGGATGGCCGGCACCCAGGCGAACGTCTCGACGTTGTTGATGAGCGTGGGCAGACCGCGCAAGCCGTGCGTGCCGGGGAACGGCGGCTTGTTGCGCGGCTCGCCGCGGCGGTCCTCCATCGCCTCCAGCAGCGCTGTCTCCTCGCCCAGGATGTAGCCGCCCGGCGAGACGAAGACGTCGGCGTCGAAGCCGGCGGGGTTGGCGGCGCCGGCGGGGCCGAGGACGCCCAGATCGCGGGCGCGGCCGAGCGCGCGCTCCAGCGCGCGGTGCTCCTTGCCGTACTCGTGGCGGATGTAGACGGTAGCGTGCGTCGCGCCGGCGACGAGCCCGGCGATGGCCATCGCCTCGACGACGAGGTGCGGCATCTCTTCGAGGACCACGCGATCCTTGAAGGTGCCTGGCTCCGATTCGTCGGCGTTGCAGATGACGTGGTGCGGGCGCGCCGGCTCGGCGCGCACCAGCGCCCATTTCTTGCCGGTCGGGAAGCCCGCGCCGCCCAGGCCGCGCAGTCCGGCCGCATCGAGCGTGCCGAGCACACGCGCGGCGGCCGCTTGTTCCGGCAGGGCGCGCAGCTCGCGCAGCAGGGCGTAGGGCTCGGTGTCGCCGCCCGCGTAGACGTCGGCGCTCCAGCGCTGCGAGGGCGAAGCGCGCGGCTCGTCGGACGGCATCCCTTCGGGGGCGCGTGCGGCGGCGCAGAGGTCCTCGGTCGGAAGCGCGCAGGTGGGGTGGCCGTTGACCGCGGCGGCCGGGGCGATTTCGCAACGGCCCAGGCAGGAGACCTCGTGGACGGCGATGTCGGGCTCGGCGGCCAGAGCTTCGCGCACGGCGACGGCGGCGGACGCGGCGCCGCGCAGCGCGCAGCTCGCATCGCGGCAAAGCGCCAGCTCGGTGCGCGGCGGCGGCGTGCGCCGGAAATGCGGGTAGAAGGTGACGAGCCCCTCCAGGCGGTAGAGCGGCACCTTGCGCCGCTCGGCAAGGGCGGTCAGGTCTTCGTCGGCCAGGTATCCGCGCGCCTCTTGCAGCGCGGTCAGCTCCGCGACGAGGCTCACGCCCCTGTTGTAGCCCCTGCCGCGCGCCCCGCACAAGCTGCGCGCGCCGCCTGGACGTCGTTGCCGGAAGGCTACAGCCCGATGCCCAGCCGGAGCTCGGCACTGGGGACGAAGCCGGGGAACAGCACCAGGTGCGAGTAGCCGACGGCGGCGAAGAAGAAGAGCCCGGGCGTCGGGTAGAACTCCACGCCGGCCTCCAGCGTCCAGCGCATGACGCCGCTGAAGACGGACACGTCGAAGAGGCGCTGGTGGTACGCGCCGACGAGCAGGCTCATCTCGGCGTAGGGGCTCCACTGGCCGTGGTACTGCACGCCGACGACGCCGCCGCCGCCGACGAGGAAATCGGTCTTCTCGAGGGCGCGGCCGATGCCGGCCTCGCCGAACGCAGCCACGCGCAGGTGGCGGTGGTAGACGAACCAGTCGAGCGTGAAGGCATGGTGCGAGCCGCCGAGCGCGTCGGCCTTGTAGAGGCGCCAGGAGGCGCGCACGCGAGGAAAGAAGTCCAGGCGATCGGGCGCGGGCGGCGTCGGCGCTCGCTTCGAGGCGACGGCCGCCTTGGGGCGCGCCGGGGTGGCGGGCCGTGACGCCGGGGCTGGTGCGGGTCCGGGTGCGGGAGCGGGGGCGGGAGCCGGCGCCGGCGCCGATTCGGGTGCGGCCGCCAGGACGGACGCGGCGGCCAGCCAGGCGCCGAGACGCAGTATCACGGCGCGAGCGCGCGCGGCGCCAGGGTCTCGACCAAGACGTCGTACTCGGGGAGCGTCACGTCGCGCACGCCCACGAACGTGACGCCGACGATGCGTTCCTCGCCCGAGACATAGTACTCGCGCGCATCGTAGCCCTCGGGACGCCGGTAGCTGAAAGCAAGCGCGCGGTCGCCGTCGAACGTCTCCAGCTCGTCCGGCACGCAGGGCGGGACGTCGCACAGCAGCGTGCTGCCGCCGGCCGTCACCGTCGACATGCGGCCGGCGACGAAGGCGTCCAGGTCGCCCGGACCCGCGGCGACGGCCACGTCCAGCAGCTCGACGGGCATCGGGCGGTCGATCACCCCGCGGTGCTGGATCTCGAGATGCGCCGCGCCCGGCGGCTCGTCCTTCAGCTCCCAGGGGGGGTCGGGATAGCGGAAGTGGAACAGGCCCGTCGGCTCTTCGTAGAGTTTCCAGTCGGCGAGCGGGTGGCTGCGCGTGTTGCCCGCGCAGGCCCCGGCCACGAGCGCGACCGCGAAGGCGGCGACGGCGGCGATGATGGCGCGCCCGGGCTGCACGAGCCGATGGTAGCAGCATCGCCGCATCAGCGGCAGGCGAGCGACCAGCCGGCTAGGCCCGGCAGCGGCGCCGCATCCGCCGGGGCCGGCCCGTCGGGGGCCCGGTCCGCGCCGGGCGAAACGAGCGCGCGGCCGTCCGCGTCGCGCAGAACACAGCGTGCAGCGGCGCGCTCGCCAAGCACCGCCTCCACCGCGGCCCAGACGACCTGCGCGTCGACGTCGGCGACGAGCGCTCCGACGACCGCTCCTTCGGGGCCGACGATCGCCGCGCCGGCGCAGGCGGCGGCCGAAGGAGAGCCGCCCTCGCCGAGCGGGCCGAGGTAGGGCCCGGGCGCGGCGGCGAGCACGGCAACCGCCCGCACGTCCGCGGCGGCCGCGCCCTCGGGGGGGTCGCCGAGCGAGGCGAACACGCGGCCGTCCTTGCCCACGAAGGCGAGCCGGCGAACGGCGGGCGCGGCCCGCTCCACGGCGGCCAGGAGCCGCTGCGCGCCGGCACGGTCGAGCGAGGTCACGGTGAGCGTCGCCGCCGCCGCGGCCACGGCGAGCGGCGCCACGGGGGCCCGGACGGCCTCTGCCACCAGGGCTGCCGCCGCTGCTTGCAAGGGCGGAACGCCGCGCCCGCAACCAGCCGCCAAGGCCGACACCAGCCAAGCTGACGCGAAGAGGGCCCGCATGGTCGGTGTTATGGTTCAATGGAGACAACGCCGATGCAAGGTCTGACCTACGGACATGGACAGGGGCGGTGGCGGCGCGCACTGCGCCTGACGGCGACCATCGCGTCGGCGATCGCGTCGGTGATAGCCGCGGCCGGCTGCCGGTGCGGCGCGGCCGCGGCGGGCGGTGACGTGCTCGAAGCGCGCGCGACTTCGGGGGGCAATACGATCTACACCTGGGCCACGTCGGCCGGCG
>DASYRF010000160.1:0-1867 GCA_036004705.1 Myxococcota bacterium
CCCGGCTGGGCGGCGACGCGCACCTGGTGACCGGCCGCGCGCAGCCGCTCGGCCAGCTCGATGGCGCCGCGCAGCGGGAGGGGCTCACCCACCCGGACGGTGATCGGCTCCGTGCCCAGCATCACGCCCTCGCCGAGCTTCTGCTCGCGGAAGCTCGCGATCAGCGCCTGCGCGTCGCGCGTGGTGGGAATCCGCTCGACGAGCACGGCGTAGACGACGCCGCTCGTCTGCTGGCGGAAGCGAACGGTCGGGTACCCGGCCTGCGTGAGCTGGCGCTCAACGCGCTCGGCGTCGGCGGCGGTGACGAACGGTCCGAACTCGAGCGCGAACCGCGGCGCGGTGTCCGCCGCCTTCGGCGTCGCGGCCGCGGCGCTCGTCGACTTCGACGGCGCGGGTGTCGTGATCGAGCCGACGGCCTGGCGCGGCGCCGCCGGCGGTGACGTCGCGGCCGGCGCGCTCGGCACGACGGTGATGGCTGACTGCGGCGCCACTGCCGGCGTGGACGACGGTGCCGATGCGACAGCCGCCGGCTTTGGCGCGGCGGGTGCGGCCTTCGGCGCGACCGGCGCGGCGACCGCAGACGGCGCAGACGCGGCGACCGGCGGTGTGGCCCTCGGCACGGCCGGTGTGGGCGCGGTGGCCGGAGGCGTGGACGCGGTGACCGGCGTCGCGGCCTTCGGCGCGACGGGCGCAGCCATCGTGGGTGGCGTCGATGCGGCGGCCGGCGGCGTGGCGGGCACCTGCGCGGCGGCCGGCGGTGTCGGCTTCGGTGTGGTCGGCGCGGCGACCGGCGGCGCGGGAGCGGGCGTGGTCGTTGGCGCTGAAGCGGCGATCGGCGGCGCGGAGGTCGGCGACGGCGCGAGCGTCGGCGCCGACGCCACAGCCGGCGGCGACGGGGCCACCACGACGGGCGCCGCTGGCGGCACCAGGGTCTTCGGCGCCGCGGGCGGCCGCGGCTCCGGCCTCGGGACCGTGGGCGGCGGGGAGTCGCCGAGGCGCTGGCGCAGGAGCGCGCGCGGACTGAGGTCGCCCTTGAGCCAGCCCGTCTGCCACGCGGCCACGCCCGCGAGGATGGCGAGCAGACCGGCGAGAACGAGCACGCCGACCAGGGTGCGGCTGCCGCCGGACTTGCCGGCGCCCTTGCCGATCATCGCGCCCGACGGCGACGGTGAGATGCGCGCGCTGGCGGTCGCCCGCACATCCGGCACTTCGGCCGCCGCCTCGCGCGTCCCGAGCCGACCGCGCACGAAGTCGAGCGCGCGCTTCACCCGCCCCCCGCCCGTGGTCGGAGCGCCCGGCGTCGTCTCCTCGCCGTAGTAGTGGGTGTAGTAGTGCGTATAGGTGTAACCGGAGACCTCCGTCTGCAGGTCGTTGAGCACGACGCCCCAGACCTTGGCGCGCGCGCTCTCCAGGTGCGCCTTCGCGCGCTTGAGGACGAGGCGGCCGACCTTGCCCGCCTGGTACACGAGCAGCACGCCGTCGACCTGGCCCGCGACGATCGCGGAGTCCGTCACCGGGAGCACCGGCGGCGTATCGATGAGCACGATGTCGTACTCCGCGCTCACCGCCTTGAGGAAGGCGGCCATGGCCGGCGTGGACAGCAGCTCGGAGGGATTGGCCGGGATCGGTCCCGCCTCGATGATGTGCAGGTTGTCGAGGCCGGGCGAGGCCATGATGTCTTCCATCTCGAACCGGCCCATCAGGATGTCGGCGACGCCGCGGACGCAGTCGCGCCACTGCGCGTTGCCGACGAGGATGTCCGACAGCCCTGGCTCGCGCTCGATGCCGAAGAACCGGTAGATCGACGGCCGGCGGAGGTTGGCGCCGACGAGCAGCGTGCGCTGGCCGTTCTGCGCCATCGTCAGCG
>DASYRF010000161.1:0-17076 GCA_036004705.1 Myxococcota bacterium
GCGCCGGCGCCGGTTCCGGTTCCGGTTCCGGTTCCGGTGCCGGGTCCGGTCCGGGGTTCTGTGCGACAGCGCTAAAGGCGCTTGAGCGCGTCGCCAAGCTCGGCGGCGGTCTGCCAGCGGGCGGCGCGGTCCTTCGCCAGCGCGCGCAAGCATAGCTCGTCCCAGCCGCGGCCGACGTCCTCGCGCAGGTGCGAGGGGGGCTCGGGCTCTTTGCGCAGGTGCGCGAACCCGACGGCGATCGGCGTCTCGGCGCGGAAGGGCGGCGCGCCGGTCAGCAGGAAATAGAGGATGCAGCCCATCGAGTAGAGGTCGGTGCGCTGGTCGACCTCCTCGCCGCGGATTTGCTCGGGCGCCATGTACTCGGGCGTGCCCATGATGAGGCCGGTGGCTGTGAGCCCGCGCAGGTGCGGCGCCAGCGCGATGCCGAAGTCGATGACCTTCACGCGGCCGGCGGCGTTCATCATCACGTTCTGCGGCTTGAGGTCGCGATGGATGACGCCCGCGGCGTGGGCGGCGCTCAGCGCGGCGGCGATCTGCTGGCAGACGGCGCGCGTCGTCGCCAGCGGCGGCGGCCCGTCGCGCGCGACGCGGTCAGACAGCCGCTCGCCGTCGAAGTACTCCATGGAGATGAAGAAGCGCCCGCCCGCTTCGCCCAGGTCGAAGACCCGGATGACGTTCTCGTGCGTGATGCGCCGCGCCGCCGCGGCCTCGCGCCGGAGCCGGTCCACGGTCGTCGGGTCGCCCGCCAGCTCGGCGCCGGCGATCTTGATGGCGACCTCCTCGCCGAGCTGCCGATCGTGCGCCCGATACACCACCCCCATGCCGCCCTTGCCCAGCATCGAGCGGATCTCGTAGCGCCCCGCGAACACGCTCCCCGGCTGCGTGATCGATCCGGCGCCCGCCCCCAGCGCGGCGCTCGGCGCCCACGCCGCACCGCCGCTTCCGTCCAGCCCGGCCGCCGGCCCGCCGATCGGCGCACCCGTCGTGTGCGGAATCGTCGCGTCCAACGCCGCGCCGCGCGCCGCGCCAGGCCCTCTCCCCCCGGCGTCTCCGGTCCCGGCGCGCGCACTGCCGGACCCTCGTGCCGCCGCCGCCGACGACGACGCCGGCGACGCCGCCGACGCGCCCGCGCCTGACGGCGCTCCCCCCGTGGGCCTGGCGGCGGCTGCCCCCGCTCCGTGCGCCGCGACGGTGGCGCGCGGCGACGCGCCCGGCGCGCCCGGCGTCGTCGCCCCGGCTTCCATCGGCCCCAGCTGCGCCACGAACGGAGCCGCCGCCAGGGCGCGCGACTCCTCCGCCGCCAGCAGCCGCCCCAGCCGCGCGTTGAACTCCATGTCGACCGACGTGACGATCGTCTCCAGGTGCTCGATGCGCTCCTCGAGCAGCCGCCGTTCGGAATCGTGGCGCGCCTCGATCTCGCGCACGCGCCGGTCCTCCAGCGCCTTCAGCGCTTGGACCTTCGGGTCGTACTTCGCCTTCAGCCAGCGCGGGACGGCGATGATTCCGATGACGCCGCCGAAGATGACGGCCAGAATGAAGACCGCTTCCATGGGGTCGAGGGCGGCGCGGCTAGCGGACCAGCCGGCTGACCGCCTTGAACGCGTCCCCCTCGGCGCGCCCCACCCAGTCGAACAGGACCGCCTCGGTGCTGGTGGCGGTGGCCCCCACGGCCTCGCAAAGCTTCACGCCCACCTTCCAGTTGTCGCGGGTGCGCGAGACCACCGCGTCGCGCGGGACGAACACCGTGAAGCCCGCCTCCTTCAGGTCGCGCACCGTCTGGAAGACGCAGACGTGGCTCTCCATGCCCAGGACGATCCACTTCGTGCGCCCCGCCGCCTGCACCTGCGCGCGCACCTCCGGAACCGCCCAGGCGCTGAAGTCCTTCTTGGCGATGACCGGCGCCGCCACGCCCTCGGCGGCGAGCGCCTCGCGCAGCGGCGCGACGGTCGGGCCGAGCCCCTGCGGGTACTGCTCGGTCGCCACCACCGGCACCCGGAAGAGCGCCGCCCCTTGCACCAGCGCGAGCGCATTCTTGAGGTGGCGCGGGTACACCTCGGGGTCCATCGCCGCCGCCAGCTTCTCCTGCCAGTCGATGACGAGGACGCCGCACGTCTCCGGTTGCAGCCGTACCACCTGGCCCGTCGCCGCTGCCGTCATGGCCGCACTACATACCCCCCGCGCCTGACCCGGGCAAGGTCCCGGCGCCGGCGCCGCGGCAAGGCGGTCCTGGGCCGCGGGGTTCTTCCCCTGGTGCGGTCCTCCAAGCGCCCGGACTGCGCCGGGCGGACGCTTGGCCTCCGTCGTGCATCGGACGATAGACGATGGACGACAGACGATAGGAGGCGGCGGCGAGTCGCGCCAGCTGGAAGGCCCTCGCCCGACCAGGGAGGAGCCGCATGCCGCGGGACGCCCTCGTGCGCGAAGACGAACGGCAGGTTCCGCTTGCCGAAGGGAGCTCGTTGGTCAACTCACTGCCGTTCGATCGCATCGTGGTCCGCTCTGCCGGCGCCGAACACGCGTACACCGTCTCGCAGTTCCTTCTGATGCGCCTGCACGAGCGCGTTCGCCTGCTCCTCGCGCACGACCTGGAGTTCTATGCCGGGCACCGGCCCATCGACCGCACGGCCGCGCTGAAGGCGCTGCGCGAGTGGTCGGCGCAGCCCGCGTGACGTGCCTGCCGACCGCGCGATCAACGATAGGGACCGTGCCCGTCTGCCAGGGCGGCGGCGAGCGCGGCAAGGAGGTCGAGGCAAGCGAGCGCCCGCGCCGGATAGGCGAGCGGCGCGTCGAGCTCGGCCGTCAGCTCCTCCGCGGCGGCGCTGACGCGGCGCGCGCCGGCGACGCGCCGAAGCTCGGCCAGGAGCGCCGTCGCGGCGGGCGGCCACGGCGTGCCGGGCTCGAGCTCGGTGTCGGGGCCGTGCGCGCCCGGGGCGCCCGGGTCGTCGGCCCATTGAAACGACGCGGCGCGCGCCTGCGCCAGCGGCGGATCGGGGCGCAGCAGGACGACGGTCGCGTACGGCTGGCCGTCCCACTCGTAGCGCGTCGCCACCTCGGCGGCGTGGCCGGCCCAGCGCCCGGCCACGCTCATGTCTCCGCAACGCAGCGGGCCGCCGAGCCGCGCGGCCAGCGCGTCCCAGACGGCGCGCGTGGCCTCCATGGAGGGCGGCGGCGGCACGGCGCGCAAGGCGACGCCGGCGGCGCGGGCCAGCGCCTGCACGCGGCGCACGAACTCGACGAGCTCGGCCGGCGTGGTGGCCGGCGCCTGCACGCGCGCGCCGGCGTCGTCCATCTGCAACGGCGCGAACGGCTGGAGCGCCTCCAGCAGCGGCGTCATGAACGACGTGACCTGGCGGGCGTATCGTCCGCTGACGGCGTGGTGCGCGTCGAAGCGCTCGTCGCCGAGCGGGAAGTCCCGCCCGAAGAGCGCGATCAGCAGCGGCGCCGGGCGTACGTGCAACCCGATGCCGAGCGCCGGCCAGCGCAGCTCGCCGACGAAGAGCGGTCCCTTCGTCCCGCGCTCCTCGCGCCGGACGACCGCCTCGACCTCTCCGGCGCCCACGTGAAAGCAGCCGTCGGCGTCGAGCGGGACGCCGAGCTGCGCCGCCGCGGCGAGCCACGCCTCGTGCACGCGCGCGGCGCCGATCTTCGGCAGGGGCGGCGCCGGCGGGGCGGCGGCGCCCGGCGCCGGGCGCCAGACCCGCAAGGGAAGGCGAAGCGATTCATCGGCGCCGTTCGGCGGGGCGGCCAGGGCGGTGAGGCACAAGCTCCATTCCAGGCTCCACAGCCGCGAAACGAACGACGGGAGCGCGTCCTCCGGAACGGGCACCGACAGCGCGATCGCGCGCCCCGGCGCCGCGCCCGCGAGCGAAACGTCGTACTCGGCGGCGGTCGTGCGCGCCGGCAGATCGCCAGGCGAAACAAACGCGTTCAGCGCGCCCGCGCTCTCGGTGTACTCGAGCTGCGCGCGCAAGCCGGCCCAGCGGGCGGGATCGCCGAGCGCGGCGGCCCCGTACACCGTGCCGCCGGCGGGCACCGCGTCGTTCGCCACGGTCAGCTCGAAAGGCCCGTCGGGCGCGAGGCGCGCCACCCGCTGTGGCCCGCCGGCAAGCGGCGCCGACGACCGCGGCGCGACGTCGATCTCCGCCTCCTCGTAGGCGTCGGGCCACCAGGGGATGCGGGCGCGGGCCAGGACGGCGTAGCGCACGTGGACGTGATCCGTGTGGCGCGAGGGCGTCGCGGCTTCGGGCACGGCAAAGGTCGCCCGGTAGACGGCGCGGCCGCGCGCCAGCGTCCCCGGTCCGGCGAGGCGCGCGGTCAGCTGGCAGAGCCGTGCGTTTGCTTCTATCGGCTGTTTCCCCTGCCCGAAGCGAACGTGCTCCGTGCCGGCGAACAGCGCCTCCAGGGCGTCGATTGGCACGGGCTCGTGTGCGTCGACCTCGATCTCCACCTCGAACGTCTCGCCGGGCGCGGTGCGCGGCGGGGCCCGAACCGCCAGGCGCGGCCTGGTCTTGAGCAACATGGGGTCTCCCGCGCGCGTGCGGCACGCGCCGCTGCGCCTGCTGTTCTCGCACAGACGCCGCACCGCCACCAGTCGCGCCGCAGGACGCCAGCGGGTAACCTCGCGGCGTGATCCTCGGCGCGCACGAGTCGGTGGCGGGCGGGCTGCATCTCGCGTTCGCGCGCGCGGCGCGCGACGGGGCGGCGGCGCTGCAGATCTGGACCCGCTCGTCGCGGCAGTGGCACGCGCCGCCGCTGGAGCGGGCGGCCGTGCGCGCCTTCCGTGCCGCGGACCGCGCCTACCCCGGCGGGCGCATGCCGACGTCGGCGCACGCGTCCTACCTCATCAACCTGGCGGCGCCGGACGGGGCGCAGCACGCGCGCGCCACGGCGGCGCTGCTCGACGAGTGCCGCCGCGCCGAGACGCTGGGCGTCGGCCAGGTCATCGTGCATCCGGGCGCGCACCTGGGCGCGGGGGCGCGCGCCGGCTGCGCGCGCGTGGCGGCGGCGCTGCGGGAGATCTGCCGGGCGTTGGGCCCGCGCCCGCGCGTGCGCCTGCTGCTGGAGTGCACCGCCGGGCAGGGGTCGAGCGTCGGGTGCCGCTTCGAGGAGCTGGCGGAGATGCTGTCGCAGGCCGGGGAGCGGCGGCTGGGCGTGTGCCTGGACACGCAGCACTTGCACGCCGCCGGCATCGACTGGACCACGCCGCGCGGCTACGCGCGCACGTTCGAAGCGTTCGACCGAACCGTGGGGCTGCGCCACCTGGAGGCCTTTCATCTGAACGACTCCAAGCGCCCTGCGGGCGCGCGGGTGGACCGCCACGAGCGTATCGGCGCCGGGACGATCGGCCTCGGGCCGTTCCGCCGCCTGATGCGCGACGCGCGCTTCGCGCGGCTGCCGGGGTACCTCGAGACGCCGCCGCTGCCGAGCGGCGAGGAGAGCTACGCCGACGGCCTGGCGAAGCTGCGCGGGCTGGCGGCCACGCCGCGCGCCGCCGTGCCGCCGCGCGGTGTACGATGACGTCATGACGAGCCCGCTGCGCCCTGCCCTGGTATCGGCCCTCGCCGTCGCGTTCGCCGTGGCCGCGGGCTGCAAGAAGGACGGCCCCGGTGACGCGGCGGCGGACGGCGGCAACGGCGGCTGCGGCGCGGGAAGCTACGCGTGCGCGGCAGGGTGCTGCGACTGCCCGGGCGCCGGCGTGGCCACGGCGATCGCCCTTCTGGCGGCTGGCGCCGGCGCCGACCTGTCCGCCGGCGGCGATTTCGACGGCGACGGCCGGCTCGATCTCGTGCTCGCCGTGAACGCCGCCGGCGGCGGCGGCGTCGCGTCGTTCCTGGCGGTCGGCTGCGGCGGCTTCGTGCCGGGCGCGACGGCCCTCGCGGGCGCGACGCTGACGGGGCTCGACGCGGCCGCGCTCGACGGGGCCGGCGCGCCGGCGGACGTGGTCGCCTTCGCCGGCGATCGCACGCTCTACGCCCTCGACGGCGACGGGCTCGCCACGCGCTGGAGCGACACGCTGAGCGCGCTGGGTAGCGCCGGCCTCGCGCTCGCCGCGCACCTCGACGCCACCGACACGGACGACGACGTCATCGCCTTCGATGCGACGCTGGGAAGCCTGCTGCGCGTGGAGAACACCGGCGCCGGCTGGAACGTCCGGACGATGGTCTTGCTGCCGCCCGGCATCGTCAAGGTGTCGGTGGGCGACGTCGGCGGCGGCCCGCGCGACGAGATCTTCTTCGCCGGCCCCGGCGGACTGGTCGAGGTCGTCAGCGTCGCCGACTTCGACTTCTCGGACGTGCGCGTCCTCAACGCCGGCGCGCACGGCGCGGCCGCCGTCGGCGACCTGGACGGCGACGGCGACGGCGATCTGGCCGTGGTGGCCGACGGCATGCTCGAGCGCTGGAACGGCGACGGCAACACCGGCGTGACCTACGTGGAGGCGACTGGCCTCCCCGGGTCGTTCGCCGGCATCGACGTCGTGGCGCTGGAGTACGACGGCGCGCCGCCCGCCGAGGCGGCGGTGTTGCAGTCGGGCGGGTCGGTCGTCGTGCTGAGCGCCGCCGGCGGGACGCTGGTGAGCACGGCCCAGGCCGACACCGCCGCCTCGGCGCGCCGCGTCTTCGCCGGCGACGTGGACGGCGACGCGCGCGACGACCTCGTCGTGGTCGACGCCACCGGCACGGCCTGGGTGTGGCGCACGCCCTGAGAAAAGGGATGGCGAAGCGGAGCGCGTGCCGGACGCGCTGGCGCGCGGCCCGGCTACTCGATCGCGTTGGCGCGCTGGTAGGCCGGCCGCGCCTTCAGGCGCTCGGCATAGGCCTTCACGTTCGGGGTCTCGTCCAGGGTGACGCCCGCGTACGGCAGCAGCACCAGGCCGCCGTAGGCGAAGTCCGCCAGCGAGAACGGCCCGGCGATCCACTCGCGGCTCGCCAGCGCGCCATCGAGGATCTTGAGGCGCGGGAGAAGGTAGGTCATCTCCAGCTCGGCGAACGCCGGGATGCGTTTCTCCTCCGGGAGCCAGAGGCGATGCGACATGACCTCGTAAGCGACCGCCTGCACCGACACCAGCCCGTAGTAGAGCCATTTCAGGATCTCGGCGCGCACCGCCGGCGCCTCCGGCAGCAGCCCCGCCTTGGGGTACTTCCCCGACAGGTAGTCGATGATGGCCATCGACTCCCAGATCACGATGTCGCCGTCGACCAGCGTCGGCACCTTGCCGTTCGGGTTCAGCTTCAGGAACTCGGGCCGCCGGGTCTCACCGTTCGTCGTGTTCACGCGCACCTTGTCGTACGGCTCGCCGACTTCCTCGAGCGCCCAGAGCGCTCGCGTCGCACTCGATCGCGGCGCGTAGTAGATCCGCATCGTCATGGCCGTCCTCCTGGCTGGAGCGCGTTTTACCACGGCCGGGGCGTCTTGACACGCTGCGTCTTCCCGGCTACCCCTGCGCCATGTCCACGCCCAAGCCGTTCATCCGCGAGCTGAAACGCACCCACAACTGCGGCCAGTTGCGCGCGGCCGACGTGGGGAGCGAGGTCGTGCTGATGGGCTGGGTGCACAATCGCCGCGACCACGGCGGCGCCGTGTTCATCGACTTGCGCGACCGCTACGGGCTGTCCCAGCTGAAGTTCGATCCCGCCGTGGACGCCGCGGCGCACGAGGTCGGCGGCGCGCTGCGCACCGAGTGGGTCCTCGCCGTGCGCGGCGAGGTCGTCTCGCGCGGCGACAACGCCAACCCGCGCTTGCCGACCGGCGAGATCGAAGTGCACGTCAAGCAGGTGCAGGTCTTCTCGCGCGCCAAGACGCCGCCCTTCCCCATCGAGGACGACACCAAGGCCAGCGAGCAGCTCCGCCTGGAGTACCGCTACCTCGACCTGCGCCGCCCGGCGCTGCAGCGCAACCTCATGCTGCGCCACGAGGTGGCGATGGCCACGCGCGCCTACCTCGACACGCAGGGGTTCCTGGAGCTGGAGACGCCGCTGCTGGTGTGCTCCACGCCCGAGGGTGCGCGCGACTACCTGGTGCCATCGCGCGTTCACCCCGGCCGGTTCTACGCGCTGCCGCAGTCGCCGCAAATCTTCAAGCAGCTCTTCATGGTGGCCGGCTACGACCGCTACTTCCAGATTGCGCGTTGCTTGCGCGACGAGGACCTACGCCACGACCGCCAGCCAGAGTTCACGCAGATCGACGTGGAGATGAGCTTCGTCGCCCCCGACGACGTGTTCGGCGTCGTGGAGGGACTGATGGCCGCCATCGTGAAGCGCACGCGCGGCGTAGAGCTGAAAACGCCCTTCCCACGGCTGAGCTGGCACGACGCGCGGCGCCTCTACGGCAGCGACAAGCCCGACCTGCGCTACGGGCTGGCCATCGCCGACGTCAGCGGGGCCGTGCAGGCCTGCAGCTTCAAGGTGTTCGCCGACACGGTCGCCGGCGGCGGCGTGGTGCGCGGACTGCGCGTGCCCGGCGGCGGCGCAGCGATGTCGCGCGCCGACGTCGACAAGCTCGGCGTCGCCGCCACCGAGCTCGGCGCCAAAGGGCTGGCCTGGTTCAAAGTGGAGGGCGACGACTGGAAGGGCGGGATCGGCAAGTTCTTCCCCACGCCGGCGGACCGCGCGCTGCTGAGCGGGACGATGGGCCTGGAGGACGGCGACCTCGCCGTGTTCGTCGCCGACAAGGAAAAGACCGCCGCCGACGTGCTGGGGAAGCTGCGCGTGCAGCTCGCCGAGAAGCGGGGGCTGGTGAAGGATCCCGACGAGCTGAATTTCTTGTTCGTCACCGACTTCCCGCTGTTCGAGTACAACGAGCAGGACAAGCGTTTCTACGCGGCGCACCATCCGTTCACGAGCGTGCACCCCGACGACCGCGCCAAGCTCGCGAGCGATCCGGGCGGGGCGCGCTCCCAGGCCTACGACCTGGTGCTCAACGGCAACGAGCTCATGTCGGGCTCCATCCGAATCCACGACCGCGAGGAGCAGGCCGACGTCTTCAAGGTGCTGGGGTTCACGCCGGAGGAGACGGAGCACAAGTTCGGCTTCCTGCTGCGCGCGTTCGAAGGCGGCGCGCCGCCGCACGGCGGGTGCGCCATCGGCGTGGACCGCCTGGTGATGCTGCTGGCCCACGCGCAGTCGCTGCGCGACGTCATCGCCTTCCCCAAGACACAGAAGGGGCAGGACTTGATGATCGGCGCGCCCAGCGAGGTCGACCCCAAGCAGCTGGAGGAGCTGCACCTGCGCGTCCGATGAGCGGCCCGGGCGCGGCGGCCTTCGATCTCATCGTCGTCGGCGGCGGATGCAACGGTACCGGCATCGCGCGCGACGCGGCGCTGCGCGGCCACCGCGTGGCGCTGCTGGAGAAGGGCGACTTCGGCCACGGCGCCACCGGGAACTCGTCGGGGATGATCCACGGCGGGCCGCGTTACTTGACGGCGGACCGCGACGTCACGCGCCTGAGCTGCGAGGACTCCGGCATCATCCAGCGCCTGGCGCCGCACCTCTGCTTCCGCATCCCATTTCTGGCGCCGGTGCTGCGCTATCCCAAGGCGCCGTGGGCCACGACGCTGTGGCGCACGGTCGTCGAAGTGTTCCTGGAGGCGTACGACGTCTACCAGCCGCTGAAGAACGGCAAGGTGCACACGCGGCTGTCGGAGGCGGAGGCGCGCGCAGTGGAGCCGGGCCTGGGGCCCGACGTGGCGGGGGCCCTGACGTTCGACGAGTGGGGCATCGACACGCACCGGCTCTGCGTGCTGAACGCCGTGTCGGCGGCGCGCGCCGGGGCGGTGGTGAAGAACCATTGCGGCGTCGAGGCGGTGCTACGCGAGGGCGGCGAGGTCGTGGGCGTGCGCGCGCGCGACATGCTGACGGGCGAGGGGTACGAGCTGCGGGCGCGCGCGGTGTACAACGCCACCGGCGCCTGGTCGCCGCGCTTCGCGGCGATGGCGGGGGCGGAGGTGCGGCTGCGCCCCGGCAAGGGCATCCATCTAGTCTACGATCGCCGCCTCAGCGATTACGGGCTGGTGACCACGGCGGTCGACGGGCGCGAGCTGCTGATGATCCCGCACGAGCACCACACGATCATCGGGACGACCGACGACGACTACTACGGCGACCCCGAGGACGTGGCCGCCAACTTCGACGAGAAGGAATACCTGCTGCAGGCGTTCGCGCGGGTTTTTCCCTCGGTGCGGCAACATCGTATCGTGGCGACGTGGGCAGGCGTGCGCCCCACGCTTTGGAAGTACGGGCCGGCGGAGAGCAAGCTGTCGCGCGCGCACCGCGTGCTCGACCATGCGCCGCAGGGGGCGGCCGGGCTCTATTCGATCGTCGGCGGGAAGCTGGCCGCGTACCGCATCATGAGCGAGGAGGCGGTCGACGCGGCGGAGGGGCGCATCGGGCGCAAGGGACCGTGCCGCACCCGCGAGGACCCGCTGCCGGGCGCGATGGCGCGCGAAGGCGGCGAGATGGAGGCGCTGGCGGGCGCGCTGGCGGAGCGCTTCGGCGTGGACCGCTATGCGGTGACGCGGCTGGTGTTCCGGCATGGGACGGGCGCGGAGGCGGTGCTGGAGCTCGGCGCGCAGACGCCGCGCGGGCTGGAAGTGGTGGACGCGGCCGAGCCGGTGCTGGAATGCGAGGTGCGCCATTGCGTGCGCCACGAGTGGGCACGCACGCTGCCGGACTTGACGCGCCGGTGCCTGCTGGGGGCGGGAGGCGAGCGCGGCGTGCGCGCGGCGCTGCGGGCCGGGGAGATCCTGGCGGAGGAGCTCGGGGTGGGGCCGGCGGAGGCGCGCGCGGCGGCGAGGGCGCTGCTGGACCACGGCTGGCGCGACCGCGCGCAGGTGCTGGACGGCATCCAGCTCGCGCAGGAGGAGCTGAACCTGGCGCGGGCGGCGCTGGTCTGGAACCTGGGGGCGGTGCGGTGAGCGGCGGCGGCGACCGCGTAGTGCCAGGGCCGCCGCTGTCGCGCGCGGCGGGGGCGGAGGGCGGTGCGGTGAGCGGCGGCGGGGAGCGCGTAGTGCCGGGGCCGCCGCTGTCGCGCGCGGCGGGGGCGGCCACGCCCGTGCCCCTGCCGCCGGCGCCGCCGGGCGCTTCGGCGGCGCCTTCGCTTCCCACCGCGTCGTACGACGTCGTGGTGATCGGCGGCGGGGCGGCGGGCGCGGTGGCGGCGCTGGCGGCCACCGAGGCGGGAGCGCGCGTCGTCGTCGTGCGCAAGGCTTACGGCGCGACGGCGCTGTCGAGCGGCTGCATCGATCTCGGCGGGGATCCGCGGCGCTTGCCGGGCGACGGCTTCGCTCCCGAGCGGAGGGCGACGCTGGCAGGGCGCCTTGACCTGCTGCGCCGGCTGAAGCCCGAGCATCCGCTGGCGGTGACCGGCGCAGACGCCGCGGCGCTGGCCGAGGCGGTGGAGTTCCTGCGCGGGCACGTACCGTTCGTGGCGCCGGCCCCGGTAGGCAGCGAGCCGGCCCGCCTGGTCGCCACGGCCGCGGGGACCTGGCGCGAGACGGGGAGCGGCGCGCTCGGGATCGTGCGCGGCGAGCTGCTGGCGGCGGCGGCCGCGCCCTCGTCGGGCGGCCTCGCCGTGGTGGGCCTGGCCGGCGCGCCTTGGACCGACGCCGCTCCGCCGGCGCGCGGGCTCGCCGCGGCGCTCGCCGCGGAGGGCGTCGACGTGGAGGTGCGTCCGCTCGACGTCGATTTCCTGCGCCGGCCGGCGCGCGCGCCCGACGAGGTGTTTTCCGTCGCGGCGGCGCTCGACGCACCGGGGGAGGGCGCGCGGCTCGGCGCGGCGATCGCCCGCGCGCTGGACGCCGCCGGGGGCGCGCGGCCCGCGCTGGTGCTGCTTCCGCCGCTGGTGGGGCTCGACCGTGCCGCGGCCGTGCTGGCCGAGGTCGAGGCCGCGGCAGGCGTGCGCTGCGCGGAAATGGCGGCGGCGCCACCGTCGGTGCCCGGGCTGCGCCTTCAGCGGGCCCTCGACGCCGCGCTCGCGCGCGCCGGCGTGAACGTGGTCGCCGGCGATGCGCGCGGCGAGCCCGGACCCAGCGCCGCCCGCCGCCGCGTCGAGCGCGTCGTTGTCTGGCGCGCCGGCGCGGCCGTCGAGGCGTTCGCGGGCCGCGAGGTCGTGCTGGCGACCGGCAAGTTCCTCGCCGGCGGCGTGGTCAAGGATCCGGGCGGGCCGTTCCGCGAGCCGGTGCTGGGGCTGCGCGTCGCCGACGCGCAGGGCGGCGACCCGGCCGCGGAGCCGGAGCGCTTCACCGCCCGTACCGCGCTGGCCGAGCACCCGGTCTTCTCCTACGGCGTGCGCGTGGACGCCGCGCTGCGGCCGCTCGACGCCGGCGGCGCCGTGGCGGTCGACAACGTGCGCTGCGCGGGCGCGATCCTGGCCGGCTACGCCGCGGCGACGGACGGGGCCGCGCTCGGCACAGCGCTCTTCACGGGCCTACGCGCGGGGCGTCTGGCGGCCGCGGCCGTCGCGGCGGGCGTGCCTGCCGGGGCGGCCCGCGAGATGGCCGACCGCCGCGCCGAGGCGGCCGCGCTGGCCGCGGGGGGGCAGCACCGCTGACGCCATGTGGAAGGCCCTCGTCGCCTGGATCTACCTGGCTCTCGCCTTCTGGCGGCACGTGCTGTTGCTGCGGC
The DNA here is from genome assembly GCA_036004705.1 of Myxococcota bacterium. Classification (GTDB taxonomy): domain Bacteria; phylum Myxococcota_A; class Polyangia; order DASYRF01; family DASYRF01; genus DASYRF01. The sequence goes on from DASYRF010000161.1 coordinate 12,618, forward strand.
CGTGGAGGCGTCCCCGCTACGGCCTCGACCGCTTCCGCGCAAACTACGCACCGGACGGTTTGCGGCCACTCACGCCCCAGGAGCGCGAGCGGCAGCCCCTGCACGCGCGCTGCATCTCTTGCGGCCTCTGTGTCGCCGCGTTCGTCGAGGCGGAGACGCGCGACGCCGACCGCGAGCCCGGGACGCCGCCGCCGCCGGCTGCCCCGCTGCCCGCCCTCCCCGTCCGCTACGCGCGCGCCGGCCACGACGCCTGGGCCGTCGACGTGGAGCTGCAGCCGCTGCTCGCCACGCGCGCCCTCGCCGTGGCCGAGTCTGTCTGCCCCACGCAGGTCCCCCTCGCGGACGTCGCCCGCTTCATCCTGCGCGCCAAGCACCTCGCCTAGCGCGCCGGCCGCCGCCCCGCGCTCGGCGCCGCGCGCGCCGCGCGAAGCCGCGGTATCCTGAGCGGACAGGAGGCCCTCATGCGTGTGCGGCCTACCCCACTGACGTTTGCCGCCGCCGCCGCCGCCGTCGCGCTCGCCGCCGCCCCGCGCGCGGCCGCCGCGCAGGAGTGCGCCACGCCGGCACTGGAGTGGCTCTTCTGCGACGACTTCGAGTCGGCCGCCGACGTGGACGGCAACCTCGGGCTCTGGGACGACCAGGGGCTCACGCCGTCGAACCTCGTTCTCACGACCGACCCGCTGCGCGTGCACGGCGGCGCGCACGCGCTGGAGATCACGGCGCACATGGGCGCCGACACGGGCGGCGGCCCGGCGAAATGGTTCGCCGGCGCGGACACCGTGTATCTGCGCTTCTGGACGCAGTTCGAAGAGACCTACAACTACCCTCACCACTTCGTCACGCTGCTGGCGACGCGCACCGACGACATGTGGTCGGCGTTCGGCATGGCCGGCTGCCGGCCGGCCGGCGACAACTTCTACACGACCGGTATCGAGCCGTGGTCCAACTGGGGCGGCAATCCGCCCCCGGGCGCGTGGAACTTCTACACCTACTCGGTCGACATGACCTGCGACCCCGGCGCGACGTGCATGAACTACGCCGACCCCGCGATGATCTGCACCGACTGCGCCGCGCGCGGGTCGCCTTGCGACAACGGCCCGGAGTGCTGCTGGGGGAACGGGTACGGGCCGCCGGTGCCGGCGGTGTCGGCGCTTGGCGCCTGGGTCTGCGTGGAGGCCATGGCAAGCGCGAACACGCCTGGCGCCGACGACGGCGCCCAGGCGTTCTGGATCGACGGCACACCGATGGGCGCCTGGAGCGACGTCACGTGGCGCACCGATCCTACGCTGCAATGGAACGCGCTGGCGCTGTGGCACTACGTGACGGACGACAACTACCGGCCGGGGCAGACGCAGGAGACGGTCTGGTTCGACGACGTGGTCGTCTCGACGGCGCCCATCGGCTGCGGCGCGGGCGGACCGCCGCCGGGGCCGGACGCGGGCGCGGGCGGGGCGACCGACGCGGGCGGGTCTGGCGGCGACGGCGGCGGGCCGGGCGGCGGTGGCGGTGGTGGACGGGGTGGCTGCCATTGCGCCCTGGCCGGTGCGCGCGGCGCCGGTGCGGGTGGCGCGGCGGATTGCCTACTGCTGGGGCTCGGCGCTGCGGGCGCGCTCAGAGCGCTTCGCCGGAGGGGTCGCCATCACGCTCTCGCGCAAGACAGCGCCAGGTCACCAAGGTGAGAGCGTGGTCGCCTCTCCGCACGTCGTGATCGCCGGCGCCGGCCCTGCCGGGATGTTGCTGGCGAACCAGCTCGTCACGAACGGCGTGCGGGTGCGCGTGGTCGAGCGACATCCGACTTCGAGCGCGAGTTCCGCGGCGAGCTGATCGGGCCGTCCGTGCTTCCCGTCCTCGACGGCTTAGGCCTCGGCGACGCGGCCCACACGATGGGCCCGGCCGCGGCCCAGGGTCTGAGCCCGGCGATTCGCGACAGCATCGTCGCCGCGAACCAGTTCCTCGACGCGACGGCCGCGGGGCGAGCGATCGACTCCGGCGTCTTCGCCGCCGTCGAGGCGGAGCGCCGCCCCGGTCGAAGCCGCGCAGGCGATGCAGCCGCGCGCCTACCGCATGGTGGACAAACCGCTGTTCGTGGAGCACTTGGGCTGAGGACTCCGCGCGCAGCGGCCCCCGCGAACCCTCGATGATAGAGTGCGTCGGATGGCTTCGCTCGTCGCTGCCGTCGCCGCCGCCGGGTTCGCGCTCGCCGCGCCGGCGCCCGCGGGCGAGGGGACGCCCGTCTCTTCGCCGGCCCCGGCCTCGACCGCGATCGCGCCGTCCGCCGAGAGCTCGCCCGCGTCTCTCACCGCCGGTGCCGCGAGCATGCCCAGGCCGGCCGCCGCGGCGGCGCGACCGAACGGCCGGCCCTGGGTCGCCGTCGCCGCATCGTTCGGCGCGACGGTGGTGGGCGCGGCGGCGGTCGCGGCCACGCTCGCCGCGGATCCAACGGACCGCCGCTTCGGTCCCTTCGCGTTCGGCGCCGCGTCGATCGCCGTCTGGGAGACGTCCCTCACGTTTCCGAGCGCGGGGCGTCTCTACGCGCGCCTCTGGACACACGCGCTCCTCTGGTCGGGCGTGCGGCTTCTGGTGGGAAACCTCTATTTCCTCGGCGGTCTCGCCTTCGCCGCGCCGCAGCGCGCGCTCGTGTGGACCGGCTTCGTCGGCGCCCTCGTGGTCGCGGTCGGCGAGGCCGCGACCGCGGGCCTGGACGTGGCCATCGAGAACCGCAGCGCAGCCGCCGCGCCGCCCGAGCTCTCGGCCCGTCCCCCACGCTTCACCATCGGCGCGCTCGTCTTCTCGCCCGCAGGCCGTCCCGCCGCCGGCCTGACCGTAGCCCTAGGTTGGTGACCGCCCCTCCGGCGACGCGCGCGGCGCGACGGGGCGGTGGGGCAGCGGCGCAGCCGCCTACCAGCCGGTCAGCGCGCGAATGCGCGCGGCGAGCGCGGCGGCCATGATCGCCTGGGTGGCCTCGCTGGGGTGGTAGTCGCAAACGTAGCCGTCCGCGGGGTCCTGCTCGGCGAGATCGACGAAGTCGACGCGCCCGTCGCCCGCGGCGACGGCGGCGGCCACGGCGTCCTGCAGGTAGCCGGCGGCGATCGTCCGCTGCATGGCGCCGGGCGGGTACGAGTCGCTGAGCATCGGGCTGGTGGCCACGAGGATCCAGGCGTCGGGGTAGTGGGCGCGGATCTGCGCGACGAAGGCGACGTAGGCGTCGACGAAGGGCGTCCCCGGATCGCCGACGGAGAAGTCGTTGGTGCCGAGGTCCACGACCACGACGTCCGGCGTGTAGGCGGCGAAGCTCCAGGCGCTGGCCGCGTCGTCGGCGAGCGTGCGCTCGAAGAGTACCGGCAAGGGGTCGGTCGGGTCGCCGCCGTAGCTGAGGTAAACGCCCTTGCCCGAGTAGGCGATGGCGGTGTGCGCGGCGCCGAGATCAGCCGCGGCCAGCGCGCCCCAGGCGTGCGTCTCGGCTTCGGTGCCGGCGGAGAAGCCGCAGGTGGGGCCGGCGCCGAGCACGCCGTAGCCACAGGTGATGGAATCGCCCACCATCTCGACCAGGCGCGTCGGTCCGGGCGTATCGACGAGCGGCGCCCCGGAGAAGCCGAGGAACTGCGTCGGGCCGAAGAAGGACTCGGTGCGGCGCGCGACGACCACGTCGTGCGGCCCGGCGGGCAGCCCGCTCGCCAGCACGTAGTCGGCGGGACCGGCGCCGGCCAGCAGAACCGGCTGCGCGGCGCCGTCGACCCACACGTCGAACTGGTCCTGGCCGCCGTCGTCCAAGCGAACGGTCAGCCCGGTGCCGTCGAAGCGGGCGACGATCGCCGAGCCGGGCCAGGCGAACCGGGGCCCACCCGGATCGGACGTGTCGAACCGGCCGATGAAATGGATGGGAGCGACGGGCCCGCCGCCGCCGTCCGGCAGCGTGGCATCACCGCCGGTCGCATCCGCGCCGCTCGTCGCCGCATCGCCCGAGCCCGCGTCGCGCGCGCCGCCGGCCTCGTGACAGGCCGCGACGGCGCAGGCCACCACCAGGGCTCCCCTACCCGCACACCGCACCATGCGCGCATCTTACCAAGGACCCGGCCCAAGACTCCCGTCGGAGGCTGCACCCCCGCGCAGCGCGGCCGGCGTGTGTCGGCCGTTCGATACCAGGCTGCCGACGCGCTGCCCGCTGATGGACCCGAGCCAGGCTGCGGGCGCGCGCGCTACGCGCTCCTGGGCCCGAGCAACCGGCGAACGGCCTCCGGCAAGTCCACGAGCGGCACGCGCGCCTGCGTCCCTGACGCCATGTCCTTGACGCTCGCCACGCCCGCCTTCTGCTCGTCCTCGCCGAGCAGCACCACGACGCGCGCGCCCAGCTTGTTGGCGCGCTTCATCTGCTTGCCGACCGCGCCGAAGCGATGGTCGACGTCGGTGGCGAGGCCCGCCGCACGCAGCCGGCGCACCACCGACAGCGCCTCCTCGTCGG
>DASYRF010000162.1:0-6493 GCA_036004705.1 Myxococcota bacterium
CGCCCCTTCGAGGCGAGGCGAGGTCATCTCGTCGTAGCGGACCACGCCGCGGGCGATGGCCGCGGCGATGGTGTCGCGATACTTGGGCAGCGCCAGCAGGCGGCCCTCCGTCTTGGAAGTGATGAAGCCGACCTCCACCAGCACCGCCGCCATCGTGGCGCCGGCCAGCACCGCCAGCGGCGCCTGCTTCACGCCGCGGTTGTCCGTATCGAGCACGTCGGCGAGCTGGAACTGCACCGCGGTGGCGAGGTGCGCCGAATCGGCGCGCGCCTCGGCGACCGCCAGGTCCGCCAGGATGAGCCCGAGCGCCCCGCTCGCCAGCCCCGGCGCCCCGGCCGCCGCCGCGGCAGCGGCATTCTCGCGCGCCGCCAGCTTGCGCGCCGTCTTGTCACTCGCGTCGCTCGACAGATAGAACGTCTCGAATCCGGCGGCCGTGTGCCCGGCTTCGGCGTTGGCGTGAATTGAAACGAACAGGTCGGCGCCCGCGCGGTTCGCGATGACCGGCCGCTCGTACAGGTCGACGTCCACGTCGGCGTCGCGCGTGTAGACGACGGCGTATCCCGCCGCCTCGAGCGCACGGCCCGTGCGCAGCGCCACGTCCAGCGCCACGTCCTTCTCCTTGAGGCCGGCCCAGCCGGTTGCGCCTTCGACCGCGCCGCCGTGGCCGGCGTCGATGCACACGAGGCGCACCGCGCGCGCGGCCGGCGCCGAGCCCTTCTCCACCGGTGCCGCCGCCGCCACCGCCGCCACTTTCGCGAGCGACTTCGTCGCGTGGACCTTGGACTTCGCGGCCGCCGGCCCCGCCGCGGCAAGGGCCAGAGATGCGCTCAGCGCCAGGAACGTCGTGGCAAGGATCGATCGAGGCATCTGCATGGCGACCTCCTCACCCACGCGCCGGCGTCTCACCGTGGCGGTAGGCTCATATGCGACTTTATCCTACATGTAGGGCAAAGCCAAAAAATCGCCGGTGGGGCGATGGGCGGCGTGTATCGTACGCGGCATGTCCATGCATGGATCGACGTGTGCGTGCGCGGTGGCGCTCCTGGCGCTGGGGATGGCGGCCGACGCCGGCGCCGGCGAGCCCAAGCTCGGTACCAAGCCCACCATCTGGGAGGCCAAAGGCGGCCCCGCCGACGACAAGACGATATTCGCGTTCGGCGACGCGTACAGGGACTTCCTGAGCGCCAACAAGACCGAACGCGAGGTCGTCGCCACGGCCACCGCCATGGCCGAGAAGGCGGGCTTCAAGCGCCTCGACCCGGCGGCTCCGCCGGCGAAGCTCGCTCCGGGCGCGAAGCTCTATTACTCGGTGGAGGGCAAGATCCTCGCGCTCGTCGTCGTGGGCAAGCGCCCCATCGAAGAAGGCTTCCGCGTCGTCGGCGCGCACATCGACGCCGTACGCCTCGACCTCAAGCAGCGCCCGCTCTTCGAGGACGGCAACATCGCGCTGCTGGAGACGCACTACTACGGCGGCATCAAGCCCTATCACTGGCTGTCGATGCCTCTGGCGCTGCACGGCGTGGTGATCAAGCGCGACGGCACGCGCGTCGACGTGCGCCTCGGCGACGACCTCGCCGACCCCGTCCTGGTGATTCCCGACCTGCTCGCCCACCTGAGCGGACTCGCCGACGACCGCGAGGGCGAGGAGATCCCCAAGGAGAAGCTGGACGTGATGGTGGCCTCGCGCCCCGACCCCAAGGGCGGCGGCGTGCGCGGCACCGTGCTCACCTGGCTGAAGACGAAGTACGGCGTCGCCGAGGACGACCTCGAATCGGCGGAGCTGGAGGTCGTGCCCGCTTCGCCGGCGCGCGACGTCGGCATCGACCGCGCGGCCGTCGGCGGCTACGGGCAGGACGACCGCGCCTGCAGCTACGCCACGCTGCGCGCCACGCTGGAGATGGGCACGCCCGACCACACCGCCATCGCCCTGCTGGTCGACAAGGAGGAGATTGGCTCGACCGGCGTGACGGGCATGGACAGCGTCTTCCTGCCCACGGTGGCGAGCACGCTGTTGCGCGCGGCGCTCGGCGACAAGGCCACCGACCACGTGCTGCGTACGACGTTCACGCGCTCGATGGCGCTGTCGGCGGACGTGACGCTGGCCGCCGATCCGCTCTACCCAGACCTCTACGACGCGAAGAACGTGGCGTACTTCGGGGCGGGCCCGTCGTTCGAGAGCGCGTCGCACAGCGAGCTGGCGGCGCACCTGCGCGACCTCTTGCTCAAGGCTCGCGTCACGTTCCAGACCGGAGAGTTCGGCAAGGTGGTCTCTTCGAAGAGCGACGCCGGAACGATCCTGCCCTTCATCACGCGCACGGGCGTTCCGGGGATGAACCTGTCAATCCCACTCTTGTCGATGCACGCACCTTTCGAGATCGTTTCCAAGGCGGACCTGTATCATGGGTACCTGGCGTACAAGGCGTTCTTGGAGGACTGAGGTCGCGCGGCGGCGAAGGAGGGGCCAATGAAGTGGAGACGAGCGAGCGGCAGGGCGATTCTGGCCGTGGCGGCGGTGGCGGCGGCGGCGTGGCTGGCAGGGGCGCCCGGGTGCACGTGCCGGTGCGCGGGCGGGGGCGGCGGTCAGTGCGCCGGCGTGAACGAGTGCATCGAGGGCAGCACGCGCTGCACGGGCAACCTGGTGGAGACGTGCGGCGACCTCGACGGCGACGACTGCGTGGAGTTCGGTGACCCGAGCCCCTGCCCGATGGGGCAGACGTGCTCCAACGGCCAATGCGGCGACCCGACTGCCTGCACCGACGAATGCGCCGCGGGCAGCAACGTGTGCAGCGGCGACGGCGTGCAGACGTGCGGCACGTCCGACACCGACCCGTGCCTGGACCTGGGTGCGCCGATGCCGTGCACGCCGCCCGAGACCTGCTCGAACGGCGCCTGCGCGGCGAGCTGCGTGGACGAATGCGCCGCCGGAACGGCGGTGTGCGCCAGCTCCATCTCGCAGCGCCTGTGCGGCGACTGGGACAGCGATCCGTGCCTCGACCTCAGCCCGCCCGGCCCGTGTCCCGCCGGGCAGGCGTGCATCGCCGACGTCGGTTGCTCGGCCGTGACGTGCGTCGACGAGTGCGACCCGCAGACCTTCAGCTGGACGTGCTCTCCCACCGGCGGTTACACGGCCTGTGTGACGGACGGCGACGCCGACCCCTGCTACGAGATGGCCACCGAGCCCTGCACCACCTGCCCCGGCCCGCCGCAGTGCGTGGAGTGTTGCGGCTGAGCGAACTGGTGTAGAAGGCCGCATGCGACAGGTCTGGATCACGCGGGCGGGCCCGCCCGAGGTGCTGCAAGTGCGCGAGGCGCCGGACCCGGCCCCCGCCGCCGGTCAGGTGCGCATCCGCGTGCGCGCCGCCGGCGTCAACTTCGCCGACACGATGGCGCGCGTGGGGATGTACCCCGACGCCCCCAAGATTCCGTGCGTCGTCGGCTACGAGGTCGCCGGGACGATCGACGCGGTCGGCGAAGGCGTGCGTGCGCGGCGCGCCGGCGAGCGCGTGCTAGCGCTCGTGCGCTTCGGCGGTTATTCCGACGTCGTGTGCGTGGCGGAAGGGCAAGCGGTCCTCGTGCCCGAAGCGATGAGCGACGACGAGGCGGCGGCGCTGCCGGTGGTCTACATCACCGCGCACCACATGCTGGTGTACCTCGGCAACGTCAAGCCGGGCGACACGGTCCTCATCCACGCGGCCGCCGGCGGCGTGGGGCTGGCGGCGCTGCAGATCTGCCGCCACGTCGGGGCCGTCACGATCGGCACGGCGTCCGCCTCCAAGCACGCCCGCCTGCGCGAGATGGGGCTGGACCACGCCATCGACTACCATACGCAGGACTTCGAGGAGGAAGTGCGGCGCATCACCGCGGGTCGCGGCGTGGACGTGGCGCTGGACGCGCAGGGCGGCGCCTCGTTGCGCAAGAGCTACCGCTGCCTGGCCCCGACGGGGCGGCTCTTCAACTTCGGCGCCGCCTCCTACGTGCCGGAAGGGGCGCGCAACCTCTTCGCGACGCTGGCCGGGCTGCTGCAGACGCCGCTCTTCCACCCGCTGCCGCTGATGTCGAAGAACCGCGGCGTGTTCGGCGTGAACGTCGGCCACCTGTGGAGCGAAGTGGCGATCCTGCGCAAGCAGCTCGACGCGCTGGTGGCGCTCTGGCAGCAAGGCGCCGTCAAGCCCGTCATCGACGCGCGCGTCCCGTTCGACGAAGCGCCCGAGGCGCACCGCCGCCTGATGGAGCGGCGCAACTTCGGCAAGGTGCTGCTGGTGCCCTGAAGCGGCGAAAGGGCTGGGACACCGGTCCCAAGACTCCGGCTGTGGGGCGCGGGGCGGAGCCCCGGCTCAGCGAAGGCTGGCTTTGCCAGCCGGAGCGGACGAAAGTCTTGGGACCGGTATCAAGACGCGCGGTGCAGCGAGGCGTCGCGAGCACCGCGCGCCAGGGGCTCGGCGAGCGCCTCGGCGCGTGCAACGCTGGGAGCGTCGGCGGCGGCGGCAACGGGCCGGGCCGCCGGAAGCGTGACGCGCATCACCGTGCCCGGAAGAGGCGCGCCCTCGTCGAGGATCAGCTGGCCGCCGTGGGCTTCTACCAGCGCACGGCTGACGGTCAGGCCCATCCCCGCCGACTCGTTCGCCGGCTTGGTCGTGAACAGCGCATCGAAGATCCGCTCGCGCAGCTCGGGCGGCACGCCGGGGCCACTGTCGCGCACGAGCACGACGACCGCACCGCCCTCCAGGCGCGAAGAGATCTCGATACGCCGCCGCGCGCCGATGTCGTCCACCAGCGCCTCGGCGGCGTTGATCAGCAAGTCCACGAACACCTGCGTCAGCTGGGCCCGGCTGCCGCGCACCGGTGGCAGGCCGGCCTCGCGCCGATCGACCAGCGTCACGCCCGCCGTCAGGCGGTAGTGCACGAGCCGCAACGCGGCGCCCAGGCACGTGTTCACGTCCACCAGCTCCGCCGCCGCGGCGGACGCGCCCGCCCCTCCGCGCGCCATCAACCGCACGTCCTCGAGCACCGCGAGGATGTGGCGCGACGCCAGGTCCACCTCGTCGATGGCCTCGCGCAGCGTTTCCGCCGCCGCCGGATGCGCCGGCGCCAGGTCCTGCGGCAGCACCTTCAAGAACGTGATGTTCGCCGCCACGCTCGCCAGCGAGTTGCGCAGGTCGTGCACGAGCCCCGCGGCGAGGAGCCCGACCTTCGCATGACGCTCCAGTGCGGCGATCTGCGTGCGCGCGTCCTCCAGCTCTCGCGCGCGCGCCGCCGCGCGACCTTCGTCGCGCAGCGTCTCGGCGAGCCGCCGGCGCAGCCGCTCGGTCTCTGCCTTCAGCGCGTCGCGCTCGACGTCGAGGCGCGTCGTCTTGAGCGCCAGCTCGACGGCCTGCAGGAGCTGCTCGTCGCACGCCGCCGTGGACAGATGCGCGAACGCCCCGGCCCGCAGGCTCCGCGCCACGAGCCGCGGCTCGTCGGCCACTGCCGGGTCGAGCACCACCACCGGCAGCGGCACACCTCGGCCCCGCACCGCCGCGACCAGCGCCTCCGGCTCCTCGGCGCCCGCGACCGATCGATCGACGAGCACGAGATCCACGCGCAGCTCGCGCAGGGCGGCCTGCGCCTCGGGCAGGGCCGCCGCCAGCAGCACCCGATAGCCGGCGGCCTCCAGCGCGCGCGCATGAGCCGCGCGCGTGGGCGCGTCGGGCGCCACCAGCAACAGGTCGGCCTTCGCCGAGCGCAGCGCGACCCCGCCGCTCACGAAGGCGCTCCCGGCGGGCCCTGCACGCGCGCGGCGGCCGCCGCCGGCGCCGGCGCATGGCGGGACGAGGGCCGATAGCGCCCGGGCTCGAGCCCATGGTCGCGCAGCCAGCGGTACACTTGCTTCCCGGCGCCGAAGCGCGCGGCGACGGCGCTGACCCGGCCGCGGGTGTCCTTCAGGGCGCGCTCCAGCTCGTCGCGCGTGGGGCGCTCGCCGCGCCGGCGTCCCGCCGCGGCCGGGTCTGCGCCCACCGCTGCGAAGATCGACGCCGGCGGCTCCAGCGCGTCGCGCACCGCCGCCAGCCCCAGCGGCCGTGCGGGCGGGCGTCCGCCGATGCGGGCGTCGGCGGCAGCGGGAGCGTCCGTCTCGCTCTCGCCCAACGTGCTCAGCCGCAGCGCCGCCGTCACCGCGCGCACCTGGCGGACGTTCAGCGGCCAATCGTGCGCCAGCGCCAGCTCCCAGGCGGCGGCATCGAGCCGCAGCTCCGGCGCGAAGTGTGCCAGGAGCGCCGGCAGGTCCTCGCGGCGGGCGCGCAACGGCGGTACCACCAGCGGCGGCGCCTCCGCCACCAGCCGCGCCCACAGGTCCGTGCGAAAGCGTCCCGTCGCCACGGCGGCGGGCAGGTCGACGTTCGTGGCCAGCACCAGCGCCGCGTCGGTGCGACGCAGCGTCGCCTCGCCCACGCGGCGATACTCGCCCAGCTCGACCAATCGCAGGAGCTGCGCCTGCCGCGCCAGGGGGATGTCGGCG
>DASYRF010000163.1:0-15862 GCA_036004705.1 Myxococcota bacterium
GGCGCGAACATCGTGCGCATGATGGGCATCGCGCACGACGCCGACCTGTACCGAGCCTGGGCGCGCGCCGTCGTCGACGGCGCCTTCGACGGGCCGTGGGAGCGGCGCTGGGCGGTGGGTTGCGCGTTCTTGCGCGGCCAGGGACGCGGTCGCGTCGCCGGGCTGAGCGGCGTCGACCGCATGCAGCGCGAGATAGGCCATCTGGTGGTGGAGGCGAGGCTGCCGACGGTGGGCGCGCCGAAGTCGGACAGCTACGAGGGGGACGGCTACGCCATCGTCCGCCATCCTGACACTGAAGTGGCCAAGCGCGCGCTCGCGCTCATCATCGAGAACATCCGCGTCCACTACGCCTGAGTCGCCGCGCGGCGGCGTCTCGGCCCGCGACTCGCGCGAAGTTTCGCGTCGTCTGCAGAGCGTCGCGTGGTACGGTCGCCGCCGTGCGCCGCTCCGCGCCCGTACCGCCGCGCGTCTCGCTTCCCGCCGTGGCCGCCGGCTTGGTCTTCCTGGGCCTCGTCTGCGCGGTCGCGCCCGCGGCGCGCGCGGCCGCCCCGGCGGACGCCGAGCGCGCGGTCCTCGAAGAGGCGAAGCGCCACTTCCTGGGCGGCCAGGAGCTCTACCGCGGCGGCTTCTACGCCCAGGCGCTGGCCGAGTTCCTGAAAGCCCGCGAGCTGATGCCGGACGCCGCCATCGCCTTCAACGTCGCCCTCTGCCAAGAGCATCTCGGCGAGGTGGACAAGGCCGTTGCCGCCTACAACGAGTACCTGCGCCTCGGGGCCGACCCCGCGGACGCGCCCGAGGTGCGCGCGCACGTCACCAAGCTCTCCGCCGAGCTCGCGTTGCGCAGGAGCGGCGGCGTGCCGGCGCCGGCGTCCGCGCGCCCCTTCCTGGCGCGCCCGGCGCTTTGGGCGGTCGCGACCGTGGGCGGGGTCGTGCTCGCCGGCTTCGCCGCCACGACCATCGGCGTACTCGTGCTCGGCCGCTGAGCGCGGGGGACGTTAGGGGATCGTGCCGAGCACGACGCCGGCGCCTCCCACGAAGCTCAGCGTCGTGGCGAAGTAGGACGCCTCCGCCCAGAGCACCAGGTGCTCGAACGAGAACCAGATGCGCGCGCGTGCTCCCCCGCTGGCGGTCTCGGAGCGGTTCCCGGGGATGTCGTCCACGAGCGTCCCGTAGCCGGCGGTAAGCAACGCCCCCAGGCGGCGCCCGCTGCGCGCCCCCGCCAGCTCGGCGAAGGCGCCCCCTTCGCCGCCCAGCGCGGCGCCGCGCCGCGCGACCCAGAACGTGCGCAGCCCCGCGACGAACCCGAAAAACAGCCGCCGTCGCTCCGTCTGGTGACACTCCGCGCCGCTTTCGGGCGCCCGATAGCGCGCCACCCAGATTCGCTGGAGCCCCGCACCCAGGAACGCCGACGCATCGATCGAGCCGCTGCCGGCCGTCGTGCCGGCGGCGGGGTCGATGGCCGCGCCGCCCATTCCGGTGAGGTCGCCGAGCAGCACGAGCTGGTCGACGTACAGTCGCGCCGCCACGCCCGCGCCGCCGCCCATGAAGCTCGCGCCGCGCGGCGCCAGCACGCCGCCCACCGCCAGCGACGTACGCACGTCCCACTTGGTCGGCGCGATCTCGCCGAGCGGCCAGTGGTCGGGGCATGCTGCGCCCTCGCCAGCGCCCGCGTCCGTCGCCGCAACCGCGGCTGCCGAACCCGCTGTCGCCGGCGCCGGCCACAAGGGCAGGGCCGCCGCGAGCAGGGCGGCGGCGGCGGCGTTGGGTAGAGCGCGGCGCATCGTCGCCCGAGCCTACAACGGTCGTGGCCAGTGCGGCGAGGAGGCGGCGCGCGCGCTGATCGCGGCGCGCGCATTGACCGCGGCGCTCGCGCCCTGGACAATTGCCGCGGAGCCACTTGGAGCGCACGCACGACACTGACCTGCGGCCCGGCGATCCCGTCGGCGAGTACCACGTCGTCCGCAAGATCGGCCAGGGCGGCATGGGCACGGTCTACGAGGGCGTGCACCCGGTGATCGGCAAGCGCGTCGCCATCAAGTGCCTGCGCGGCGACGTCGCGCGCGACGCCGGCGTCATCCGACGCTTCGTCGACGAGGCGTCGGCGGTGAATCGCATCGGCAACCGCCACATCGTCGACATCTTCGGCTTCGGCACGCTTCCCGATGGGCGGCAGTACTGCGTGATGGAGCTGCTGCACGGCCACACGCTCGACGCCGTCATCGTCGAGCGTGGCGCCCTGCCGTTCGCCGAGATCATGGAGATCGTCGCGCAGGTGTGCAAGGCGCTGACCGCCACCCACGACGCCGGCATCGTGCACCGTGACCTGAAGCCGGCAAACGTTTTCCTTTGCCAGGACGACGACGGCCCGCCGTTCGTGCGGCTGCTCGACTTCGGCATCGCCAAGCTACAACGCGGGCCGTCGGCGGGACCGGGGCTGACCGGCACGGGCGTCATTCTCGGCACGCCGGAGTACCTCTCGCCGGAGCGATGCCGCGTCGACGCGGTCGTCGACCATCGCGCCGACCTCTACGCCCTGGGCGTCATGCTCTTCGAGATGCTGGCCGGGCGCCCGCCGTTCGCCGACCCCAACGCCGTGGTGGTCGCCGCCAAGCATCTACAGGAAGCGCCGCCGCCGGTGTCCTCGTTCGCGCCGTTCCGCACCGTGCCGCCGTCGCTCGACCGCTTCGTTGCACGCACGCTGGCGAAGGAGCCGGCCGCGCGCCCCGCCACGGCGCGTGTATTCCTGGAGGAGCTGCGCGCCGCCGGCCTACCTATCACCTCGGAGCGCGTCCTGGACTTGGGCCGGAGCAATGTCTTCGAGACGTCGGAGGTGCCGTTCGCGGCGCTGGCCGCGGCGGGGCCTTCCGGCGCGCCGGCCGCCGGCGCGGCGCGCGCGACCGGTGTGGCCGGGCCGGTCCCGTATCGCGACACCGGGGCGCTCAGCGTCTCGACGGCGCTCGAGGAGATTCGTCCGCGGCGAACGTGGCTGCTAGCGGGCGCGGCGGCGATCGTCGGTGCCGGCGCGCTCACCGCGATCGCGCTGCGCATGGCGTCGAGCCCCTCGGCGAGCCCGTCGGAAGGGATCGCGCCACCGGCCGTCACCGCGCGCGCCGACCGCGCGGCCACTGAGCTCGAAACCGCGGCGGCGGCCACGACGCCGAATACTGCCCCCGCGCCGGCCGCGGCCCCCGCCGCCGCCATCACGCCGGCCATGCACACGGAGTCCGCCACCGCCGCTGGCACGGCCGCGGGCACGGACACCGGCGCGTCTCCCGTCGGGGCCACGGGAACGGACACCGGCGCGCCTCCCGTCAAGACCGCGGGCACGGACACCGCGCCTGCCCCCGCCGTGGCCGCGGCGGCGACGGACACGGCCTCCGGCACCGCCACGGACAGGACCAAGAAGGATCGCCACCCACACGCCAAGCGTGCGACGACCCATCGACCGGTCGGCGCGCGCCCCACGCCGGCTCCGCGCCCCGGCACCGCTGCGCCGTCCTCGCCCAAGACCGCTTCGCCGGGCCTCAAGACCCCGAAGTGGCTTGGCGGGTCGGGCGGTTGACCCCCGCGCTGCGCCACAAATAGCCGTTGTCACCGCAGATTCCGCCTGGGTCAATAACCCTGGCTCGCCATCCGTCCTTGTGCTAGGCGGTAGGGCTCGGCAGCTGCCGCCGCACAAGGAGATCCTCGCCATGAAGAAGATGATGGTCCCACTCGCAATCGCCGGCCTCATCGGCGCGTCCGGGTGCGTCGTGACTGTTCGACCCGTTCCGGTCGGCACCGAAGTGTACGTGGATACGGAGCCTCCGCCCCCGCGCACGGTGGTGGTGACCCGCTCAGCGCCTCCCTCGACGGAATACGTCTGGATCGACGGCAGCTGGGACTGGCGCGCCGGTCGTTGGGTCTGGGTGGACGCGCACTGGGAGCGCCCGCCGCGCCCGGGCTACGTGTGGGTGGCTCACCGCTACGAGCGCCGCGGTGACAAGTACGTGCTGGTACGTGGAGGCTGGTCCGCCTCGACCGCCGGCTACGGCGCCACGTCGGCGCCACCGCCCGCGCACACCACCGTGGTGCCCGGCTACGTGAAGGGGAGCGAGCCGCCGCCGTCCGCGACGAGGGCCGAGCCCGCCCCGGCCGTCGGCCCGGCAGTGCCCGGTTACGTGAAGGGGAGCGAGCCGCCGCCCGCCGCGACGAGGGCCGAGCCCGCCCCGGCCGTCGTCGGCCCGGCAGTGCCAGGCTATGTGAAGGGGAGCGAGCCGCCGCCCGCCGCCACCAAGGCCGAGCCGGGCCCCCCCGCGGCGCGCGACGTTGCGCCCGGTCATGTCAAGGACGCCGGCGAGCCGGCCAAGTCCGTCGCGCCGGGTCATACCAAGGACGCGGGTGAGCCGGCGAAGTCGATGGCCCCTGGCCACACCAAGGGCGTCGACACGGCGCCGCCCGCGAAGACCGAGCCGGCGCCTGCGTTTGGCGCCACCAAGGCCACGCCGGCCCCGGCCCCCGCCAAGACGGCGCCGATGCCGGCGGGCAAGGTCGAGACCGCGCCGCCGCCGTCCGCGACGAAGGCCGCGCCGGCGCCCGCTCCGGCGAAGGCGGCGCCGCCCTCGGCGACGAAGGCCGCGCCGGCTCCGGCGCCGGCCAAGGCCGCCCCGCCCGGCGCCACGAAGGCCGCCCCCGCCGCGAAGACCGCGGCCCCCTCGGCGAGCAAGGCCCCGCCGAAGGACAAGGGCAAGGGCAAGTAACCCACCCCGGTGCGCCGCCTGGCGCGCCCGTCCGGCGTCCCCCGCCCTACTTCGGCGTCTCCGGCGTCTCCGGCCACTGGTAGAAGAGGCGCTCCACTGGCTTGCCGTCCACCAGGTGGCACTGCGCGATCTCCCTAGCGTCGTCCGGCGTGACGTGGGCGTACCAGACGCCCTCCGGGTACACGACGATACTCGGCCCGTCGACGCACGGCCCCAGGCACCCGCACGCCGTCACCGTGACCGACCCCCACAGTGCCTGGTGCGTGCCCAACGCCTCGATCAACGTGTTGAGCACTTGGTCCGAGCCCTTGGCTCCGCACGACGGCTTGCCGAACGGCGGGCGCTTGGTCTGGCACACGAAAAAATGTCGCTGGTATCGCCCGGGCATGCGCGCCTCCTATCATGTCCGAAGTTGTTGCGCCACCGACCCCCGGTGTTATGATGCTAGTCCCTCGCCCCGCCTGCAGTTTCGGGGCGGAGGAGCGTCATGGCAGACACGAACGCGGCCAAACCGACGGCGCAGGTCCGTTTTCCGACGCGCGGACCGCGCGCCGAAGGCGAGCCCGCGCCCCGGTACGTCGTCAGCGCCGGCACGGCTTTCAAGCGCCGTTACCTCGTCTGGATACGCCGCTTCTCCCAGGTCTTCTTCCTGGCGCTCTTCGTCTGGATGGTCGCGCGCACGGAGTTCACGGGCTCGTTCACCGATGCCGCCACCGGCGAGGAGACCATCAAGCTCGGCGAGCCCGTCGCCGGCTTCCTGTGGTTCGACCCGCTCGTGGCGATGGGCACCGCCCTGGCATCCCACTCGCTCTACAAGGAGCTCCTCTTCGCCCTGGGGCTGCTCGTCGCCACGATGCTCGTCGGGCGGTTCTTCTGCGGGTGGATCTGCCCGTTCGGCACGCTGCACCAGTTCTTCGGCTGGCTGGCGCCCTCGCGCAAAGGCAAGGTGCGTGTCGACCGCAACATGACGCTCAAGTACCAGCAGATAAAGTACTACATATTGCTGGCGATGGGTGTTGCGGCGCTCTTCGGGTCGCTGCAGATCGGCCTGCTGGATCCCATCTGCGTGATGGTCCGCTCGACTGGCCTGTTCGTGCTCCCGGCGGCGGCCCACGCCGCGCGCGCCGGCGCGGACGTGCTTTACGCGACCAATACCTCCGCCGGCATCTGGGTGGGCGACACCATCAACAACGCCGTCCCCGCGGTGCTCCCGGCGAAGGAGTACACGTACCACTACATCTGGATCCTGGGCTCGCTCTTCGTCGGGTTCCTCTTCATGAACCGCATCATCACGCGGTTCTGGTGCCGGGCCATCTGCCCTTTGGGCGCACTGCTCGGCGTGTCGTCGCGCTGGGCGATCTACGGCATGGAGAAGGACCACGACAAGTGCACCGACTGCAACCTCTGCATCCTGCACTGCCAGGGCGCGGCGGACCCGCAGGGCGGCGTGCAATGGAACGTCAGCGAGTGCCACCTGTGCTTCAACTGCGAGAACCTCTGTCCGGACGACGTCATCACGTTCAAGTTCTTCCCGCGGCAGAAGTCGATCCAGCCGGCGCCGGTGCACATGTCGCGGCGGCGCTTGCTGAGCGCCGCCGGGGTCGCAGCGGTGGCGGTGCCGATGTCGCGCATCGCCGACATGGGCCCGCCCGACCGCGGCTCCACGAACTACCGCGCCGATCTGATCCGGCCCCCCGGCTCCATGCCGGAGCCGCAGTTCCTGGAGCGCTGTATCAAGTGCGCCGAGTGCATGAAGGTGTGTCCGAACAACGCCCTGCACCCGGCGCTGATGGAGGGCGGGCTCGAGGGCATGTGGACGCCCGTGCTCATCCCGCGACTCGGCTACTGCGAGCACTCGTGCACGCTGTGCGGCGAGGTGTGCCCCACCGGCGCCATCCAGCGCATCACCGAGGACCAGAAGGTCGGGCGTGGCATGCCGCCGATCAAGATCGGAACGGCGTTCTACGACCACGGCCGCTGCCTGCCCTGGTCGATGGCCACGCCCTGCATCGTCTGCGAGGAGTTCTGTCCGACCTCGCCGAAGTCGATCTACGTGGACATCGCCAGCGTGCCCAAGCGTGACGGCACGATGATCGAGGTGAAGCGCCCGTACGTGAACCCCGACCTGTGCATCGGCTGCGGCGCGTGCGAGAAGGTCTGCCCGATCATGGACCGCCCTGCCGTCTACGTCACCAGCATCGGCGAGACGCGCTCCAAGACGAACATCATCCTTCTCGAGAACACCGCCTACGGAAAAAGCTGAGCAGCGCGCGCGGCGGGAGTGAAGCCGAGGCGCGTGGCGTTCCATCCGCGGGGATGCACGCGTGCCGCTGGCCTTTCCGTCGCACCAAGGTCTCATCGCCTTCCTGTGGCGACGCTGGCCCCGCACGTTCGACGTCCTGGCCTGTTGCGTGGGTGCGGCGGTGCCGGACGTCGTCGACGGGCTCCTGGGCCTCGCGCGCGCACACCTCGGGCAATGGCTCGGACATGGGCTGCTCGGGCTCTTCGCGCTGGACCTGCCGGCCGGCCTGGCGCTGACGCTCGCCGCGGCCGCGCTCGCCGCGCGTCTCCCGCCCGACTCGAAGGTCGGCGCCCACCTGCGTGCCTGGGGCGCGACGTCCGCCGCCGCCCGCCCCGGCGCGCGCGCCCGCATCCTGTGCGTCTCGGTGCTGGCGGGGGCGTTCTCGCACCTCGCGTTCGACTTCGTCTCGCACGGCAATTTCCTGTGGCTGTGTCCCTGGTACGACAACCCCAGTTTCTTCCCGGCGTGGTGGTACGCCCGGTGGCTCGAGATTCCACTGCCGTTCTACCAGCGCCCCTATCCCGTCGGCCCGCATCTGCTGGTGTGGACCTTCCTGAGCCTGCTGGGCGCGATCCTCTTGGCCCGCAGGCCACCGGCGCGGAGATCGGGAAGCGCCGTCGCCGGCTTCACGGGAGCGGGCGCGGGGCGGGCGGCGGCCAGACGTTCGACAAGCGCATGCCCTCGTCCGGACGGCGGTACCCATCCACGCGCCGCCGGAACGCGGCATCATGTCGATAATCGAACTTGATCGAGCGGCATCCGTCCCCGGGAGCATTCAAGATGTCGTCGCGGATCGCTTCCGCCCGTTCATTCTCCTGGGTGAATCTGCGGAACTGCGGCGAGACCCAGCGAGCCGTGAATTCGGACTTGTAGTAGCCAAAGTCGACGTCCGTATCCAGATCCTCGCGCGGTGCGTTCGTGGCGTGGTTCATATCGTGAACGAGCGTATTCTTGAGGTCCGCGAGCTGCAGGTCCTCGAAGCCCTCGGCGGCGCGCCGAAGAAGCGCCGGAGAATTGAGAATGATGATCGGGTTGTTTCGGTCGGCGCCGCGGTCGGTGAGTCCGCCGGGGTTGCTGCAGTCGACTTCGCGCCAGGACGCAACTGGCACCAAGGTTCCTTTCCGGGTCGGGCAGGGTGCAGCGCCCCTGCCGCCGTCGGCCTAGCGAGTCGGTGGCGGGGATGAGCTCGTCGGTCCCGTAGACGGGAGGGTGCCCGGCCACGAGGTTGGCAGC
Organism: Myxococcota bacterium; assembly: GCA_036004705.1. Lineage (GTDB taxonomy): Bacteria > Myxococcota_A > Polyangia > DASYRF01 > DASYRF01 > DASYRF01. The sequence goes on from DASYRF010000163.1 coordinate 8,275, forward strand.
GGTGTTGTGATCTACGTCGACGGGACTTGCCCACAGCGCTGCCACGGCCGCGCGCAACGGAACCTCCATCTCCGGCCGGTTCCGCCAAGCCGGCACGGGCGCCGCCGGCCGCGGCGTTCGGGCGAGCTGTGCCGCCGCGCCGCCGCATCGCGACAGACGCAGGCCCCCGTGCGCGCGCGGGCGCTTGCGGATCCGCTCGTTGGGCGCGCCGCCCCAGATCGCGCCGACGGCTTCGACCGCCGCCGCGTCCGCTTCTCCCTCGACTTCCGGTTCGGGTGCGTGCACCGGCGCGGCCGCGAGGGCAACGGCCGGTTGCTGCAACGTGTGGGCGAGCTCGTGGGCCAGCAGGGCGTCGCCCACCGGATTCCCGGGGCGATATTCGCCGCCGCCGAACGCCACGTGCTGGCCGACGGTGAAGGCGCGCGCGTTGAGGTCGCTCGACAGCGCGGCTGCTTCGGCGTCGTCGTGGATGCGCACGCTGCCGAAGGGCGCGCCGAACGCCGTCTCCATGCGGCTCCGAACGTCGCCGTCGAGTGCACGGCCCGGGCCGAGCCGGTCGTGCAGCGCAGCGGCGTCGGCCCCCGCGCGCGCGCCGCCCGGCGCCTCCGCGAAGAAGAGCCCCCGGATCGCGCGGCCGAGTCCCGCGACGGCGCCCGCCACCGCTCCCAGCGCGCCCCGCTGTCACCGTGCGCGCGTCGTCGTCGACCACCAGGCCCCCCGCGGCGTTTGCCACGGCGGGCGACTGGGCGTCGGCGCCCGCAGGTGCTCGAGCGCCGCCGCGGTCTCCCGGAGCGCCGACGGCGCGCTCCGCCATGGCGTCGGCGTCCCGCTCGTCACGCGCCTCGTCGGGGTCGATTGGCGGGCTGCCTGCTCCGGGCAGCGCCTTGCGCCGCAGGGGCACGCCGAACCCTCGGCACTCCCCGCACTTCCCGTCGAGCCGGGACGCTCCTCGACTGCCGCACGCACACGCGCGGGTAGCCTGGAGCCCCGGTCCCGGCGCGCGCGCGGGTATCGCGGCCGGAGTCGGTGGTGCGCTGCGGAGCAGCTCCTTCATCAGCCTTCTCTCGACGCGCGGACGTTATCGGCCCAACCCTGGCGAATCAAGCGTCGGGCGGCCGACCTGCGCGCGACGGATCGCCGGCGCGCGACCACGACCGCGGACCGTTCGCAGCGGATCCGCGTCCATGATACGAAGTTGCATGGCCGACCGGCTCGACGGTGGCGCGTGGCGTGCGAAGCCACGACGCGCGGCCGAGACAAAGACGGCGATGGCGGCGGCGGCACTGGCGGTAGCGGTGGCGGTCGCTGTCGCCGGGCCGGGGCCGGCGCGCCCGCCTGACGCGCGCGCCGACCGCGCCGCCGGCCCGTCCGTCGCCGAGCTCACCGCGCTCGCGGACACGGTCGTCGTCGGGCGGGTCACGGCGGCGACGCCGCTTCCGGTGAAGGAGCCGCGACTCTCCTGGGAGCCGTCCGACCGCGCCGAGGTGGCCGTGACCGCCGTTTTGAAGGGGGCCTCGCCGGGCGCAGCCGTCTCGATCGGTTACACCCCCGACGCCCGCCACGCGTCGTTCACGATCGAGATCGGCCGCACCCTGGTGTTCTTCCTGCAGCCGCCAATGGAAGGCGACGCGCTCTGGGGGCTGGTCGACCACTGGGACGGCGCCGCGGCTCCATCGCCGGCAATCGTAGACGAAGTGCGGCGTGTCGCGGCGCGGCCCGGATCCACCTGGCGCGCCGGCGCCGCCGGTGTTCGCGCGCTGCTGGTGGCCGACCGCGACACCTATCGCCCCACCGACGAGATCTCGCTGAAGCTCTTCGTGCAAAACCGCGGCCCCAGGCCGGTCGCGTACCAGGTGCTCTCCTGGCCGCGCGCCGCGCACACCTACGTGGCGCTGCGCGTGACGGCCGGCCCTGCCATTATCGCGCCGGTCCCCGTCCCGTGGCTCACGGACGCCGAGATCGCCTCCTACTTCGCCAAGCGCGGCAAGTTCTCCTCGCCGCTATACCCCGGCAGCCTGCAAGCGTTCCGTCTGGATCGCATCAACCGCGCCGAGAAAGGCTGGGGCTACAAGGAGGAGCTGGACTTCGCCTCGTACCCCGTCGCCGCCCCTGGCGAGTACGCGGTGTCGGCGCGCGCGTTCCACCTCGTCGCCGAAGCCGACGTACTGGACGCCGGCCCCGTGACCATCCACGTCACGCCATAGCCTGCGGCCAGCAACCACGCTGCGTTCGTTCGGTACGTACGACCGATTCTAGGCCAGGGGCGCGACCGTGAGTCGCTCGATGCGGCGCAGGGCGCTTCGGGCGGCGTGATAGCCGCACATGCCGTGGACACCGCCTCCAGGCGGCGTGGACGCCGAGCAGAGAAAAACGCGCGGATTCGGCGTCGAGTAGGGGTCGCGCCGTGCCACTGGGCGCGCGAATGCCTGGAACAGATCCGCCACGCCGCCCGTGATCGCGCCACCGACATAGTTGGGGTTGTGCCGCTCGAAGTCGTCGGTGCGCATGACGTGGCGGGCGAGCACGCGCTCGCGGAAGCCCGGCGCGAAGCGCTCCATCTGGCGCTCGACCGCGCCGGTGAGGTCGACCGTCGAGCCGGGCGGCACGTGGCAGTAGGCGTAGCCCGTGTGCTGCCCGGGCGGGGCGCGGCTGGGGTCGAGCTGGCTCTGCTGAACCACGAGCACGAACGGGCGTTCGGGGTGTTCGCCGCGCCACACCGCCGCCTCGGCCGCGGCGATCTCCTCCAGCGTCCCGCCCAGGTGAACGGTCGAGGCCTGCAGGCAGCGTGGGTCCTTCCAGGGGATTGGTCCGCCCAGCGCCCAGTCCATCTTGAACACGCCGGGCCCGTACCGGTAGCGGCGCAAACGGCGGACGTACCGGGCCGGGAGCACCGGCGCCGCGACCTCGGCCAGCTGCGTTGGGCTCGTGTCGAAGAGGTACAGGCGCGCGGCGGGCAGATCGGCCAGCGACGTCACGCGCACGCCCGTTTCGATGCGCCCGCCCAGCGCGCGAAAGTGCCCAGCGAGCGCGCCGGCGATCGCCCCCGATCCCCCCTTCGCCACCGGCCACTCCTCGACGTGCGCGGTCATCAGAAAGAGAAGGCCCACGGCCGCGCTGAGGCGGCGCTCGAGCGGAAGGATCGAATGCGCCGCGCATCCGGCGAATAGCGCCTGTGCCCGGTCGCCGCGGAAGCGAGCGCGCGCCAACGCCGTGGCCGCCCGGATCGCCTTCAGCCCGAAACGCATCATCAACAGCGGGTGACGGGGGAGGCCGAGCGGCGCGAGCAGGTCGGCGAGGAGGCCGCGCGGGTCGCCGAGCAGCGGCGCGAGCAGGCGGCGATAGGGCGCCTCGTCGGGGCCGAGTCCGCGCGCCGTCTCTTCGAGCGAGCGCCACAACATGACGGCCGGCTCGTCGTCCAGCGGGTGGGCCACCGAAGCGCCCGGGCGAATCCATTCCAGGCCGTGTTCGCGCAGAGGCAGCGTCGACAGGTACGGAGAGAGGATTCCCAGCGGATGCGCCCCCGAGCAGACGTCGTGCGCGAAGCCCGGCAACGTGAGCGCGGCGGTGCGGACGCCGCCGCCGATCTCGGCCATGGCCTCCAGCACCAGCACCGAGGCGCCGCCGTGGGCCAGCGCGACCGCCGCGGCCAGCCCATTGGGCCCGCTCCCGATGACCACGGCGTCGGGGGCAGCGCCCATGGCTCAGCCCGCGCCTGACGTGCTCGCGCCGTCGGGCCAGGGCGGGCGCGCGAGGAGGTCGCGCACTTGCAGGTCGCCCTGCTCCAGCGGCCCGCTCTTGGCGTCGGCGATGCGCCAGTGCAACGTCGCGCGCCCCAGCGGTTGCGACTCCACGAAAACGCAGCGCAGCTCTCCGGCCTCGAACGCGCATTGCTCCTGGACCGCGCGGAGGAGCTGCTCGTCGTGGAGGTGCCCGTCCCCGAAGTTCCACCCCAGCGCCAGGCCCGCGACCAGCTCGCCGTCCACCCACTCGTAGTCTTCGACCCGGTCGACGGCCTTCGGCACGAGCAGCGGCAAAGCGCGTCCGTGCAGGTGCATCAGCCGGAAGCCCATCACTTTGCCCACGATGCCCACCGAGGTCCGCCGGTCATACATGCGCGCCAGCTGGTCGTAGACCCACGCGGAGCTCTTCTTCAGGCGATCCAGCTTCCGGTAGCTGTCGCCCTTGAAGAGCCAGACGCTGCAGGCCCAGTTGCCGGCGTAATAGCGCATCGCCAGCAGAAACGAGATCCACGACGGCATGACGTTTCCGAGGAGCGGAACGGCGACCAGCATCACCGCCAGGAACGTCGCGGCCGGGACGTTCAGGCCAAGCAGGCTCGCGTCCGCGTGCTTCCAGAAGAGGAAGAACCCACCGTAAACCATCATCACGTTCCACTCGATTGGCACGCCCATCGGCACGTTGCTCGTGATGAAGCCATGCAGCACGAGCATGAGAACGAGCCCCACCCAGGTGACCGTCCCGCCGTGCCCCGCGAGCAGCAGCACCGGCACGGCGAACTCCAAGAGAGTTCCCCCGTGCGCGATCACCGCGAGTCGCGAGGGCGACAGGTCGTCCGGATAGCCGCGGTACATGCGCCGGCGCAGCCATTCGAAACGCGTGAAGGGGCTGTTGCTCGTCATGACGCACACCACGGCCGGGAAATGGTGATTGAGCTTGGAGACACCCGCCCACAGCCACAGCGCCGCCCATACCGCCTTCGTGCCCGGGATCCAGTCGAACGCGAGGACGAACACCATCACGGTGGTCCAGTAATGCTCGCCGCGGGCGCAGAGGAAGACCGTCTTGTCCGTCACCGCGAGCAGGGCGGCCAGCGCGGCGATGGGGATTGCGTGCTGGAGGCCGATCGCCGGCGCCACCAGGGCGCGCCCCAGCGCGGCGAGCACCGCCGCGTAGAGAACGACGTCGAGCCAAGTCCGCCGCGTGCCGCCCGCGATCGGCAGGCCGGGGACGAGCGGCAGCTTCGTTGTGCCCGGACGCAGGAAATAGAGGAAGCCGCCGATGGGGGGAAGGTACCGCCCCGTGAGCGGTCCGCTGCCGCACCCGAGCCCCAGTATCTCGAAGAGCATGCTCCAGAGGATGGCCTTCTGGAACGCCACCGGCGCCATCCACCACGAGGCGATCGATCGCAGGCTCCCCAATCCCGGCGTGAAGCGGCAGAAGAACCACCACCCGCCCACGTAGACGAGTGCCTTCAGCGCGTAGACCGCGTAGACCCCGAGCGGCGTGCCGTATCCCTGCAGCGCCCAGGCCTGGCACACCTGGCGGCACTTCGCGCCGAACGGCTGCTTCTCCCACTCGAGCGCGTCGTACGGCGGCGCCACCGGATCCAGCAAGCCCATCGCGCGTGTTCCTCGTCGTGTAGCAGCCGCGTCGCGTTAGGTGCGCCCGAAGCGCCGGTCCAGTGAGGCAGGGCCCGCGCCGCGTGCGGCGATGAACAGGAACAAGAAACAGTACAGCACGGCGAGCTCGCCCTTGTTGACTCCGGGAAGCCATTTCCATTCGGCGAGCACGAGCTTCCAGTGGAACTGGAAGTACGCCACCGCCATCGTTCCCGAGGCGATGAATGCCGCCGGCTGAGCGAAGAGGCCGAGCGCCACCAGCGCGCCGCCCACCAGCTCGATCACGCCCCCGATCCAGACCTGGGAGCCGAACGCCGGTGCCGGCCCGGGGCTGAGCCAGCCGAACAGCTTCTGCAGGCCGTGGAACGCGAACATCGCGCCGGCGACGATGCGGAGCGCCGCATACGACCACGGCTCCACGCTGGCACCGAGCGCTTTCAGTCTTCCTGCAGCCATGTGCGATCTCCTGCACCGAGCGCCCGTGGACCGAGCGCCGGCCCTACTTTAATGCATTCAGTGCGACGTCGGGACGGGGGCAGAGCGGCCGGAAGCCATCCAGCGCTCCACGTCGGCGGGGGCGCGCGGGAGCATCGACGTGAGGTGCTCGGCGCCGGACTTGGTCACGAGCATCTCGTCCTCGATGCGGACGCCGATCCCCTTGGCGGGGATGTAGATTCCGGGCTCCACGGTGAGGACCATGCCGGGCTGCAGGGGCTTGCTGCGGTCGCCGGCGTCGTGGACGTCGAGGCCGACGAAGTGGCAGCAGCCGTGAATGAAGTAATCGCCGTAGCCGGCGTCGGCGATGACTTTCGTGGCGGCGTCGTGCACGTCGGAAATGAAGGCGCCCGGACGTACCTTCTTCATGGCGGCTTCCTGGGCGGCGAGCACGACCTCGTAGACGCGCTTGGCTTCGCCTTCGAAATGGCCGTTCACCGGGAAGGTGCGCGTGATGTCGGCGGCGTAGCCTTCGTGCTCGGCGCCGATGTCGACGACGACGAGCTCGCCGGCGGCCATGGCGCGCGTGTCGTCGGGGTAGTGCAGAATGGTCGAGTTGGGGCCGCTGCCGACGATACTCGGGAACGCCAGCCGTCGCGCGCCGTCCTTGCGGAACGCGGCTTCGAGCAGGTCCTTCACTTCGTACTCGCGCACGCCAGGGCGGATGGCGGCGGCGGCCGCGTCGTGGCCGGCGGCGGTGTGGCGGATGGCGGCGCGCATCATGGCGATCTCGAGCGGCTCCTTCACGGCGCGAAGGTCGTCGACGGCGTAGTAGTACGGCTTGAGTCCGATGCCGGGGACGCGCGCGCTGACGTCTCGCAGCACGCTCAGCTCGCGCGGGACGGGGGCGTCGAAGCCGGCGACGGGACCGAGGAACGCCAGCGTCGAAGCGCGCGTGGCGAGGTCGGAGACGACGCCCCCGAGGCGCGCGGAGCGGTACACTTTCTCGAAGCCGACGCGCGCCCGCAGGTCGGCGCCGAGGGGCGGGCGCTCGCCGGTCCAGCGGTCGGCCTCGGGGTCGACGGGCCGGAGAAAAAGCATCTCGCGGTCCGCGGGAGCGCGCTCCTCGGGGGCGAGCACGAGCGCGGCGCCCTCGTCGTCCACGCCGGTGAGGTACCAGAAGTTGGCCGACTGCTTGTCGCCGTCGCCGATGCGGTCCTTGCCGTAGAGGACGGTCAGGCCTTTGCCGCCGAGCACCTTCACGAGACGGGCCCGGCGCGCCTTGAAGACAGCGGGGTCGGGGCCGGCGTCGGCGGCGTCGGCGGCACCGGGGAGCGCGCCGAGCGCGAGCGCGAGCGCGGCGGCGGCGAGGGTCGAAGCGACGGCTGCGGACGAACGCGAGCGATCCATGGGGCCTCCTGCGTTGACACTTCCCGACGGGAGCGGATACTGCACCTGAATATCCCGGCCCAATCCGGGAAGGAAGATCGACAGGGCGATGTCCCACGACGATCACGACCACGACGGGCGCGACCACGACCACGACGAGCGCGCGCCAGACCACGACGATCACGGCCACGACCCGCATGCGCACGCGCACACGCACGACCACGACGACGGACACGAGGGGCACGATCACGGGCACGAGGGGCACGATCACGGGCACGAGGGGCACGACCACGGACATGAGGGGCACGACCACGGACATGAGGGGCACGACCACGGACATGAGGGGCACGACCACGGACATGAGGGGCACGACCACGGACCCGAGGGGCACGATCACGGGCACG
>DASYRF010000164.1:0-19883 GCA_036004705.1 Myxococcota bacterium
TCTTATGGCGTCTTCCTCGAGACGGGCTCGACGGTCGACATCGACACCTCGAGCTTCATCAACGACAACGGCGCCGCCGGCGGCGACGGCGGCGTGGGCGGCACCTCGGCGCCCGGCTTCCCGGCGAACGACGGCAAGACCGGCGCGCCAGGGGTGATCGGCCCGACGGCCAAGCAGTACACCTGCGCCAGCCCCGCCTCGTGCTGAGGTGAACATGCCCGCCTGGCTGTCGAACCTCATCCCGCTGGTGCTGCTCCTCGGGGCGATCGCCGTGGTCCTCAAGCGGCTGCCCCGGGTCGACCTCGGCCACTCCGACGCGTTCCTCGCGCGCCGCCGCCTGAACTGGCTGCCCGTCGGCCTGACCTACGCGTTTCTCTACATGGCCCGCTACAACCTGACCGTCTTCCGCGATTTCGGCGGGCTGACCAAGGCCGAGTATGGCGGCATCTTCGGCGTCGGCACGGCGGTCTACGGGCTGTCGTTCTTCCTCAACGGTCCGCTCACCGACTACCTGGGCGGCAGGCGGACCATCCTCATCGCCGCCCTCGGGGCCATCGCTGCCAACGTGGGCCTCGGCCTGGCGGCCTTCACGCTGCCCAAGAGCGGCCTGCTCACCGCGGCGACCCTGCTCTATTCCCTCAACATGTACTTCCAGAGCTTCGGCGCGGTCTCGATCGTCAAGGTCAACGCGCACTGGTTCCACGTGCGCGAGCGCGGCGGCTTCTCCGGCATCTTTGGCACGATGATCGCGAGCGGGATCTTCTTCGCGTTCACCGCCAACGGCTGGATCCTGGGGCTCGTGTCGGGGCCGCCGGCGGCGGGCCCCGGTGCGGTGTGGTGGGTCTTCTTCGCGCCGGCCGGGGCGCTCCTGGGGATGTTCGTCATCGAGGCGTTCCTGCTGCGCGACCGTCCGGCGGAGGCGGGGCTGTCGGACTTCGAGACCGGCGACGCCAGCTCCGGCGAGGACGCGGGCCCGGTTTCGGTGACGGTGGTGGCGCGCCGCATACTGACGAACCCCGTGCTGCTCACGGTGGCGGCGATCGAGTTCTGCACCGGCGTCCTGCGCCAGGGCGTGATGCACTGGTTCCCCTTCTACGCCAACGAAGTGTGGGCGCTGCCGGGGAGCCATCCGCTCGTGAACGGGTCTTGGGGGCGCTGGGGACTTGTGCTGCCGCTCTTCGGCTTCGCCGCCGGGCTCTTCTTGACGGCGCGCGCGTTCGCCGGGAAGCGGCGCGCCGCGCTCATCGCCTGCGGCGCGCTCGCGGCGCTGGCGCCGTTCCTGCAGGCTGGTTGGGGCGGGCTCCTGTTCGTGGCGGGCGTCATCGGTGGCAACGTCGCCGGCTGGGTCAGCGACCTCTTCTTCCAGAGCCGGCGAGCCCCCGCCGCGGGCGGCCTGTACGCGGTGCTGGCAGTCGCCTGCGCGGTGATGGTGTTCACGCTCGGCGGCACCACGACGACGGTGGGCTGGGTGAAGGACCTGAAGGGGCCCTTGCAAGTAGGAGACCGAATCCTGGCGGTCGGCGGCGCCGGTGGCGCCGCGCTCGCGAGCTGGGACGACGTGGCGCGCGCGGTCGCCTGCGTTCCGTCGGCGTGCGAGGGGGGCGCCGTCTGGAACGCGACGTCGTGCGGTTGCGCCGGGGCGGCGGGGGGCGGCACGGCTTCACCGGCCCACGTCGGCGAGACCGGCGGCGCGCCAGCCATCCCCGTGACGGTGGAGCGCGCCGGCGCGACGCTCACGCTGGCGGTGCCGGACAAGCTCGCGCACGCGCGCGCCGGCGACCGCCGCAAGGTCGACGCCGGTCCCGTCCTGACGCTCTGGCCCTACTGGCTCGGCCTCGTCGCGTTTCTGATCTCGATCTGCGTGATCGGTACGCACGGCGTGCTCAGCGGGACCGCGACGATGGACTTCGGTGGACGCCGCGGCGCCGCCACGGCCGTCGCGATCATCGACGGCGCGGTCTACCTCGGCACCGGTGCGCAAAGCCTGGCCCTCGGCTACCTCACGACGCGCAGCTGGATCTGGTGGCCGCTCTTCCTGTTGCCGTTCGCCCTCCTGGGCGCCGCGCTCTGCACGCGCATCTGGCATGCACGCCCACAGGCCGCCGGCGGCGCGCCTTAGGCTCCGCGCCCGGCGGTTTTCCGCTCAGCGGCCGCGCAATCTCGCAGTGGTGGCCGAACGGATCGCCTGCCGCCCGCGGGACGCTTGACGCCGGCGCGCGTGCTCCCTACGGTGTCCGGCATGCGATGCGTGCAGCTCGCGCTCGTCGCGGCGACGGCCGCGGCGGCCGGCGCCCCGCTCGGCGGGTGCGGTCACCCTGCCGCCGGCGGCGACGCGGCGCCAGCCACCGATGCCGGCGCGGCGCTCGACGCGGGCACGGCGCCGGGCGCGCTCGAATGGGACCCGCGCCTGCCGCCGACGTCGCGGCTGGCGACCTACCGGGGCCTGCGCCCCGCGCGCGGTATCATCCACCTGCACACCATCCACTCGCACGACGCCTGTGACGGCGCGCCGGTGCTCGCCGACGGTACGCCCAACGAGCCTTGCAACCAGGACCTGCGCCGCGGGCTGTGTCTGACGCGCGAGGACTATGCGCTGTACACGGACCACCCGACCCTCTTGGGAACGACGTCCTTCGAGGACGCGCTCCTCATCCGCGCGGGCGACGAGCCGGTCACCGACCCCGCCACCGGCGCACACGTCGCTAACGTCATCGTCTGCGAAGACGGCCATCGCGTCTTCACGATGGTGGGCATGGAAGACGAGCTGATGCCGGTGGCGTTCTCGGCCCATCCCGACGTCCCGGTCGGGCCGGCGCTCGAGGACTTCTACAACCAGTACGACGCCGACACGGCGCTGGCCGAGGCGGAGGCCGGCGCGCTCGTGCTCGTCGCCCACAGCGAAGGGCGCACGCTCGACTACCTGCTGGGGCTGCCGCTGGTGGGCTTCGAGATCTACAATCTGCACGCCAACGTCGATCCCGACATCCGCGTCGACTCGCTGGGGCAGACGGACCCGTTCGGCGCCATCACCGCCATCGCCACGTTCGCCCAGTCGCACGACGTCCCCGACCTAGCGTGGCTTGCCTTCTTCTTCGAGAACCGTCCTTCGCTGGAGCTTTTCGACCAGGTGCTGGCGGAGCGCCCGGCGGTGGGCACGTTGGGGACGGACGCGCACCAGAACTCGGTGCCCTTCCTGTTCAGCGACGGGGAGCGCGGCGACTCGTACCGGCGCATGATGCGCTGGTTCTCCAACGTCCTGCTCGTGCCGGAGGGCGCCGCGCTGGCCCCGGACGTGGTGCGTGGCGCGCTCGCCGGCGGCCGCGTGTACGGCGCCTTCGAGATCTACGGCACGCCCGACGGTTTCGATTACCACGCCGAAGACGCGGGTGGCGCGACGTCCGAGATGGGGGACCACGTCTCGCTCACGGCCGCGCCCGTGCTGCACGTCACCGCCCCTCACGTGCTCGACCTCGACCCGCGGGCCGCACCGCCGCCCGTGACGATCGAGCTCGTCTGGGCCTCCGCCGCCGGCCCTGTCGTCGTCGCCGAGTCCGGCCCCGACGAGGATCTCGCCTACACGCCCACCGATCCCGGCGCCTACCGCGTCGTCGTCTACGTGACGCCGACGCACCTGAGCCCCTTCCTCGGCGCCGACGCCGGAGACTGGATCGCGCGCTTTCCCTGGATCTACGCGAACCCCATCTACGTCGAGCCCTGACGCGTCGCGTGGCGGACTCCGGGTCCGCGGCCACCGTCGGGACCGAGCATCGCCGGACGCGTCAGAACCCGGGGCGCAAGAAGCGCACGAGGTAGAAGCAGCTGGCCCCCACGGCGGCGGAAGCGGGGATCGTGAGCAGCCACGCCCAGACGATGCGGCCGGCGACGCCCCATTTGATGCCGGAGAGCTTGGTGGTGGCGCCGACGCCGACGATGGAGCCGGTGATGGTGTGCGTGGTCGACACCGGGACGCCGAGCAGCGTGGCCATGAAGAGCGTGCTGGCGCCTGCGGTCTCGGCGCAGAAGCCGCCGACCGGCTTCAGCTTGGTGATCTTCATGCCCATCGTCTTGACGATGCGCCAGCCGCCGAACGCGGTGCCGAGCGCCATGGCGGCGTGGCAGGAGAGGATGATCCAGAGCGTGCGCGGATTCAGGATGGAGAGCGTGACGCTCTTGTCGAAGTAGCCGGCCGCCACGAGCAGCGCGACGATGATGCCCATGGTCTTCTGCGCGTCGTTGCCGCCGTGGCCCAGCGAGTAGAGCGCCGCCGACAGGAGCTGCCCGCGCCGGAAGAGGCGGTCGACCTGCCCGGGGCGCCACTTGTGGAAGATCCAGTAGACCGAGAACATCAGCAGCAGCGCCAGCCCGAAACCGATGAGCGGGGCCAGCGGGATGAACTCCACGGTCTTGACGACCTTGTCCCACTGCAGCACGTCCCAGCCGGCGTGCGCCACGCCGGCGCCGGCGAACCCGCCGATGAGCGCGTGCGAGGAGCTGGTGGGCAGCCCCCACCACCACGTCATGAGGTCCCAGACGATGGCGCCGAGGAGCCCGGTGAGCACCACCCAGACGAAGGCCGGGTCGGCGGGGTTGATCTTCACGGTCTTGGAGATGGTGTCGGCGACCTTGGGCGCGAAGACGAACATCGCCACGAAGTTGAAGAACGCCGCCCAGAGAACCGCCACGCGTGGGGAGAGCACGCGCGTCGAGACGACCGTGGCGATGGAGTTGGCGGCGTCGTGGAAACCGTTGATGACGTCGAACACCAGCGCGACGATCACCACCACCACGACGAGCAGGAAAGCGGGCTGCACGGCGCGACCTAGGCGTGCTCCAGGACCACGCCCTCGATGATGTTGGCCACGTCCTCGCAGCGGTCCGTGGCGGTCTCGAGGTTCTCGTAGATCTCCTTCCACTTGATCACGGTGATCGGGTCCTTCTCTTCGCGGAAGAGGCGCGCCACCGCCGAGCGGAGGATGGCGTCGGCGTCGTTCTCGAGGCGGTTGATGTCGATGCACTTCTGCAGGATCATCGGCGCGTTCTTCATGTCGCGAAGGCCGCGCAGGGCGCGCTCCACTTCCTGGGCAGCGCGCACGAGCACGTCCGCCAGGTCCTTCACCTCCGGCGTCATGTCGGTCACCCCGTAGAGCGCGATGCGCTCCGACGCCGCCTCCACGAAGTCCATCACGTCGTCCATCTTGGTGATGAGGCGATGGATGACGTCGCGCTCGATCGGCGTGATGAAGGTCTTGTGCAGCGCCTCCACGCACTGGTGCGTGATGACGTCGGTCTCGTGCTCGATCTCCTTGATGCGCCGGGTCTTCGACTCGATGTTGGCGCCGGTCGACACCAGCGACAGGAACTCCTTGGCGCCTTCCACCGTCAAGGCGGCGTGGCGCTCGAAGAAGTCGAAGAAGCTTGTCTCGCGGGGCAGCAGTTTCTCGAGCATGGCCGCGGACGATACCCCAACGTGCGGGGCGAGTCACGTGCCCGGCGCGGCCGCGTCACCATTCGCCGCCGTTCCGTCACATGAACGTCACGCGACGGCCGACCGGCGCTCGGTGCGAAGGGGGGGGACGGTCACCGTGAAGGTGGTCCCGGCGCCCGGCGTGCTTTCGACGTACACCGTGCCGCCCATCGCTTCGACGAGGTGCTTGACGATTGCGAGCCCGAGGCCGGTGCCGCCCTGCTCGCGCCCACGCCCCTCGTCCACACGATAGAAGCGCTCGAACAGGCGCGGCAGGTGCCTGGCGTCGATGCCCGGGCCGTTGTCGGTCACGACGAAGCGCGCCCCGCCCTCGTGCGCGACGGCGCGCACCGTCACGCGCGCTCCGGACTGGCAGTACTTCACGGCGTTGTCGACGAGGTTGCCGAGCACCTGTTCCAGCGCGCGGCGGTCGGCGGGAAAGGCCGGCACGCCGGGCGCGACGTCGGCGTCGAGCGTGAGGCCGCGCGCCGCGGCGCGGGCGCGGTGCGGCGCCAGCGCCTGCTCGACGAGCGCCGCGGGATCCGTGGGCTCGCCCACCAGGCGCAGCTCGCGGGCCTCGATGCGCGAGAGGTCCAGCAGGTCCTCGACCAGACGGTGAAGCCGTTCGGCGTTGCGCTCGATCATCTCCACGAAGCCCGCGCGCGCGGCCGTGTCGTTGGCCGCCGCGCCGCGCAGCGTCTCCGCCGCCGAGCGCACCGCCGCGATGGGCGTGCGCAGCTCGTGCGAGACGTTGGCCACGAAGTCGCGGCGCAGCGACTCCAGGCGGCGGAGATCGGTGACGTCGACCAGCACCGCGACCAGGCCCCCGCCTTCGCCCGGCAGCGGGACGGCGCGCACCAGCAGGCGCCGGGGCCGCAACCCGCCCAGGTCGATCTCGTCGGCCGCCGGCTCGCCGCGCGCGCGGGCGCGGTCGAGCAGGGACTTCAGCCCGGCATGGCGCAGCACCTCCAGGAACGGGCGGCCCACGGCGTCGGCGTGGAGGAGCAGCGCCTCGCGCAAGGCGGCGTTGACCAGCGCCACGCGGCCGTCGGGATCCAGCACCAGCACGCCCTCCTGCATGCCGGTGAGAATGCGCCCGAGCAGATCGCGCTCGGTGCGCAGGTCGCCGAGAGAGGCGGAGAGGCTCTCGGCGAGGCCGTCGAGAGCACGAGCGAGCGCGGCGATCTCGTCGCGACCGGTGCTGCGCGTGCGCGTGGCCAGGTCGCCGGCGGCCATGCGTTCGGCGACCCCGATGAGCGCGCGCACGGAGCGCGAAGCGAGCTGCGCGGCGGCGGCGGACATGGCGAGCGCCAGGCCGAGGGCCAGCGCCGCCCCCAGCAGCAGGATGCGGCGCAACTGCCCGACCGTTCGGTCGACCTCGGTGAGCGGCGTGGCAAGGCGCACCACGCCGGCGGGAGCCGTCGCGGCGCCGGCCGGCCCAGGCGCGCTTGCACGTAACGGAAGGGCGACGTACATGAGCCGCGTGTGCAGCGTGTCGCTCCAGCGCAGGCTGGCGCCCTGGCCGGTGGCGAGCGCCGCGGCGATCTCGGGGCGGCCGGCGTGGTTGTCGAGGCGGGCCAGGTCGGGGAGTGTCACCTCCGAGTCGCCGAGGACGCGCCCGTCGGCGGCGACGAACGTGACGCGCGCGCGCGCGCGGCGGCCGGCGTCGTCGGCCAGCGCGTCCCAGGCGGCCGAGTCGGGCGCCGGCGCCGTGGCGGCGAGCGCGGCCGCCTCGTGCTCCACGATGGCGGCGCGCACCAGTAGGTCGTCGCGAATGCCGTCGGTGAGCAGCGCAGCCAGCGCGGTGCGCAGGTAGATCTCCGCCGCCAGCACCGAGGCGCCGATGAGGGCGAGCGACCACAGGAAGAGCTTGGCGCGGATGCCGAGGCGGACGCCCACGCTCAGCGCACGGCCTCGGGCGACTCGGCAAACCGGTACCCGACGCCGCGCACCGTCTCGATGTAGGCGCCGGCGGCGCCGAGCTTGTCGCGCAGGCGCTTGACGTGCGTGTCGACGGTGCGCGTGGTGATGTCCGCCTCGATGCCCCAGACGTCGTCGAGCAAGGTGGAGCGCGTCTGCACGCGGTTGCCGCGCTCGTAGAGGCCGACCAGCAGCTTGAACTCGAGCGCGGTCAGCTCGACCTCGGCGCCGGCGACCCACACGCGGTGCGCGTCGCGGTCGATGCGCAGTTGACCGAAGTCCACGGCGGGGCGCGCCTCCGCGGCGGCGCCCTGGCTGCGGCGAAGGATCGCCTGCACGCGCAGCAGCAGCTCGCGCACGCTGAAGGGCTTGACGACGTAGTCGTCGGCGCCGAGCTGGAAGCCCACCACGCGGTCGATCTCCTCGCCCTTGGCGGTGAGCATCAGCACGGGGACGGCGCGCGTGGCCGGGTCGCTCTTGAGCGACTTGCACACCTCGGTGCCGGGGACGTCGGGCAGCATCAGGTCGAGCAGCACCAGCGCGGGGGCGCGCTCGCGCGCGAGGCGCAGGCCGTCGCGGCCGGCGACGGCGGTGAGAACCTCGTGGCCGTCTTGCCGCAGGTTGTATTCCAACACCTGCCGGAGGTCCGGCTCGTCTTCGATTACAAGCACGCGCGCCATGCGCGCATCAGTATCGTGACCGTGTGACGGTTTGGCAAACGTGGCGTCACGGGACGATGGCTGGGCGCGCGCGCAAGAACGCCGCGGCCCGTGCCGATATCCCTCACATGGATAGGGCGTGGTGCTTGCGGACGGGGCGCGGCGCGGTGTGGCCGCTGTGCGGCGTGGCGTTGCTGGCGGTGGCGTGGCGGGCGGGGCGCGGGTGGGGCGCCTTGCCGCCGCCGCCGGGTGACCCGCTGGACGGATGCGCCGACGGCGTGGTCGCGGTGGCGGGCTCGCGCCCCGGTTCCGGCGCGGGGGCGGCGGTGCGCGTGGGATGCCGGGGCGCCGTGGGGCGGGCGCTCGCCGCGTCGGAGTGCGGCGCGGCGGCGGCGCGCGTCGGGACGCTGGGCGACGGCGAGGCGCTCGTCTTCGCGGCGGAGGGCGCCGCCACTTCCGCGGCAGCGGACGAAGGGGAGGGGGCGTGCGACGGCGCGTTCGCCATCATGCCGCTCGACGGCGCGGCGCGTCTCGCGCTGGGGCGCGCGGTCAATCTGAACGGCGCGTCCGCCGCGGATCTGGAGGCGCTCCCGCGGATCGGCCCGGCGCTGGCGGCGCGCATCGTCGCCGATCGCGTCCGCCGTGGTCGATTTCCCGACGTGGACGCGTTGGTGCGCGTGCGCGGGATCGGGCCGAAGCTGCTGGCGCGGCTGCGACCTTACTTGGCGGTGGCGCCGCCCGCGCTGGACGGAGTCGCAGAAGACACCGGCGGGACGAACGCCGCCGAATCGCCGAACGACTCGAGCAGCTCGCCGGCGAGGTAGCGTGTGCCGGGCGGATCGTCGGGTCGGATGATTCGGACGAACGAGTTCACGATGCGGCCGTCGAGCAGCCGCTGCGTGGGGTGATACGGGTTCAGGCGGTCGCGCCGCGCCGCCCCGCGCCGGAAGCCCAGCGCGTCGATCGTCCCGTCGCCGGCCACGTCGACGGCCAGTGCGACGTGCGTCACGGCGCCGGTGGCGCGGGCGGGCGCAGAGGCGGCGGTGGTGGCGGCGGCGCCGGCGGCGGGATCCTCCGCGTACGTGGCGCGCAGGAACACGAGGTCCCCGGGGACGGGCAGGTGATCCCGGTAGAGCGCGCGGCGGCGGGCAAGTCCGGCGTGCAGGTCGGCGAGCGCGTGTGGCCCGACACCGACGGCGGCGACGTCGGCGCCCGCGTCGGCGAGCACGCGGCGAACGAAGGCGAGCGCGGCGCCAGGGTCGTCGAGAGTGCCCGCTCCGTCGTCGGTCTCGTAGTCCAACGCGGCGGCGCTGCCGGCGCGCACCCGTGCGCGCGCGACGACGCGCGCGCGCAACAGCCCCTCCAGCGAGACCGCGCCGGGCGGCGCGTCGGACGCGGCGGGCGCCAGCATCGGAGCGCGCGCCGTGTGCTCGCCGGCCAGGTCGCCGCCGGCGTGCACGCGCACACACCCTGCCGTGGCGGTCCCCGCCGCCGCCGCGAGCGCGACTGCCGTCGCGAGCCGGCCCCGGGTGGACCGCACACGGCCGTGCACGAACGGTCCGCGTGGGAAAGGCGCCATGAAGGCGATGGTAGCGGGCGCCGCGCGGCGGTCCAGTTTTCGCGCCAGGGGCCCTCGGCGCGTCGCGCCGGGGGAGGCGCGCTTGACACTACGGACGGCCGGTGACAAGCACAGGGGAGATGAGCTTCCTGCTGCGGCTCCTTCGCGCGGTGGCCTCGTTGAGGGCATCGCCGGTCGAAGTGGAGACGCAGAAGCCAGAGCCCGAGGCGCCGGCCGCGCGGCCCGCCGCACCGAAGGCGCCCGCGGCCGCGCCCGAGCCGCGAAACCTGCTGGAGTGCAGCATCAAGCTGCGCCCGCTACAGAAAAGCCACGAGGTGCGCCCTGTTCATCGCGGCGCCTTCACGCGCGTGATCGTGAACACGAAGGAGCGCGTTCGCCTGACGGGTGGTTTCGACAAGCAGGCCGCCGGTCTGAAGCTGTACGACAAGCCCACCGAGCCCATCGGCCCCGAAGTACCGGTCAAGGACCTGCGCGTGCGGCCTGCAGGACCGAAGCGGCGTCCGCTGCTGGTGCTGCTGCAGGGCGGCGAGGGCAAGGACGATCCCGACGGCAACACCAAGCGGTAGCTCGGGTTTTCCGTTTCGCGACGGCCGTGTCAGGGCTTGTGGCAGATTCTATACGCCCGAGCGGTGCGCGCTTCGCGCGCCCTAGGCGGCCAACGCCCGTCGCTGGTTGACGACGCCGCGCTCCGCGGCATACGTCGAGAGGCGCTCTGCCAGCAGCCGTCTGGCTCGGAAGATTCGCGACATCACGGTGCCGGGCGCGCAGCCCATTGCGTCCGCAATCTCCGCGTAGCTAAAGTCGTGTAGATCCGCAAGGATGACGGCGGTGCGGAAGTTGGCCGGCAGAGCCGCCAGCGCTGCCTGCACCTCGTCGCCGAAATAGCGCCCGTTCGGGTCGTTTGCAGGATCGGGCGAAGGCGGCGCTGGGTCCGCCGGCATGCAGCGCGGTAGAGTGGGTTCCACGTTGAGCGCGCCGGTGATTTCCTTGTCCTTGCGGCGCTTTCGAAAGCCGTTGATGAAGGTGTTGGTCAAAATCTTGAAGAGCCAAGCCCGGCAGTTCGAGCCGGCCTGGAACCGATGGAAGAAGGTGTACGCGCGCATGTAGGTCTCTTGGACCAGGTCCTCTGCATCCTTGTCGTTCTTCGTCATGCGCATGGCCGCAGCATACAGTTCGTCGACGTGCCGTAGCGCGAGGCCGGCAAACTCGCGATGTTGCTCGCTTTGCGTCGTGGCCCCTCGACCCTTCAGCATCTGACCTCCTTGGTCGTTGCTCGACGCCCCTTCACGGGGTGGTCGGCGCGTCGTTGCGCGGTCGAGAGACTCCAAAGCACCCGCCATGCCAGCGCGCACGCCAGGATCTCATCCTAATGAATCCAGATGGTTGAGCCTAGAACCAGGGGGTTGGGTCCGTGTGCTCCCAGCGAACACCTGGCCAGACGGGCACCTGCGTTCACGCCGGAGTGACTGTGCGGCACAGGGCGCCGCGCGTGCCGGTGGGCCCAGACCGGCCTGCCGCGGCTGCTGCGACTGTGGGCTCCCTCATTAATAATGTGGGGCCAGGTCAGCGGGTGTGGCTACGTCGGCGCGCCACGGGGCCGGACGAGGCCTCAGAACCGCGCGGTCAGGGCGGCCGACGCCACGTCATACGACCCGCGGTAGATGCCGTTTCCGACAATGGTGACGCGCTTCGGCGAAAGCGCGTTGAGCTGCTCGTACGTGCTGTCGTCGACGTCGGTCGGCGCCTCGAAGATGCGCAGGTACGACAGCGCCAGATCGAATCGCCACAGGCGCACGGTGACGCCCACCCCGAGCAGCGCCTTGTGCGTGTCGACGGAGCTGGGCGTCAGCCGCTCGCGCCGGATGCCCGGGCTCTCGTAGCCGATGCCCGCGCGCGCCCACACCGCGTCCTTGCGGATGGTGACGCCGGCGCCCAGCCTCACCGAGAAGGCGTCGCGCAGTCCCTTGTCGAAGCGCACCATGCCCACCGACGACTTTCCGACAAGGCCGCTCTGCAGACGCACGGCCGTGGCGTCGACGACGAAGGCGTCGATGACGCTCCAGTTCTCCCAGGTGGCGGCCAGCTCCAGGTCGAAGCGCCGCCCCGGGCTGTCCCAGCGCACCGCTGCGTTGACGATGAGCGGCAGCGGAAAGCGCATCGTGACGGCGTCTCCCGCCACTTCCACTTGCGTCTGCAGCTCCGCGCTCGGCGTGATCTCCAGCTTTCCGCGCGCGTGCACCTCCAGCGGCGCGCGCGCCGACAGGGCGGCGGCGAATCCGCCGCCCAGGTGCAGCCGCAGCGCCGCCCCCAGGCTCGGCACCACCCACGCGGTCGCCTTGAGCACCACGGTGGCGTCGCCGCTGTGCAGCTCGTTCGCCACCACCGGATCGGCGTGCACGGCGAACGTTTCGTCGACGAACACCGTGCTGAAGCCTGCCGCCAGCCCCACGTCCACGCGGCGCGAGAGGCGCGCCCCGAAGGCCGCCTCGGCGAACGTCTCGCCCGTGTCGCTCTTGATGACGGCGTAGCGTTGCGGCCCGTCGGCCGGGAAGGCGAAGTCGCCCGCGTGCGGGGCGTAGAAGGCGAGGGCCAGCGTCACGTTGCGACGCGTCGCCACCGTCAAGCCCAGCATCGGAATGTAGAACGGGTGGACCTCGTTCTTCACCGGCGGGAAGACGCCGCGCTCGTCGGAGATGACGGTCGGGTCGTCGCGCCGGTCGAACGACGCGTGCGAGAAAACGAAGCTGTTCTCGTAGGTCAGGGTCACACCCTCGATGTCCACGAGCGCCGCGGGGTCGTACCAGATGGCGCTCAGGTCGCCCGGCGCGACGATGTGCGCGGCGGCGCGTCCGAGCCCCGCGCCGCCCACGCCCGGGATGTACAGTCCGCCTCCGCGCGCCGGACGGGGGACGGCGAGGGCCGCGACCAGCAGGACGGCCGCGCCGGCCGCGGCGGCCGCGGCGCGCGTCCGCGCCGGGCGCCGCCTCACTTCAGGCCCACGAGCCTGCGCATTTCCTGCCGCTGCTCGCCGACGGCGAAGGCCAACAGGCCCGTGATCTCGCGGTGCGATGCCATCGCCCGCGCGCGCGCCGCCAGATCGCGCACGCCATGCAGCACGACGCCGCTCATGCGCCCGAGCGCGTCCACCGCCGGGGCGAGCTGGTCGCACATCACCAGCGCCACGCGGTTGGCGTCGTTGATCATCGCCGCGTGCAGCGCCGGCGCGTCGGCGGAGCGCGCCATCACTTCCAGCGCCACCGGCGCCAGCTCCTTGCGCGACTTGCGCGGTAGCGCTTTGTAGAGGGCCTTGGTCACCGCCTCCTGCGCGGCGTCGACCTTGGCGCCGGCCTGATCGGTGCCGGCCATCGCCGCCGCCACGAGCAGCCGCCGGAAGTCGTCGGCGCCGATGAGCGGCAGCACGCCGCGGCCACCCCTGAGCATCCCCATCGTGCGGGCCGCCAGGAATCGCAGCTCCATGGGCGTGGCACCCTCTACGACCGACGTGCCCAGCACCACCTGCGGCGGCTCGCCGGGGAACGCCGCCGCCGCCGTCGGCACCGCGCGCGACAGGTATAGCTCGTAGGCGGCCACGCCCATGGCGCGCCCGGCCTGGTCGAAGGCGTCCTTCAACGGCCCGGCGCCGACGCGGTCGGCCTTGCCCGCGCCGAAGCGGCTCAGGTCGATCTGGAAGACCTTGGGCGTCCACGGGCCGATCTCGGCAAGCGCCAGGCTCACCGCGTAGCTCCCGCCCGCCGACCAGCGTTCCTCGGCCTCGCGGCTGAAGAGCGCGACCGGGTCGGGGAAGCCGCCCTGCGGCGGGATCATCGACTTCGCCGCCAACACCTCAGGGTCTTGTACGCCGAGCACCTCGAGTGCCTCGGCGGTGGCGGCGGCCGCGACGCGCGCACCGGACCAGATCTGCAGCTGCAGCAAGCCGCGGTAGTGCAGCGGCTCAACCGGCTGTGCCTTGACGCGCGCCAGGTAGATCTGCGCGGCGCGCTCCAGCTCCATCTGGCGGGCGCGGGCGTTGCCGGCGCGCTCGAAGAGCCCCGCCAGCGCCTCCAGCGCGGCGAGGTCGCCGGGGTCGATCTGTAGCGCGCGCCGGACCTCCATGAGCGCCGTCTTGGGGTCCTGGCGTCCCTCCTCGTGCACGGTGGCGAGGGCGAGGTGGTGGCGGATGCGATCGCGCGGCTCGGTGGCGGCGGCGACGAGGCGCTGTCCGACCTCGACCGAGGCGGCGAAGTCGCCTTGGCGGCGGTGCAGCTCGACGAGCCGTTCCAGCGGGGCGGTGTCGGCGCCGTCGCTGAGGGAGGCGGCGCGGCGGAAACATTCGACGGCGCGCCCGAGGTCCACGAGGTGGTCGGCGTAGATGGTCCCCAGGCGCGCATAGGCGAGGCGCAGGACCGGGCGGTGCGTGGACAGCTTGATGAGGCGCGCGGCGGCGCTGGCGGCCTCCTGCCATTCGCCGTCGGCGAAGTGGAGGTCGCCGAGGGCGGCGAGGGCGGCGAGGTTGGCGGCGTCGATCTGCACGACGCGGCTGAAGGCGCGTTTGGCTTCGGCGCGCGCGTTGAGCCGGTCGCGACAAAGCTCGCCGAGCTGCAACAGCAGGGCCGTGAGCGGGCCGGTCTCACGCACGGCCTCGGCGCGGCGCGTGAGGGCGTCGCGCAGCGCCGCCGGGTCGTCGGACGAAGTGAGGAGCTCGACCAGCGATTCGAACGCCATGTCGTTGCCGGGGTCGCGCTCCAGCACCTCGGCGAAGGCGCGGCGAGCGCGGGCGGCGTCGCGCAAGGGGCCGGCGGCGGCGATTCCGGCGCGCAGCCACGCCGCCGTGGCGAGCGCTGTATCCGCCGAAGCGCGCCCCTCCGCCTCGCCGAACGCCGCCAACGCTTCGCCGTCCTTGCTCTCGTCGGCGCGCCGCCGCAGGCGCTTGATGGCCGGGAGGTAGCCTTCGTGCGCTTGCAGCGCTTGGCGCCAGAGCACCTCGGCCGCGTCGGGCCGCAAGTCGCCGAGGCGCGTCAGGAGCGCCGCGCGCGTCACGGCGTCGGGCGCAGAGGCCGCCATGCGGTCCAGCGCCTCGGCGAGCGCGCCGTCGTCGCCGGTGGCGCGCGCCAGCGTGTAGAGCCACAGGTGAACCGCCGGGTTCTCGGGCGACAGCGCCAGCGCCGCGCGCAGATCGGCGAGCGCCGGATGCAGCGTGGCGCCGCCGCCGTCGCCGCCCCGCGCCGCTGCGGCCGTCCCGCCGTCGCCGAGCCCGTGGGCCTGCTTCGCCAGCGCGCCGCCGATCAGGTAGTCGAGCGCGTCGAGCGGCTCGGTGAAGCGCGCCGCCAGCCGCTCTTGAGCCTCGCACCAGGCGGGCCAGTCGGCGAGGCGGGCGGCCAGCGTCTCCTGGAAGCGCACCGCCGCGGTGAGGTCGGGCGTCAGGGCGTGGGCGCGACGGGCCAGCGCCAGCGCCTCGGCGCGGCGCTCGGGATCCATGCGTACCCAGCGCGCCTGGCGGATGAGGGCCTGGGCGAGATCGTGCGGGCGCGCCGTGCCGGCGCCGGCCTGCTCGAGGCGGGTCACGTCGCCCGCGTAGAGCGCCGCCAGGGCGGCGGCGTCGCCGCGCGTGGCGCACAGGTCGTGGAGCGCCACGTGAGCGGCGTACGAGCCAGGATCGGCGGCGAGCGCTTCGCGGTACAGCGCAGCGGCGAGGTCCGGGTCCGCGAGGCGTCGTTCGTGCAGGTCGCCTGCCTGTAGGAGCCCGGCCACGCGGCGTCCGGTGTCGGTGCGCAGGCGCGCGTCCTCGGTCAGCGCTCGTGCCCACGCGGCGTGGTCGCCGGCCTCTCGGTAGCGGCGCGCGACGGCGCGTGCCGCGTCGAGGTCGGCGGGTGCCGCCGCGCGCGCGGCCTTGTAGTGCGCCAGGGCTTCGTCCGGCTGCTGCAGCTCGACCTCGCAGATTTCGCCCAGATGCAGGTGCAGCGCAGCGCGCGCGGCGGGGTCGCCGTCCTCGCCGAGCGCTTCGAGCGCCCGGCGCCGCACCGCGAGCAGCGCGTCGGACTTGCCGGACGCCGCCAGCAGGCGCTCGTGGGCGAGCGCCGCGCCGGGTGAGGCCGCGGCCCGCTCGTAGAGGGCACGCGCCTCGTCGAGTGCCCCCGCCGTTTCGCGGGAGCGCCCCGCCTCGTAGCGCAGCTCCTCGATGATGCCGGGCAGGCCGGGCGCGCCGGCCGCGCCTTCGCCGGCGGCGGTCTGCTGGACGGCGTCGGCCATCGCCTGCAGCGCGCGCGCGTGTTCCGCCTCGTCTCCGGCGGCGGCGTGAAGGCGCGCCAGCGCACCGAGCGCCTCGGGGTCGTTCGGCACGAGCGCGGTGACCTCGCCGTAGGCGGCCAGCGCCGCGTCCCGTCCCGCCTCGGCGCCGCGCCGCTCCCACAGCTCCGCCGACCACAGCAGCAGCGCCCGCCGCGCCTGCGCGTCCGAGGTGTGTTGCGAAGCCGTCCGCAGAGCGCCGGCGAGCCGCTTCCAGGAGGCGCCCTCGCCGTCCGCGCCGCCGCCTTCCGCGACGCGGCTCTCCGCGGCGCCGCCGGCGTTGCCGCCGCCTTCCCAGAGCCGGCGCGCCCCGTCGAGCGCCAACGGATCGTCGGCGCTCTGGGCGAGCGCGCGCGCGTAGTCCTCGGCGGCAGCGGCCGTGTCACCCGCGAGCCGCTCGCGCAGGTCCGCTGCCACCAGAAGCGCCGCCGTCCGTTCGAGCCCGCTGGCCGCCCCCGCCGCGTCCTCCCACGCCTTTGCCAGGTCGACGTGGCGGCGCGCGCCGTGCAGCAGGCGGAGCTGGAGCTGCCGCGCCACGACGTGATCCGGCACGTTGGCGGTGGCGCGCTCCACCTGCTCCAGCGCCTGCTCGGGCTTGCCCAGGCGCGCTGCCAGGGTGGCCGCCGCTTCCAGGTGGAGCTCGGCCCGCGCCGCGCCCGGCGCAAGGACGCCCGCCAGCGCGCGCAACGCCTCGACCCGCTCGGCATCGCGCCCGGCCAGCGCGTGCGACTCCACCAGCGCCGCCAGCGCCGGGGCCGCCGGCGAGGCGACCGCCGCCTGCGCCAGCAGCGCGTCGGCGCGAGCGCCGTCCCGGCCGCGGCCCGCCGCCAGCGACGCCGCCCACAGGCGCCGCGCCAGTGCCGGCGGATCACCCGCGAGCGCCGCGTCTGCCTCGAGCGCGTCGGCTTCGGCGCCCGCGTCGGCGCGCGCTCGCGCGAGACGAACGAGCCCGAACGACGCCGCTGCCAGGGCGGCGTCGTGCCCCAGCGCCGCGCCGTACTCGGCCGCCGCGGCCTTGGCGTCGTGGAGCACGAGCTCATCGACCGCCGCCATCTCCAGCTCGATCGCGGCGCGCTCGGCAGAGTCGGGACTGTGCTCCGCCTCGGCGCGGTGCAGCGTGATGAGCGATTTCCAGTCGCCGCGCGCGTAGGCGAGGTCCGCGAGCGCGGCGTTGGCGGAGCGGTTGGTGCGGTCGGTATCGCGGGCGCGCTCGTAGGCCGCGCGGGGCGCGGCGTCGGACGGCTGCTCCGTATGGAACTCCAGGATGCGGCCCTTGCGCAGATGCAGCAGCGACGCCTCCTGAGGATCGCGGATGACGCTCAGCTCTACGTCGATGAGCTTGAGCGCCTCGCTCCAGCGCTGCGCACCGACGTGGCTGCGGCGTAGCATCTGCAGCGACGGCCGGTGGCGCGGGTTCAGCTTGAGCGCCTCGTCGAGGTGGCGGTCGGCGCGCTCGGATTCGGCGAGGCGGTCGCCGAGCGTGCGCGCCGCCTCGTAGTGCAACGTCACCAGCCGCCCGCGGTCGCGCGTCAGCTCGATCTCGGCCTCGTACAGCGCGACCAGCTCCTCCCAGCGGGCCTGCTCGATGGGCGCGGCCTCCATCGTGTCGCGCGGCACCGTCGGTGGCGCGGGGACGGCGTCGTCGTGGAACGACGGCTCCAGTCCCCAGCCGGCGGGCGGTGGCGCAGGGCGCGGCGGCGGCTCGGGTGGCTCGACGTCCAGCGGGATTACGACGCCGGGTGCGCCCTCGGCCGGCGGGGCGGGGCGTGCCGGCGGGGGCGCGGACGGCGGCGCGCGGCGCGCCGGCGCTTCCTTCTCCTCCTCTTCCAGGAAGTCGGCGGCGATCGGTCCGCGCACGCCCGCACCGGGCGCTGCGGCGGCGGCGTCGCCGGGCGTCTCGGCCGCGCCCTCGGCGTCGACCGGCGGCGCCAGCGTGGGCCCGGTCATCGGTGTATCCGGCGGCGCCGGCGTGCCTACGACCGGCGTGTTCTCCTCCTTGGTTGGTGCCGCCGCCGCCACCGCGCCACGGAAGCCGAACATCTCGCGCAGCGTTCCTTCGCGCACCAGCGGCTTGGGCGCGGGCGGCGCGGGCCCGCCGGCATCGTCCGGCGCCTCGAAGTCGATCTCGACGTCCACCTCGCCCTCGGGCCGGCGCTCCTCGACGGTCTCTCCTTCGCCGGCGAGCGCCTCGACGTAGGCGGGCTCGACCGTCACACCCGTCGGCGGCGCATCGGCCGCCGACCCCTCCGGCGCCCCACCGCCCGCCGTCGCGCCAAGCGCCGGCGCCTCTTGCGGAGCCGTGCCTTCGCCGTCTTCCTGCGGGGCAGGCGGCAGCTCGTCGGGCACGACCTCCACCTCGCGAGACAGCCCCATCAGATCGCTTTCGGGCGCGATGAGGCTGTCGAACAGGCCGTCGATCTGGCCCTCGTCGAGGTCATCGCCGCCGAAGAGCCCTCCCTCGGGCTCGTCGTGGGTAGCCCGCTGCTCTCCCGGCAACGGCAGCGGCGGTTTCTTGCGATCGTCCGGCATCGCTACCTCACCACGAGCCCGATCTCGTCGCGCATCGCGTAGAACTCGTCGGCGTGCATGAACTTCACCAGGCTCAGCGCCTCGGCGCTCCCCTGCACGCGCTCCACCGCCGCCGCGGGCTTCTCGCCGCGGTCGCGCAGCATCCGTCCCCCACCCGTGAGCACGAGCAGCGCGGCGTGGATCTGGCCCGTCACCAGCAGTGCGACCCGGTCCGCCTCCTCGTGCAGGGCGGTCAGGAAAGCAGCGAACTGCGCCGGCCACCCTGCCGCCGCGGCTGACGCCTCAGCCGCCAGCGCCTTGCGCAGCTTGCGGCTCGCCGCCTTGTCGGCGGCGCGCTCAACGTCGTCGGCGCGCAGCTGCGGCCGGAAGCCCGGGTCGCCCAGCCGCACCAGCGCGGCGCACACGGCCGCCGCGCGCTCCGCGTCGACGTCGAGCAGCCCGGCCCAGCCGCCCGCCACTGCCGCCAGCGCGCGCGCCGCTTGGAAGCGCGCCTCCGGCCGCAGGCGGTCGTCGGCCACCGCGTCCGGACCGACGATCAACACCGGCCCGTCCTCGTGCACCGCCGCCAGCACCGATTCGCCCAGCAGCGGCCCGCGGAAGATCGTCAGGGGCAAGTCGCCCGCGCCCACCAGCGCGGCCAGCGACTCCAGCTCCGCGCGCAGCGCGCTGCGCTTGCGGGGGTCGTCGCGGTCCGACTTGTTGACGCCCAGCGCTCCCAGCTCCTGGGCCATCACCCGGTCGAGCACCTCGCGACACGCCGGTAGCAGCCGCCGCAGCGCCGCGCCCCCGGTGTCGGGCACCAGCCGCTCGCGCACCGCGGCGATGGGCTTCGCCGGCTGTGGCGCTCGCCGCGCGCGCAGCTCCGCGGCGGCGCGCGCATGTCCCTCGGTGGCCGCGCCCAGGTGACTCAACAGGTCGCACGTCCACAGGCGCCGGTCCGCCTGGGCGGCGGCGGCCTGCCACTCCAGCACGTCGGCGAGGCGCGCCAACGTCTCCAGGCGGAGCGGCTCTTTGCGCAACACGAAGCGATACGCGGCGACGGCCCCCTTGAGCACCTCCTGCAGGCGCGGCTGCTCCTTCCCCCAGAGCTGCGCCAGCCGTCGCCCGCCCGTAGCGTGCTGCGGCCCTACGTTGTAAGCGTCGGCGTAGCGCTCCGCGGCCAGGCGCGCGTCGCCCATCTGATCGTACAGCGCGGCGAGGCGTTCGAGCAGCTCGACGCGCGCGCGCGGTTGCGTCTCGCTCTTGGTGCGCGCCTCGAGCACCTCGGCCGCCTCGGTTCGCTGCCCGGTGCGCAGGTGCAGCGCGATGAGGCGGTCCATCACGCCTGTGTCGGCCGGGTCGAGTGCGCGAACGGCACGGTAGCTTGCCGCCGCGCGCGCCGGGTCGGGTAGGGCGTTCTCGAAGAGCGAGGCCAGCTTCATGTGGCAGCGTCTCAGCCGCGGCGGCTGGT
>DASYRF010000165.1:0-10717 GCA_036004705.1 Myxococcota bacterium
CCCAGCGGCCAGCTCGGACGCTGTGGACTTGCTGGTCGCGCGTGCGCGGGCGGTGCGGCCCGACCTGCGCCTCGGCCCCGAGGACCGGCCGACGCTGGCGGAGATCGCGCGGCGCCTGGACGGGCTCCCGCTGGCGATCGAGCTGGCCGCCGCGCGGCTCGCCGTCATGGAGCCGCCGCAGTTGCTACGCCGTCTTCACGCGCGTCTCGACCTCCTCACGCACGCGCCGCGCGGCGCCGCGCCCCGGCATGCCACGCTGCGACGCGCGATCGAATGGTCCTGGCGGCTCCTCTCCGAAACGGAGCGCGTCGTGCTCGAGCAATGCACCGCGTTCCGCGGCGGGTTCGACCTCGAAGGCGCGGAAGCGGTGATCGATCTCGGTAGCGCCGCCGCCACCGGTGTGTCGCCGGTTCTCGACACCCTGCAGGCGCTCCGGCACAAGTCCCTGTTGGCCGTGCTTCCAACCGCGCCGCCGGCAGGGCGGGAGGCGACGCTGCGGCTCACGCTGCTGGAATCGATCGCCGAGTATGGCCGCGAGCGGCTCGCTGAGCGCGGCCCCGGCGTTGCGGCCGAGCTTTACGTGCGCCACGCCCGCCACTACGCGGGGCGCGGCGCCGCCGACGCGGACGCCGTAGAGGGATCCGAGGGCGCCGCCGCGGCCGAGCGCCTGCGGGCGGAGCGACACAACCTGCGCGCCCTGGTCGAGCGCGCGCCCGCGTGGCTGGCGCCGTCGCGCCGCGCGGCGGATCGCGGCGTGCTGCTCCAGGCCGCGCTAGCGCTGACGTGCGACCTCCGCCTGGACGGTCCCGGGGACGCCGTCGACGAGCTCTTCGCGCGGCTTCGGCCGTGGTTCGAGGAGGACGACGGCGGGACGACGCCCGCCGCAGAGGCGGCGGCGCTGCGGTGTGCCGTGGCCACCGTGGTGCTCGCGGACGTCCGGTTCGAGGACGGGCTCGCGCTGCTGGAGACCGCGGGGCGGGGGCGGCGGACCTGCCGGCAGCCTTGGCGGCGCAGGTCTTCATGCTGCGCGGCTATGCGCTCGCGCACCAAGACCGCCACGGCGAAGCGCGCGCGGCGATTGACGCCGCGCTGGAGCGAGCGCACACGGCCGGGGCGAAAGCGGTCGAGGTGCGCGCGATGGCCTACGACGCCACGGTTCGCCTGCAGGCGGGCGACGTCCGCGGTGCGCTGGAGGCCGCCCGCCGGGCCGCCGCGGGGCTCGGTCTCCTCGGCCGGCCGCGGGCCCGCGCCGCGGCCCTCCTGAACGTTGCGAACTACCTGCAGCAGGTGGGCGGCGTCGCAGAAGCGGCGACTGCGGCCGCGGAGGCCGCCGCGGTGGCCGCGCCGTTCGGCGGGCGTCTCGCCGCCTACGCGGCGCACGTGCGCGGCGTGGTGGCGATCGAGGCGGGCCGCGCCGGCGAGGCCGTCGCGCTCTTCCGAGACTGCCTCGCGAAATGGGCGGCGCTGGGCTTGCCGGAGAAGGAGCCGGAAGCGCGACGCCTGCTGGCGAGTGCGCTGCTCCTCGCTGCCGACCCCGCCGGTGCGATCTGCGAGGCGGAGGCGGCGCTCGCCGGGGCGCGGACTCTGCGCGTCGCGCGGCTGGAGACGTTGTGCTGGACGACGCTGGCGCTGGCCTATGGCGAGGCCGGCCGGCCGGAAGACGCGGCGGCGGCGGCAGAGGGCGGCTGCGGCGCCGCGGACGGTGTCGACCCTCGGACGGCAGGGCCGCTGTGGGCGCTGCGGGGCGCGCTGGCCGCTGGCGCCGGCCAACACGCCACGGCGCGCACGTGCCGGGCCGCGGCCGAAGGCTGCGCGCAGAAGGCCGGCGACGAGACGACGCGATGGGTTCTCCGCCTGTACGCGGCCGTCGGAGCGAGCGAGCCGCCGGGGCCACGCCGGCGCGGGAGCCGGTCCGCCGCGCCCGCCCGCGCCCGGGCCGTGGCGAACGGCGCGGTGCGCCGCTTGCTCGTCGACGCCTTAGGCCAGACCGCCGGCCCGGCCTTCGAGGTGCGCATGGCGGCGCGCGCGCTGTTGCGCCTGCTGGAACCGCCGGCGCGCCGTGCGGTGCTTGCCGAGGCGCATGATCCGGCCGGGCGCGCGTTGCTAGTGGACGCCCGCGGCGGATGGTTTCGTCCGCCGCGCGACCGCTGGCGCGGGCTGGAGCGGCGACCACAGTTGCGGCGCGTGCTCGTCTGCCTCGCCGCCGCGCGCCTCGAGACGCCGGGCGTGGCGCTCGCCCAGGACGCCATCCTCGAGCGCGCCTGGCCCGGGGAGCGGGTGCTGCCGCTGGCGGCCCGTGCGCGCGTCCACAAGATGCTGTCGCTCTTGCGCCGCGCCGGCCTGGGCGGGCTCATGCTCACGGTCGAGCGCGGTTGGCTGCTCGATCCAGCGGTTCCGCTGATCCACCTCGACACGCTGTGATCCCGCGGACGCCGCGCCGCCGTCGCGCCGCCGCCTCGCCACCCCGCTCCGCCGCCACGCCGCCCCGCCGCCGCCGCCGCGCCACGCCATGCGGGGTCGCGCAAGACGTTTCAGCGCGATTCAGTCGCTTCGCCCGCGCGCGGCCGGTAGCTTGCGCCCAGGAGGGAGGGCCGCGGGCCGGGCGCGCGCCGAAGCGGTGCGTCGCCTCCGCGGTCGAGGGTGCCGCCCGTTCGGCTTCGGCGCGGACGATTACTACGTGGAGCTGGAGCTCGGCTGGTGAAGGCGCCCCGCGCCGCCCCCGGACCCACTACTGAAAGGAGCCATCATGAGCGACTCGGATCTCGTTGAAGAGCGCGACGCGCTTCGCGGCGCGCGTCCCACCAGCATCTCTGTGGTCTGCGTGCTGGTCTTCGCCGGCGTCGCGCTCGGACTCCCGGCGATCTTGAGCGACATTGGCCGTTCGCCCGCGGGGAGTCCCGGCGCCGTCCCCGAATGGATGTTCTGGTGGGTCGTCGCCGCGTCCCTTCTCGCCCTCCTCTTCGTGATGGGCCTCTGGAGCATGTTGCGCTGGGCGGCCTACGGCTACACCGCCCTCTTCGTGCTGAACCAAGGCGCCGCCGTGCTCGCCGGCGTTTGGGGCCTCGCCACGCTCCCCGGCTTCTTCCTCGGCCTGATCGCCGTCGCCATCGTCCTGTCCAACCTCCACCGCATGGTGTGAAGGCCCCGCCGAGCCGGTGTGGAACACCTTCGAACGACGCGGCCCCCGCATGACGAATGACGTCGCGAACGTGGACGTCAGGCTCCTGCCGTTGGGCGGTTGCGGCGACGGGTCGATCGAGGCCGGCGAGGAGTGCGACGGCGCGAACCTGGGAGGCCTCGGCTCCGCCGACCTGGGCTACACCGGCGGCCCCGTTACCGGCGCCGGGCGGGTCTTTGCGTTCTTCGGCGGAGGCACGGTGGATACGGGCGTCGACGGCGCGCTCGTCGGGATGGCCTCGGGCGACTGGCTCGGAATCGGCCGGCTCTAGCGCGGCGGGGGCGCGGCTCCTATCAGCCTGTGACTTGACGGCTACCCGCCCTTTCGCTAAGGGCGCCGGACTACTTCCGGAACCGCGCGCAGCCTGGTAAGGTGACCGGGCTACCAACAGGAGAAGCGGCATGGGTCGGGCGAAGGGCCTCCTCTTTAGCGCCGTCGTGGCGCTCGTCGTGGCGTCGGGCGGGCTGCCGGGGTGCGGCGGCGCAGGTTGTAGCTGCGTGGCGCCTTATCCGGCGGGCGTGACGATGCCGGAGCCGCTCATCGTCGAGAACGGCATCCAGGTGCGCCTGACCGACCAGGGCTTCGCCTTCCTGGAGCAGAACCTCGGCTCCATCCTCGCCGGCACGCTCGGGGGCGGGTTGTGCTTGCCGGGGAGCAGCCTGGGCCTCCTTGTCGCCGACGTGGACTACTGCAACGACGACCCGGGTCGTTACTTGACGGGTGACGTCCCGATGCCGGCGTCGAGCTACTACTGCAGCGACGGCAGCGTCGGCTGCCCCATCGAGCTGACGCTGAACCAGGTCGACTTCACGCTGCAGGCGCCCAACCAGATCCTGGTCTTCATCGATCTTACACTCGGCATCAACTTCCGTTTCACGGTGTCCGAGTTCACGGGCGCCGACTTCTCGTGCGCCTCCGACTGCGACCTGGGCGGCAGTTCCCCCGGCTGCGCGACGCCGGGCGGCCACGGGAACATGGTGCACGCCGACAACCTCCAGATGACGGCCACGATCGAGGTGAACAACGACCCGACGACGCGTCACCTGAGCATCGCCCTGGTGGACGTGACCGATCTTTCGTTGCCGCTCGACATTGGGAGCTTCTCGCAGGTGGACGAGAATTGTGCGAGCACCTGGCTTGGCGATATCTGTCCAGCCCTGAGCTGCGGGGCCGTCGAAGTCGTGGGCGACCTCCTCACTGGGCTGGTGGGCTTCCTGGCGCCGTTGCTCGAAGGGTTCCTCGCGGGGTTCCTCGATCCGCTGGTGCAGGGGTTCGTGCCGAATCCGCCGGGGGCGGAGGGGGTGCTGGACCTGGGGGCGCTGCTGGGGAGCTTGGCGCCGCCGGCGGGGGCGAGCATGGAGATCTCGGACATCGCGGGGGGTGACCCGGCGATGGGGACGGGCGGCTACGTGCCGAGCTTCGTGACGGCCGACCCGAGCACGGGGCTCAACGGGCTGGAGATCGGCGTGCGCTCGGCCGCGAACAGCGACATCACCATCATGGACTCGATGGACGGGCGCTCGACGCCGAATCCGTGCGTGCCGGCGCGGACCTTCAACTTCCCGCCGGAGATCGGCGCGGCGGCGGGCTCGCCAGCGCGCACGCTGCCGTTCGCGGCGGAGTTCATGGCGGACAGCGTCCCGGCGCTGCCGGGGATGTCCTACGACGTGGGCATCGGCGTGGCGGAGGCGGTGCTCGACGCCGGCGCCTTCAACCTCTTCAACTCCGGCGGCATGTGCCTGGCGTTCGGGTCGAACCTGAGCGCGATGCTCAACACGGGGCTCTTCTCGCTCTTGGTGCCGAGCCTGACGAACCTCACGCACGGCGAGAGCGCGCCGATGGTGATGGCGCTCCGGCCGCTCGACCCGCCTGACGTGACGGTGGGGGCGGGATCCGACAACGACCCGACGAGCCCGCTCATCACGATCGACATCCCGAACCTAAACATCGACGTCTACGCGTTCGTGGAGGAGCGGTACGTGCGCGTCTTCACCATGACGCCCGACCTGACGGTGCAGTTCGACCTCGACGTGCAGATGACGACGGACCCGGTGACCGGGGACGTCACCACGGAGCTGGTGCCGGTGTTCGACCCGTCGAGCGGCATCCAGTTCAACAACGTTCGCGTCACGAACAACGAGATGATCGCCGAGGACGCCGCCTCGCTGGAGGCGATCCTGCCGACGCTCATCACGTTGGCGGCGCCGTTCATCTCCGGCGCCATCCAGCCGATCGCGCTGCCGGCGTTCAACGGCTTCGTGCTCAACATCCAGGAGATCACGCGCGTGCTGGGGAACCTGCCCGGCGGCGCGACGCATCCGTTCCTTTCCATCTTCGCCACGCTCGCCTACATGCCGCCCGGCGCGCTGATCATCGACGTGGACACGGTGGCGTCGCTGCGCAACGTCTTCGTGCCGCCGCTCGACGCCTGGCGCGCGACGGGGTTGCCGCCGGGAACGCTGGGCGGGACGGCGGCCGCGGCGCTCGACGCGCCGGAGGTGACGTTCGACGTGGACGGCGCCAGCGCCGTGCCGGGCGCCGAGTACGAGTGGCAGTGGCGCGTCGACGGCGGCCTGTGGAGCCACTGGTACCCGGTGGACGAGGCGCGGCCGGTGCGCGACCCGCTGCTGTGGCTGCAGGGCTGGCACGACGTCGAGGTGCGCTCGCGCATCGCCGGCAACCCGTGGGCGACGGACATGACGCCCGAGGCGTTCCGCGTGCTCATCGACAACGTGCCGCCGCGGGTGGACGTACGCAGCGACGAGGACGCGGGCGTGCTGGAGGTGTCGGCGAGCGACGCCGTCACGCCGGCGGCGAAGCTGGTGTACACGGTGCGCTGGAGCGACGAGGCGACCAGCACGCTCGACCCGGCGGCGCCGGTGCTGTCGTTCGCCGAGACGGTCACGGGCGGCGCGTCGCGCACGCCGGTGGCGCTGGAGGTCAGGGACGAGGCAGGCAACACGACCACGCGCCACGTCGACAGCGACACGATGGGCTTCCACCAGAACACGCCGACGACGGGCGCGGGCGGCGGGGGCTGCGGCTGCGTCGTTGCCGGCGGACGCGGCAGCGGGAGCGGGAGCGGCTCCGGTGCGCCTCACGCCTTCGCCGCCGTTCTGCTGCTGGGCTTGTTCCTGGTGTTGCGCCGCCGCCGCTCGGGCGGGGCAGCCGACGTCGCGACGACGACGGTGCCGGCGGGGGGCGTCGCTTCCGCCGCCGCCTGCGCCTCCCGCGCCTCTGGCCAGGCGTTGCCGCCTGGGTTTCTCACGCTCGTCGTCGCGGTCGCGCTCGGCGTCGTGTTCTCCGGCCTGCAGGGCTGTGTTGGCTGCTGCCGGCGCAACCCGGGCGTCGATTGCCTGCAGGAGTGCGGGCCGATGGGGGGCACGCCGAACGACGACGGCATGACGTGCACCTGCAACAACCCGTCTTGCATGTCCGACCAGGACTGCGCGGAGTTCCCCTGCATCGGCGGCGGCTATCCTTACTGCGACCTGATGACGATGATGTGCGCCTGCTACCCGACCATTCCGGCGGCCGAGCCCGGGCGGTACTCGGAGGTGGGCGTCGCCAACGGCACGGCCTACATCAGCGCCTACAGCGACGTGCTGGGCGACCTCATGCTGGGGCGCGTGTCGGCGACGGGCGGTGGGACGGACCGGCCGATCGCGTGCGCCGTCGACACCGAATGCCCGGCGACGCGGCCGTGCAACCAGGACCGCGACCACGACGGCACGTTCGACGCCTGCGCCCCGGCCATCGTCTGGGAGTACGTGGACGGTGTGCCGGACGAGCCGCCCACGTCCGATCCGACGGGCGAGCGGGGCGGCATCTCGGGGGCGGGCGAGGACGTGGGCCTGTACACGTCCATCGCGATGTTGCCGGACGGCAACCCGGCCATCAGCTACTACGACAAGACGAACGGCGATCTGAAGTACGCCTGGTACGACGGCGCGTCGTGGAACCTCACGGTCGTGGACGCCGGCGTCGGGTTCGACGCTGACGTGGGGCGCTACACGTCGGTGACGCTCGACGCCACCGGGGCGCCGGGCATCGCCTACTTCGCGGCGTCGGTCGACGACGGCGCAGGCGGCGAAGTGACGCAGGCGCGCTTCGCGCAGGCGACGACGACCACGCCCGTGGGGCCGCAGAGCTGGGTCGTCTACGTCATCGCCGAGGCGCCGGTCGTGCCGCCCGACCCGACGGCGACACCGCTGGCGGCGCTGCCGATGGGCGTGGGGCTCTTCAACTCGGCGACCCGCATGAGCGACGGCCGCCCGGCGGTGGCGTTCTACGACCGGCTGACGACGAGCCCGATGCTGTCGACGTTCGATTCGGCGGCGGGGGCCTTCATCATCCCCGCGCAGCTCGACGGCGGGATCGACCCGGCGAGCGGGCTCGACACCGGCGACGACGGCCAGTGGGTGTCGCTGGCGGTGGATGCGACCGACAGCTTCCACCTGTCGTACGTGGACGCGTCGCGGGACGACCTGGTGTACCTGTACATCGACGCGGCCAGCGGCGCGGCCACGCGCGAGGTGGTGGACCCGGGGCTGCGCAGCGAGCTGGCGGTCACCGGCGAGATGGTGAACGTCTTTGCGCTGGTCGGCGAGGACTCGAGCCTCGTGCTCGACGCCAGCGTTCCGTTCATCGTCTATCAGGACGCCACCTACGTGGACCTGACCTACGCGTCGCGCGACGCGGCGGTGGTGACCGACCCGGCGGCGGGCTGGGCCGTGACGGTGCTCGCGGGCAACAGCGTGAAGGCTTACGAGGGCGGGCTCGGCTTCTACGCCGACCAGGTCATCGACCTCGCCACGGGCAACGCAGTCATCACGTCCTGGACCATCGACCAGCAGGTCGACCCGCTCTACCGGGGCATGCTGGTCATCCCCGCGTCTTTGTCCGGTTTGTGACGAGGTTCCGCGGTGTCCGCGCCCTTGCCTGCGTACCCGCGCCTTGCGGTAGATCGTTTGGACGCTGGTCTGCAACCAACCAGCACGTCGGCCGCGACGCAACGGCGGCCTCGGACCCGTTCCCGGAAGCTGGAGGGCAATCGATGAAGGCCTCGAGGGCGTGGGTCGTGGGCGTGTTGGCGGCGGCGCTGCTGGCCGCCTCGCCTGGGCGGGCGCACGCGGGCCCGGGGATGCCGCCGGTGGACTCGGTGGGGCGCTACACGGGCATCATCGGCATGACGATGATGGGCTTCGAGCTGGTGTTCGACGTGGAGCTGGCCGTCGGGCTGCGCCACCCGGCCATCCTGTCCATCTCGGGCATCGTGGGCGCGGCGGGCGCCGGCATCGGCGGTTACTTCACCGAAAAGGCGCTCATGAAGGGGCGCGCGGCGGGGACGGGCCCCGGTCCGGTCGCCGTGGTGTTCCTTTGCGTAGGCATGGCGGGGGTCGTGCCGACGGTCATCGCGTGGAAGAATACGAACTTCGCGAAGTCGTCGAAGGAGCCGAAGGCCGAGTCCCCTTCCGCGGACACGGCGGTGCCGGGCGCGACGCCCATGCCGGCGCCCGAGCCTGGCCCGGCTCCGGCCGTCCCGGGCGCGCCGGCCCCCGGAACGGGCGGGCTGGTGTCGGTGACCCCGGCCGGCGTCTTCATCGGTCCGCCCGCCGTCCTGACGGTGCCGTCCATGACGGCGCTGGAGGCGGAGGCGCTCGGCCCGGGGGCGGGGAGCCTGGCGACGCGCGCCGACGAGACACGCTTCACCGTCCTTCGCCTCGATTTCTAGCCGAGGTCCGGGTCTAGCTCCGCGCGGTGCTCGGCGGGTCCTCTTGCTGGGCGAGGCGCGCCAGCAGGCGGCGCGGGTCGCGGGCCCGGCAGAGCGCCTCGGCGCTGTCGCTGCGGGCCAGGCGCGCGACCTGCGCGAGCACGTCGAGGAACGGCGGACCCCCGCCGGCGCCGACGAGCACGACCAGCACGCGCAGCGGCCGGCCGTCGGGCGTGGGCGCCGGCAGCGGTTGCGCCAGCGTCACCAGCGCGGCCTCGAGCGGCGCGCCGGGGATCAGCGCGTGCGGGACGCCGAAGCCGTTGCCAACGGCGGTCGACGCTTCGCGTTCGCGGGCCAAGATCCGCGCGGCCAGCAAGCGCGCGCGCGCGCCGGCGTGGCGCGCCAGGCGCGCGGCGGCCACGTCGATGGCGTCTTCCAGGTCCTCGCAGGAGAGCTGCGCCACGACGCGGTTCGTGGACAAGAGGGCGCCGAGCGGCACGGTCCGCGGCGCCGGCGCAGCCGAGGCCGCCGGAAAACGGCGCGAGACTAGCTCGCGCACGGCGGCGAGCTGCGCGTCGCCGAGGTCACGGCGCGCGATCTCGAGGAAAAGCGAAGCCGCCGCGGGCACGCGCCGCACGTAGCGCGCCACGAACGGGCCGACCTGGTCGGCGAGCTGCACGAGCACCGTCTCCGGCAGCCCAAGCGCGCCGGCGATGGCGGCCAGGCGGTCGGGCGTGGGCACGCCGTCGTGGCCGTTCTCGACGCGGCTGAGGTAGGCGCCCGACACGCCGACGCGCTCGGCGAGGGCGCGAACGCTGAGGCCGGCGTCGAGCCGTAAGAGCCGCAGGGTGGCGCCGAACTGCGTGCTCATCGCTTGGTCCGGCCGTGCGCCGCCACCGGCAGGGCGGGCTCGGGCTCGCCCTTGGGCGACGCGGGCGCCGGGTTGCTTGCGGCGTCGCGCTTGCCGGAAGCGGCCGGGCTCGCGGTCGCCGCCGCCTCGTCCGCCGCGTCGTAGTGGCGCACCACCACCAGCGACGTCGGGCACTCCTTGATGAAGTACTCCGGCTGCAGGCCGAACTGCCGCTCTTCCAGTCCCCACTCGGGACCGACGCCCACGAGCAACAGGTCGTAGCCTTTCGTCGACTCCTCGAGCGCCGCCAGCGCCGGCGAGTCGTGCTGCACCACCTTGAGCGTCACGTGCTGGTCGCGCTCCGGGCCCTCCGTGAAGACCTGCTCGACGCTCTCCTTCATGCCCAGCGGCGCTTCGCTGGCGGCGCGGCGCGGCGAGACGACGTGCAGGATGGTCGCGTCGGCGCCGGCCCATTGCACCAGGCGCCGCGCCAGGCCGATCGCCGCCAGGTCGTGCCGGCCGCCGTAGAACGGCACCAGGATGCGCTTGATGCGGTCGAGCCCGCGGTCGACGAGCACGGCCACGTCGCTGCGCGCCTGCTTCATCACCTCGTAGACCGTGCCGCCGAGCACCGTCTGGCTGAGGAGCGGCTTGTGCCAGCCGAGCAGCACCAGGTCCGCCTGCTTCACGTCGGCGACGTTGCAGATGTCGTGCGCCGGCTCCGCCGAGACGAAGGACAGCGGCTTCACCGCGACGTTCAGCTCCTCGGCCTTGCGCAAGAGCGGCACCAGCGCGGCCGCCGCCCCGCCGGACGGCTCGCGTTCGGTGCCGATGTAGAACGACCCGCGGTCGGTGGGCGGTACGAGGCGCAGAGCGAAGAGTCGGTCGCGCGCCGACGCGCGGTCGACCAGCGCGGCGGCGAACGTGATCATTCCCGGCCCGGAGCGGTCGAACGACACGCACATCAGCACGCGGA
>DASYRF010000166.1:0-4895 GCA_036004705.1 Myxococcota bacterium
AAGAGCCGCCCCAGCTTCTCGTTCGAAGCCGCCGCGAAGCGCGCCTCGACCAGCAGCGCCGCCACCGCGAGGCGGCTGACCTTCGGCGTCAGGCCGGCACGCAGCGTGTCGCGCCCCGTCTCCACCTCGCGCAGCGTCGCCAGCGCGAGCGCCAGCGGCACCGCGCAAAAGAGCCGCACCGCCACGCCCGCCGTCGGCGACCCTACCCCCGCCCCCGACGCCACCCCCGCCCCCGACGCCGACGCCGGCGCCGACGCCGACGACGAAGACGACGCCGAAACCGACGCCGACGCCGACAGCGACGCCGACGCCGACGCCGACGCCGACAGCGACGCCGACGTCGCCGCCGGCCACAGCGCCACGTACTCCTGCGCCCGCAGCAGATGATGGCGCGCGCGCGCGCACACCGCGCCCACGACCGCCAGGCCCCCCGCGCGCGAGCCAGGCTCCAGGATGCGCTCCAGCGCCACGCCTTCCGCCGCCGCCAGGCTGCGCGGCAGGAAGCACACGCCGCGCTCCAGGTCCTCGGCGACGTCCTTGACGATGTTCACCATCTGCAGGCCCAACCCGAAGCTCACCGCCCGCGCGCGCACGCCCGCGCGCACCGCGTCCGACAGCCCCGGCACCGTCTGCTCGAACAGCGCCGTCAAGAGATTCCCCACCGTGCCGGCCACGTAGTAGCAGTAGCGCTCCAGGTCGGCGAGGTCGTCGAGCCGCAGCGCCCCGCCGGCCGCCTCGGCGCGCGCGCAGTACGCGCGCATACCCGCGGACATCTCCCGCACGTGCGGGCGGATCGCGTCGCGCTGCGGCGCCGGCAGCGCACGGTACGCCCGGAACAGCGCGGCCGCCCCGCGGCACAGCGCCCCGTCCGCCCCGCCCTCTGCCAGACCGACGCGTGCGCAGCGCGCCGCGAAGGGCGCCGGGTCGGCGCCGTCGTCCGCCATCAGCGCGTCGAACGCGTCGAAGAGGGCGCCGCGCTCCGCCGCCGGCAGCCCCGCCTCGTCTTCGATCGTGTCCACGGCGCGGCACAGCAAGTAAGCCACCCGCACCGCGTCGCGCAGCGAATCGGGCAACGCTTCGATCGACAGCGCGAACGTCCGCGACACCTCCGGCAGGAGCGCCACGCAGAACGCCCGATCGCTCGCCGCCACCTGCGCCGCCACCGCCGCCGCCGCGCTCATCAGTTCACGGTCCCATCCGGCGCCAGCAGCGGCCGGATGGGCTCCAGGAACACGTCGCACATGCCGCCCACCAGCGCGCGCAGCCGCGCGTGCTCGGCCAGCGCCGCCGGCGCCAGCGCCCCCTCCCGCCGCCGCGCCATCTCCGCCAGCGCGAAGCGCAGCGAGCCGGCCCGCTCGAAGAGCGCCGTCACCTCGTCGACGTCCTCCTCGGTCGTGCACGCGCGCTCCTTGTCGAGCACCGCCTGCAGCCAGCGCGCCTCCGCTTCCGGCGCCGTCTGCAGCGCGTGTACCGCGAGCACGCTGCGCTTGCCTTCACCGACGTCGCTGCCGCGCGTCTCGCGTCCTTTCTCCCCGTAGAGGTCGAGCACGTCGTCCTGCAGCTGGAAGAGCACGCCCATCTGCCGCGCCGACTCCTCCAGCGCCTCCACCAGCGCCGGCGCCGCCCCGCACAGCGCCGCCGCCCCCGCCATGGGAATGGCGAACAGCCCCGACGTCTTGCCCTCCACCATCGCGAAGTAGTCGTCGAGCGCCGGCCGCGCCGCGCGCTTCAACGCGAACTCGCGCTCCTGGCCGTCGATGATGCGCAGCGTGTCCACGAGCACGCGCCGCGCCGCCGCCTCGCGCAGGGCCGCCGGCGCCTCGACGCGCTGCACCAGCAGCAACGTGTAGTAGAACATCGCGTCGCCGAGGTTGATCGCCTGCGGCACGCCCCAGCGCCGCCACACCGTCGGCCGCCCGC
The DNA here is from genome assembly GCA_036004705.1 of Myxococcota bacterium. Lineage (GTDB taxonomy): Bacteria > Myxococcota_A > Polyangia > DASYRF01 > DASYRF01 > DASYRF01. The sequence continues at coordinate 1,921 of DASYRF010000166.1, forward strand.
GGCGCATCGCGTCGCCGTCCTGCACGTCGTCGTGCACGAGCGTGGCGTTGTGCAGCATCTCGCACGCCGCCCCGAACGGCACCAGCGCCGCCGGGTCGGTGCCCAGGGCGTCGGCCACCAGCAGCGGCAGCAACGCGCGCAGGCGCTTGCCGCCCGTCTCCATGTGGTAGTCGCACATCGCCGCCAGCGCCGACCCCGGAGGGCTGGCCCCGCGCACGACCTCTTCCGCGAGCGCCAGGATGCGCCCCAAGTAGCGCTCGCGCATCGCGCCGAAGCGGTCGCGCGCGTCGGCGTCGGCCGGCGCCGCGTCGGTCAGTCCGTGCACGGTCATGCCGCACGCAAGCGCAGGCGCGCGAGAGCCTCGCGCGCCGCGTCCACGTTGATGGTCCGCGCCGCGGCGATCGTGTCGGCCACCTCGCCGACCTCGTCGCCCTTCGCCCCCGCCTCCACCGCAACGTTGCGCGCGTGCAGGCTCATGTGGCCCTTCTGGATGCCCTCCGCGGCCAGGGCGCGCAGCGCGCTGAGGTTCTGCGCCAGCCCCACCGCCGCCGTCAGGCTCGCCAGCTCCGCCGCCGTCTCCACCGCCGCGAGCCGCATCGCCACGCGCACCGTCGGGTGCACGCGCGCCACGCCGCCCACCACGCCCACCGCCATCGGCAGCTCGAGCCGCCCGTGCAGCGCGCCGTCGCGCACGCGCCAGCGCGCCAAGGCCGTGTAGCGCCCGCCGCGCGCCGCGTAGGCGTGCGCCCCGGCCTCGACGGCGCGCCAGTCCTGCCCGAACGCCAGCAGCACGGCGTCGACGCCGTTCATCACGCCCTTGTTGTGCGTGGCGGCGCGGTACGGGTCGCGCTCCGCGAAGACCGAAGCCTCTTCGATCCCGCGCGCCAGCTCCTCGGCGCTGCGCCCGCCCTTCCCTTCGAGAGCCTCGAACGGCACCGCGCCCGTGACCAGCACGCGCCGCCGGTCGCTGAGGTTCGAGAGGATGCGCAGGCGTACCCGCCCGCCCGTCAGCGCCTCCAGCCGGGGCGCCAGTGTCTCGCACATGGAGTTGATGGTGTTGGCGCCCATCGCGTCGCGCACGTCGACGACCAGATGAACGACCAGCATCGCCCCCACCGGGTCGTCGGCCTCGAGCCGCGGCAGGTGGTGCACCTCGACGTCCACCGCGCCGCCGCCCGCGGCGCGCAGCCGCTCGTGGCCGGCGTTGGCGCGCGCCAGCAATTCCGCGCGCGCCTCCAGCACGGCGGCGGCGGCGCCCTCCGCGTCGGGCACGTCGAGAAGCTGCACCTGGCCCATCATGTGCGGCGGCGACACCTCCGCGTGCAGCCCGCCGCCCGCGCGCAGGAGCTTGGCGCCGTGGCTCGCCGCCGCGACGACCGAGGGCTCCTCCGTGGCCATGGGCACCAGCCAGTCGCGCCCGTCGAGGCGTAGGTTCGCACACAGCGCCAGCGGCATGCCGAACACGCCGAGCGCGTTCTCCACCATGCGGTCGGCCTGCTCGCAGCTCAGCCCGTGCTGGCCGGACAAGACACGCATCTCGGCGTCGGTCAGGCCGGCGATGGCGGCCACCCGCTGGCAGCGGTCCGCCATCTTCAACTTGTAGAAGTGCGTCAGCTCGCTATTGATCATCGATCACGCTCCGTCCTCGTCGTCGTCCCCGCCCCCGTCCCTGGCCCTATCCCCGTCGCCGTCCCGTTCGCCGCCGCCGTCCCCGTCCCCGTCCCCGTCCCGGTCCCCGTCCCCGTCCCGGTCCCGGTCCACGACGCGCGGGGGCCCAGCACGCGCACCCGCCGCAGCGCACGCGGGTCGCGCGCTCCCGTGCAGAAGCACACGGCGCGCAGCTCGTACACGATCGCCTCGAGCACGCGCACCACCTCGTCCTCGCCGTTGTCTTTGTCCGCCGCTTCCAGCAGCGGACGCGCCAGCGCCGCCACGTCGGCGCCCATCGCCAGCGCCACGGCCACGTCCATGCCGCTGCGGATGCCGCCCGACGCCACCACCAGCCGGTCCGGCATGGCGCGCCGGCACAGGCGGATGGAGTCGGCGGTGGGAATTCCGAACCCGGCCAGCGCCTCGCCCGCGCGCGCCTGCGGCGAGCCGGCCGGCGCGCGATAGCTCTCCACGCGCGCCCACGACGTGCCGCCCACGCCGGCGACCTCCACTCCGGCGAGCGGCAGCTCCGCGAGCTTCGCCGCCGTGCGCGCCGAGATCCCCGCGCCGACCTCCTTCACCAGGGCCGGCACGCGCAGCTGCGGGACGACCTCGGCGAGGCGGCGCCCGAGCCCGGCGAAGCGCGTGTCGCCCTCCGGCTGGATCGCCTCCTGCAGCGGGTTCAGGTGCAGGTTCACGGCGTCGGCGCCGACCGCGTCGACGGCGCGCATCACCTCCGCCGCGCCCATGCCGAGGTTCAGCTGCACGGCGCCGACGTTCCCCAGCAGCAGGGGCAAGTCGGGGGCGGCGCCGCGCACCGCGAACGTCGGCGCCAGCTCGGGGCGGACGATCATCGCCCGCTGCGAGCCCAGCGCCATGCCGATGCCGGCACGCGCCGCGGCACGCGCCAGCCGCTCGTTGATGCGTTGCGCCCGCTCGGTGCCGCCGGTCATCGCCCCCACCAGCAGCGGCGCACGCAGCCGCTTGCCCAGCACCGTCACCGACAGGTCCACGTCGGCGAGGTCGATCTCGGGCAAGGCGTCGTACTCCAGCGAGTAGCCGCCCAGCCCGGTGGCGGGCCGGGCCGGCTCCACGTCCTCGTTCAGGCAGAGGTCGAGGTGGGCGTCCTTTCGGCTGGTGATTTCGTTCGCCATGGCGCCGCGCGCAGCAGCAACTGCCGTGCCACGCCCGCCGCCCGCGGCGCCGCCACGAAAAGCGCGCCGCCCTCCGTGCGCCTGCACGTGCCTTTTCGCACGAGCGTGCGAATTCGCACGCCCCCCGCCCCGGCCTCATTTCCCCGTTGAGTCGGCCGGTACCTGTGCTAG
>DASYRF010000167.1:0-25430 GCA_036004705.1 Myxococcota bacterium
GCAGGAGGCGTTCCTGGCGGTGCTGAAGGTGGACGGCTGATGGACCGGCTGCAGCGGCTGCTGGTGACGGTGTACCTGAAGCTCCCGCGCTGGGCCGGCTACTACCTGGCGGGGATCCTGATCTTGACGCTGGTCGGGGCGATCGTGACCGACCTGCCGGCGAGCCTCATCAAGGGGTTCATGACGGCGCTCGGGGGGGCGTTCGTGCTGCTGTTCGTGCTGTTCCGGCTGCGCTGGTTCATCCCGGCGTCCATCCGGCGCGAGGTGCAGGTGCGGCGCGAGTCGGCGGGGCTGCTGCGCGAGAGCCGCAAGCTGCTGCGGCGGCGCGGCGCGGTGATGGAGACGGCGGCGCGCGAGGCGGTGGAGAAGGCGTGCGCGTCGCTGGAGGAGAAGCTCGCCGTCGAGGAGCCCGACCTCGAGGCGATGGTGCACGACCTGCGCGAGCTGGACGAGCTGGCCGACAAGAACCTGTCGTTCGCGCGCAAGTCGACGCTGCGCGAGTACGCCGAGTCGATCGGCGTGGCCATCCTGCTGGCGCTGTTCCTGCGCACGTTCGTGGTGGAGGCGTTCAAGATCCCCAGCGGATCGATGATCCCGACGCTGATGGTCGGGGACCACATCTTCTTGAACAAGTACGTCTACGGGATCCGCCTGCCCATGACCTACACGAAGTTCTTCGAGTGGCGGAAGCCCGAGCGCGGGGAGGTGATCGTCTTCATCAAGCCCAGCGAGCCCGACAAGGACTACATCAAGCGGATCATCGGCGTGGCAGGCGACACCGTGGTGGTGAAGGACCACGTCCTCACGAAGATCATCCCCGCCAGCGGCCCCGAGATCCCCGTGGAGCTGCGCCCGCTGCGCGTGGTTGCGTGCGACGCCGAGGCCAGCGACGAGACCGCCTCGCCCGTCGGACGTGGCTCGAAGTGCGACCTGTTCGCCGAGGGCATCGGCGAGAACTGGCACTCCGTGCTGTACGTTCACCGCTCCGTCCCCGGCGGCCTTCTCGCCGACATCGTCGACGGCGTCGAGGATCGCTACGTGGTCCCCGACGGGAACGTCTTCTGCATGGGCGACAACCGCGACAACTCCAGCGACTCGCGCTTCTGGGGTGACGTCCCCCTCGACCACGTCAAAGGCCGCGCCATGGTCATCTGGTGGAGCTTCGGCGAGCTCTGGCAGCGCTGGCACCGCTTCGGCTCCGTGATTCACTGAGCCCGACCCGGCTCGCCTCTCGGGCGCGGACCGTGGGATAGTGGCCCAGGACACCGCCGCATGCTTTCGCCCGAGCTGCCGAACGCCCTGTCGACGATCGCCTCGCGCCCGGAGCTCGGCGAGGCAGTTCGCGGTCGGTGGCAGGCAGGGCGCCGGCTCACGGACGATCTTCCCACCGACGTGCGCGCCGCCACAGAGCGGTTGGCGCGAGAGCTGCCGGCGCTCGCTGCTTCTGACGAAGGAGTCTCCGCGCTCTGCGGGATGCTCGATGGACCGGGCGGCGACGTCGTCCTGTCATGGTGCTCGGCGAGCGCGTGGCGGCCGGAGACGCGCGTCGCGCCGTTGCTCGCGTTCGCCTCCCGCATGCCGGCGCTCGCGGCGCGCGTCCCCGGCGTGGCGAGCGATCGCGTCGTCTCGGGGCCGCTGCACGACGCGCTCGCCTGCGTGCCGCTCCTCGGCGACGGCGCGGCGCTGCGCCATCCGGCCAACGCCGAGGCGCGCGCGCGCCTGGAGATCCTCGTATGGGAGGCGGGCGCCAGCGCCCTCGAGCTCCCCGACCTCGGCGCGTGGATCTGGAGGACCGCGGCCACGTTCGACGAGATGATCGGCGCGCCGGCGCACGGCGCCCTGCGCGGGCGTGTGCTCGCCGCGCGCTGTCTCGAGGTGAGCGCCCGCGGCCTCGCCGCCGGCACCGACGAGGCTCTCGTCGGCCGTACCCTCCAGGTACTGCAGCCCCTGCTCATGCACCCCGAGCCGCTCGTCTGGGTTCACGCGGCGCGCGCGCTCGGCCGATTGACCGGCCCGCTCGACCAGCTCGAGGGCATGCTGCTGGACTGGGTCAACGGCGACTTTCCCGTTCTCCGCCAGCGGGCGATCACCGCCTTCGCTTCGCTGCCCGCCGCACGGCTCGGCTTCCTGGCCGGCCAGCTCGTGGCCCTCGTTGCCGCGCCGAACCAGGACCCCTCGGTGCTGGCGGCCGTCGCCGCCGCCACGCCCTACCTCTTCTTCGAGCGGCGCGACCTGTGGAACCGCTTGTCGACGCGCATCCTCGCCGGCGACGGAGGAGCCGTCGCGGCGCGTGCGCTGGCACGCGGCCTGGCCGCCTTGTGGCGTCGCGGCGAGCGCGAGGCCGAGGCGCCGCTGCGCGCGCTGCGCGAGATGGCGCGCCACGCGCCCGCCGGCTCGTTCGCGGACCTACGCCGCTGGATCGAGGTGACCGCCGTCACGGACGTGCTCGACGCGGCCGAGCGCGATCCGCTCGACGTCGAGCGTGGCCTGGACAACCTTGCCCGCGTCGCCGCGCGCTACGACGACGAGGAGGCCGACGCGCGCGCCGCGCGCTTCGCCGGCTCGCTGGCAACGACGTTCCAGGAGGCGCGCCGGCTCGCGCTGGACGGAAACCGCCCGCGCCAGCGCGCCGCCGCGATCAACGCGCTCGAGGGCGCCGCGCGCTCTCTCGCGCTTCGGCTCTGGGGGCCGCTGCTCGCCACGCGCCCCGGCGGCGAGCGGGTCGAGGCGCCGGACCTCGGCGAGACGTGGAAGCTCGTCGCCGACACGCCTTCGGAGATCCTGGATCTCGTTCGGGACCGGCGGCACCGGGAGGGCGCCGACCCGCAGGCCGACCTGCCGCTCGAGGTGCTGGCGATCCAGATCGGCGGCTACGCGCTCGACGCCTGCGGCGAGGAGGCGGACCTCGGTCCCGGCCGCGGCCCCACGGCACACGATACGTGCTTGTGGCTGCGCAAGATCGAAGGGCTCGCCGACGCATCGCGCGAGCTGCCGCCGTCGCTGCAGACGGCGCTCAGCCACCTCTTCTGGAGGCTCGTCGACACGACTCGCGGCACGACGCTCGGCGAAGTGGACGACGTCCGCTGGCTCGGTCCCTTCGCCGCGTGGTGGGCGCTCGTCATCGATCGTCCGGCCATGTTGACCTCGCTCGCGAACGCGCTCCCGATGATGGCGCCGGGTGCGCTCGACCGTTGCTGCGAGGAGGCAGAATCGCTGCGCGCCGCCGTGGCGTCGGCCGCGCCGGACGGCGCGTGGGGCACGGGTGCGGCGGCCGCGCTCGCCGCGTTGCATGCCGAGGACACCGAGCTGGCGAAGGCGCTGGCGGACCTCGCCGAGGCCCTCAGGGCGTTCGCGCCGGCGTCAGGGAAGCATCCGAGCCTGGAGGCTTCCTGCCTGGTGCTGGTGCGCGCCGCCAACCGGCTCCAGGCTGCCCTTGCCGATCCCGTGAAGGGGCTGCATCCCGCGGCGGGAAGCGCCGGGACGGATGCGCCCGGCGCGCACAGCGCCGAGAACGCGCAGCGCGTGGCCGCACTGGTGTGCCGCGCCATCCGCGCCCGCGAGCTGTCGATGCTCGACGTGTGGCTCGTGTCGCTCGGCCCCGTCGGCTCGGCGATGGTAGAGGCGGCCGTGCGCGCGGCGATTCGCCGCACGCCGCCGCCGCCCCCCCTCCCGAAGAAGCAAGAGCCGAAGCTCATCGCCGGATACGAGCCCGTCAAGCCGCTCGGCGAGGGCGGCGTCGGAACGGTGTGGCTCGTGCGCAAGCCGGGCGCGGACCGCTTCTTCGTCTTGAAGGTCCCGAAGCACGACGCGCTCGCCGCCGCGTCGGACACCGAGCGCAAGGGCATTCTCGCTTCGTTCGTCGAGGAAGCGGCGGCGCTGGCGGGGCTCTACCACCCGAACGTGGCGAACATCATCGATCGCGGCGTCGAGCAGGACGTGCCGTACCTGGTGCTCGAGTATCTGATCGGGGCCGACCTCAAGCAGTACTCCTCGGCGCGCCCGATGACGCTGTTCGAGCTGCGGCAGGTGGTGCTGGACGCCTGCGCGGGGCTCTCGGCGCTGCACAGCGCCGGCCTCGTCCACCGCGACATCAAGCCGGCGAACCTATGGCTCCGGCTTCCCCTCGCCCGCGGCGAGCGCTTCGATCCGCAGAAGCATCGCGATCCCGCCGCCGCGCCGCCGCTCGCGACGGTGGTCATCGACTTCGGCATGGTGCGGGCCGCGCGCGTGGCTCCCGACGCGGCCGGCCGCTTCGTCGCCGGCACCGCCGGCTACATCGCGCCCGAGCAGGTGCTCGACCCGGTCGAGCTGGACGGCCGCGCCGACATCTACGCGCTGGCCGCGACGGTCTACGCCGTGACGACCGGCCGCGCCCTGTTCGACGAGATCGAGAACCCCCGCGACCGTATCGTGGCTCACATGCGCCGCGATCCGTTCGAGGACGCCAGCCGCCTGCACGGCTTCCCCGGCGCCGTCGCGAAGCTCCTGCGCGACGCCACGGCGCCGCGGTTTGGGGAACGCCCGTCTCCGTTGGAGTTCGGGCGGGCGTTCGCCGCAGCGCTCTAGTCGTGCTGGAGTCACGCGCCGTCCGCTCCAGTCCGCGTTCCGCCGCGCATTTGCCGGCCGGCGACCAGCGCGCTAGGTTCGTGGGATGAAGAAGTGGAAGGATCCCCTCGAGGAGGCGGAGGAGCGCTTGGAGCGCGAGAAGAAGCGCGCGGAGGAGCGCGGGAGCGGCGACGCGCGCGACCACTACGACCGGCCCTCGTGGAAGGAGCTGGACGCGCGGCGCGACAAGGCCGGCGGCAGCGCGGGCGGCGGGCGGCGCGAGGGGGGCGGCGAGGGCGGAGGCATGGCGTCCCTGAACCTCGTCTCGCGCCGCAACCCGTCCGCGCAGAAGAATTATCGCGCGATGCTCGACCGCGCCTTCGACGGCGGCAGCCTCGGCGCGGTGCTGGGCAAGAACAAGCTCGCACCGCTCGGCGCCGCTGGGCCCGACGCCGAGCGCAACCGCGCCCTGCGCCAGGCCATCCTGGAAGCCATCGGCGGCGAAGCGGCCACGAAGGCCCTCCGCGCGTACGTCGACGCAGGCTTGACCTTGCCCGACGACGACCTCGATCTTCTCGGCGCCGCCGCCCAGTCCGACGACGAGGCATTCCTTCCCGCGCCGCTCCAGCTGCTCGTCGCGCTGTGCAAGCGCCGCCCGGTCAAACGCGTCGCCGCCCTCCGCCAGCGCGCCCGTTTCCTCGCCGACCAAGCGAAGGCCGACGCCGTCCGCACCCTCGCCGCCGAGCTCGTCGCGCTCCTTCCCACGGTCTAGTCCGCCTCCGGCCGGTTCCGGCTCCGGCTCCGGCTTCGGTCTCGGTTTCCGGTCCGCCGACGCGCGCTACCAGATGAACAGATGCGTGAGCTTCGTCGGGGCGGTGCCGGCGAAGCCGGGCAACACCATGGCGCGCGCGGCGGCGGCCACGCAGCGGCCGACGGCGCTCTTGGCGTGCACGCCGAGCGGGGCGGCGTCGAGCACGGCGCCGTCGGTCGAGACGAGCAATGACACCTTCACGGGCTCGCCGCCGGCGGGGCCGCAGGCGCGCACCGCGAGGCCGACCTTGGCGGCGGCGGCGCGCACGGCCTCCGCGGGCACGCCGTGCGGCAGCGCCTTCAAGATGGCGTCCACCTCGGCGTCGATCGGGTTCTTCTCTTTGGCGCGCGTGCAGGCCACGAAGGCGCCCGCGGCGTCGCCGCGCTCGTGCGCGTTCAGGCAGGCGGTCCGGTCGTCCCAGTCCGCCGACGTGCCGCTGGTCAACAGCGTCGCCGACGCGGCGTCGAAGCCTCCGGGCCGCGCGGCGCCGGCGGCGGGAGCGGGGGCGGCGGCGTCCGCGAGCGCGTCCGTCGCGTCGCTCGCGCCGGGGTCGCCGTCGGCGGGCGGGCGCAGGAGCGCGACGCGCGGCTTCTCCGAGGCGGGCGCGGCCTCGACGACCGTGCCGGCGGCGGGCCCGTCGGCGACGACGAGTCGGTGCCCCAGCACCGTGCAGGCCGCGCCGACCACGTCGTCGCGCCGCGGCTTGTCGCCGTGCGTCGTCTTCGCCGCGCCGTGGTCGTCGATCGTCGTGCGCGTCGTGTACGGGTCCAGCACGGTGGCGCGCCAGGCGCCGCTCATCCGCACCACCAGCTGGGCGTGCAGGTGGCCGCTGTGCGCGCGGCGGAACGCCGCCGCCGCGTCGGCCGTGGGGAAGTCGAGCGCCACCTCGACCGCCGGCTTGGCGCCGGGCAGCGTGTACGTCATCGACGCCGCGAAGTCGGGCGGGGCGATGTGCGTGGGCGTTCCCGCCGTCAACAGCGGCCCCACGGGCGCGCGGGCGTCGTCCTTGCCCGTCGCGCCGGCGCGCGTCGCGTACGGCACCATGTAGAGGTCCGCCGGCACGCGCACGACCACCACGCGCGGCGACGGCCCGGGCGCCACCAGCACGCGATCGATCTCGATGGCGACGACCGACCCCGGCCCCGGCGCCCCCGCCTCGTGCAGCGCCACGCGCCGCGCCAGCGCCGCCGCGTCGGCGACCGTGACGCCGTCGAGGAGCGCCTCGAAGCTCGGCCCACCGGCCGGCGCCGTCGCCGGCGCGGAGGCCGGCGCCCCCGTCCCCGCGCCAGCCGCCGGCCCCGGCCCTTCGTCGGGCCGGTGTGTCCAGCTCCCCGGCCCGAATCCCGCCGCTGCCAGCGCACCCGCCGCCAGCGCCGCCCTGACCGCCGTTCGCATCCGGCCGATGCTAGCAGCCCGCCGGCCCCCGGTCGACGCCTCGGGACGCCGGGCCTGCCGGCGGCGGCCACCGGTCGATGCCTCGGGAACGAAGGGCCTTCTTGCCAGCGCCCGCCGGGGCCCGGGGTCAAGGGGTCGCCGAGCTCCATGGGGGTCGCGGGCCGGGGTCCCCAGACCTCAGTGCCGCGGTGCAAGTCCGCGTCATTGCCTGGGCCTTGCAGGGCACGGGGCTTGCTCTCTATGCTCGGCCCGAACGGGAGCGTGAATGGCCGACCTTGAAGCCGTCTCTTGCAGCAACGCGTGGGTATACCTGTACTGGGAGATTCCTGCGGGCGTGAGCCGCTATCGCATCTTCCGCACCGACCTCACGGCCGGCGGCGCCGAGGTGCAGATATTCGATTCCCAGGGGCACGGCGGCGCGGCGGGCCGGCATGCAGCGGGCACGATGGTGGCGCCGGGGACGCCTGGCTCCACCGTCCCCGCCGACGCGCGCCTGGGGCGCTTCTTTCCGCTGGCGCTGCCGCCTGACGGCAACATCCTGCTGCGCCTGCTGCGGCGCGCGGCCGCGCCCGCGGTAGGCCACACGATCCTGGGGAACGCGGAGTGCCGCGTCGAGGTCAATCCGACGCTCGACGGCGTCGTCGTCTGCTGGCGGCCGCAGTACGGCGGCGGCGGCGCCGCCGGTCCGCTGTGGCTGGAGATGAACGACCGCGAGGTGCCGTTGATGGACCCGGGGCGCGGCTGGCGGGTCGTCGCCGCGTTCGACGAGTCCGACGCCGCCAACGTGCGCTTCGGCATGAAGCCGCGTGGCTACTTTGTCGACGTGGACGCCGACACGGCGCCGCTCTCCGACGGCCACCGCCTGCGCTACCGCGTCCGCCACCACGCCGGAGGTGCCGACGTGGATCGTACCGTCGAGCTGGAGCACGACTGGCACTACCCGGAGAAGCTCGGCTTCTTCGCCGAGCCCGGCGACGGCTTCGTCCACGTGCGCGCCTGGTACGACGGCACGACCGTGCAGCCGTACATGGACCACTACACCCTGGTGCACGCGCGCCGCACCGCGACGACGACCGTGGCCACGTGGGTGATAGTAGGGACGCGCTACGACCACCCCGCCGTGGGCGCCGCGCCGCGCGCGCGCTACTACAACTCCAACGCCGCCGACACGAGCCTCTGGGACCGCGTCATTCCGCGCTCGGAGGCGGCGGGCGGCGATCTGCGTACGGTCGCCGACAACTTCGGCGGCCATCACGTCACGGCAGGCCTCGACACCATCACGGCCTTCTGTCTGCCGAACGATTCGGCGGGCTACGCGTGGGGCACGGTCGACGCGCAGGACGACCCCGTGCACTTCGACGACGTCGTGGGCAACCGCCGCGCGCTCGTGGTGGTCTCGCCACATCCGAACGGCCTGGGCAGCACCGCGCAGGCGGGCCGCGACCAGCGCGGCATCCTGTCGCACGAGTACATGCACCTGAACTACCACCGTGCCTATTTCCTGCGCGCCGGCCAGCACGACAGCAACGACGAATGGGACCGCGACCGCAGCGTCGACGAGGGCTCGGGCTTCTACACCGAGAACGTCGTCGACGCGTTCGGCGAGATCCGCCCGAAGCACCGCTTCCTCGAGCAGAACAACTGGGAGAACCTGTTTCTCTTCTCGGCGTGGCCGGGCCTCGACGTGCTGTACGGGCGCGGTTGCGCGTGGGTGCTCTACAACGTCAACCGGCTGCGCAGCACCGCGGGGATGAGCGGCTGGACCTATGCGAACGTGCCGCGCGTGAACAGTCCGCCCGGCTCGCCGGCGGGCGGCATCGGGCCGTTCTTCCGCGAGTTCTCGATGGTGATGATGATGAACGGCCACATGGCGCACGACGCGCCGCTGCCGCTGCCGGGCTACACGGGCGCGACCGCGGGCTCGGCGGCCGGCGAGCTGGCGGTGAGCCTGAAGCGGAGCAACACGGCGGGCGGCGGCGACGTCGTGCGGGCGGCGACGATGCGCAATTGGACCATCCCGCCGCATCCGTTCGCGCACGGGCGGACGATCGACGCCGCGCTGCCGCGGCGCCTGCGCTCGGCCGCCGAGCTGCACGGGCGAAACGCGGCGCACTATGCCCGCTCGATGAACGTCCGTCACGCCAGCGCTTACTTCGCCTCGTTCGCGCCGACGGACGACGCGATGCGCGGCGTGCTGCACGTGGAGCTGCGCATCAACGGCGGCAATCCGGCGCAGGTGCGGCGCGTGATGGCCACCGCGCGCCGGCGCGCGGCGGGCGGGGGCGGTGGGGGAGGGGGCGGCGGCGGCGGCGGCGGCGGCGGCGGCGGCGGGGGAACGCCCTCGTGGGTCTACTACGAGGCGGCGCAGGCGAACCACACGCTCCTGCAGATCCCCGACTACGGCACGCGCGTGGACCTCGTGCAGATCTGCGTGCCGACCGAGCACGTCGTGCCGGTCGGGACCGCGACCCTCGCGGCGGCGCCGCAGACGGCCATCGCCTGGACCTACTACGTCGCGCCGACGCCGCGCGTGCGCTCGGTGGGCTTCGTGCCGCACGACGTTTGGCGCGGCGGCGATCACGTCGTGCTGGAGAGCGACGCCGCCGGGCGCCCTGCCGGCGCGCATGACGCGCCTTCCTTCGTGCCGCCGGGCGAGCTGCGCGCCTGGGTGCTCTTCAACCAGGGCATGGATGAGGGGCGTCATTTCCAGGCCACCTTCACTGACTCCACCGAGGTGGCCCTCGACCGCGACAGCTACCAGCGCACCATCGTCGGCGCCGACTGCTGGATGGGCGAGCGCGCGACGATCGTGGCCGCCGGCCAACGCGACGGCGAATCGGTCACGCTGGAGATCGGCCGCGCCACGCTGGCGGCGGGCGCCGTCAGCGGCGGCGTGCGCAACTTCGCGCACGCCTATCTGGACATGCGCGACGACAAGCTCCCCGGCGTCGCGCCTTCGCCCGACCGCGCCTACCGCGCCACGATCGACAGCGCGGCGCCGGCCATCGACGCCGTCCACTACGTCAACGGCGACGGCGTGTCCGGCGCGCTCGCCAACGGCGTCAACCTCGTCGGCGTCGTCAGCGTCGAGGTCGACACCCACGACGACGTGTCGGGCGTCGCCGCCATCGAGGTCGTGGCGCGCCGCCACGCCTCGCCGCACGACTACTCGGCGGGCCGCCGCGTGATGGTGCCGAGCCCCGCCGACGGCCGCTACCCGGCGCGCGCGATCGAGACGTTCTTCTGGAACACGTCGGCGGCGTCGAACGGCCCGGTCGACGTGGAGATCATGGTCACGGACCGCGTCGGCAACATCGCGCGGCAGACGTTCCACGGCGCCGTCGTCCGTAACCCGCGTCCGGGCGCAGCCGCTGTCGCCGGCAGCCTGCACGCGGCCGCCGGAGCCGCCCCGACGATAACGGTGCGCGGCGCCGAGCACGACAAGACGGCTGGGCGCTTCGAGGCGCTCGCCGCCGGCGGCGTCGCGCGCGGCGTGATGCGTTTCGATCTCGCGGGCAGCGCCGACACCGCCAACGCGCAGCTCGTCGTGACGGCCACCACCCCGACCGCGCACGCCGCGGCGGAGGTTTGGAGCGAGTGGCTCGGCGCCGGCGGCACGGTGACGAAGCGCTGGACCGTGGACTCCCGCGCCCTGCCCGACGGCCCGGTGACCTTCTCGTTCGTCTTGCGCGACGAGGCCGGCACGGCTTCGGCGGCGGCCACCTTCGCGTTCATCGCGGCGAACCGCGCGCCGCGCATCATTCCACTCGCGCCGCGGGTCACGACGCGCGGGGTGATCGACCTTTTCGGATACGTGGACGACCGCTGCGCCGCGGCGGTCTCGCCCGGCACCATGCGCGCGCGCTGGGTCGTGGGCACGGCGCACGCGGTGCAACGCGAGCTCGCCGCCTTCCCGGGCGGCTCGTACCTGCGGCGCGCGGCGATGCATCCAGTGCACGGCGGCGCCGACGGCTGGGCGCAGGGGGCGGGCGAGCTGCGGCTGCAGACGCCGGGCCCCGATCCGGCGGCCATCCCGATGTTGGTCTTGCACGACCTCGGCGCCTATCGCCCTACGCCGTGGCGAGTCGTGCGGCTGACGGCGGCGAGCCCCACCGATCCGACGCGCTTCTTCGAGGTGACCTGCGCCGCCGACCCCGCCGTGCTGCTGGACAGCGGCGGGGCGACGCGGCTGCGCTTCCGCGTCGTCGCGGAGGCGCCGGTCACGGCGGGCGGGGTGACGCTGACGTTCCGCGCCGACGCGGGGGCCGGCAGCGTCACGCTCGGCGCCGTCGCCGACGAGGGCGGCGGCGTGTTCGCCGCCCCGGCGAGCGCCGCCGACGGCCACCAGGGCCGCGGCTGCGTGATCGTCCACGTGGAGGACGCGGTCGGCAACGTGGCGGAGCTGGAACTTCCGATCTGGGTCGTGCGCGAGCCCATCGCCGCGCCGGCGGACGTGCGCGTTCGCTGCGACTCTTGGACCTGGCCGCCGGACCTCCCGCAGATGCAGCAGGAGATCCGCCGCGTGTCGGCGGCGGACGCGGCCCCCATCGCCTTCAACGCCAACCTCAGCGTCGACGTGAAGCTCGGGGAGCTGGGCCTGCACCTCGCGCGCGTGCAGGCCTTCTGGATGGCCGACGGCGGCGCCGAGGAGCTCATCGACTCGTTGGTGCGCTCCACGACGCTCGCCAACGCCTGGGACTGCGCCCAGTCGCTGAACATGGGCCTGACCGAGGGGAACGGCCGTATCGTCATCCGCATGGAGGATCACTACGGCAACGAGGTGCGGCAGGAGTTCCCCGGCTTCCTCTTGGACGACACCGCGCCCACGGTCGGCATCTCCGCGGCGGCGATCCCGGGCGGCACGCCCTCGCTCACGCTGACGCCGGCGCCGGCCGACACCGGCTCGGGCGTGGCGCAGACGGTCGTGCAGCTCGTCGGCAACGACTCCGCCGGCAACCAAATCCGCCAATACCTGCGCGTGCACTCGGGCGCCGCGGTCACGTTTCCGGCGTCGCTCCCGCCCGGCCACTACACGGCGAACGTCTTCATCGTCGACCGCGCCGGGAATCGGCTCCAGCCCGATCCCACACAGGCCATCAACGTCACTTAGGGCGCCGGGCACCGATCCACGCCGGCGCGAACGCGACTACGACGCCGACCACGCAGGCCGTCAACGTCACGCAAGGGCGCCGGGCAGGCTACAATGCACGGCGTGGCGCGCGGGGCATCGATGGCGGCGGCGACGACGGCGGCGGTGGTCCTGGCCTCGCTTGCGCGCGGCGCGGGGGGCTGCACACCCACGTCCGGCGAGACGGTGCGCCCCGTTCACGCCGACACGACGGCGCCGCGGACCGTCGTCACCGGCGCAGCCGCGGTCGTGAGTCCGAGGCCGGGCGGCGGCGCGAGCGTCAGCGTGGGCGCGGCCGCGGGCGCGAGCACGGGCGCCAGCGCCAGCGCGGCCGCGGCGGGCAGCGCGCCGGTGACGGCGGCGGCGCTGGCCTCGCCGGTCGCTGCGGCGCCGCGCGGAAAGGACGTGAGCGACATGCGTACGCTGGCGGACGTGCTCATCGGAGAGGATCTCGTGCGCGCGGCCGAGGCGCGCGAGGCACTGGTGGGCGCCGGGGCAGCGGCCGTGCCGGCGCTGCTCGCGGTGTTGAAGCGGACCGCGCCCAAGAGCGCGGCGCGCATGCGCGTGGTGGCCACGGCCGCGGCCATCGCCGCCGAACATCCGGAAGGCTCCGCGGTGCTGCGCGCCGCCGGGGCCGACGCGGCCAACGGCGATGCGGCGGTGGCGCTCGCGCTCACCCGGCGGCCCGCGGACCTGCGTGCGGCCCTGACGCTGCCGCACTTCGCCGAGCGCGTCGGCGCGATGAGCGCCGGCCACGACGGTCGGCTGCACGTCGGCGGCCTCATCGCCGCGTACGTGGCCGCCTGGAAGGACGTGGGCGACGACGTGCGGCGCGCGCGCAAGGGAGCGCGGGGTGCGTTCGCCAAGTTCCTCGGCGAGATCGTCGCGCGCGCCACCACGGGCAAGTCGACCGGCTGGCCGCCCGAGACCGGCGGCTTTGGCAGCGTTCTGTCCCACGACGACGACCATTCGGACCTCTGACCCGTCCGCGCGGCGCCCTTCGACCCCGCTATGTCCATCCTCGACCTCGCCCGGGTCACCGCGCTCGCCGCTTGCGGCGGGGAGCTGGTGCTCGAATCGCCCGCGGGTCCGGCGCGCTGGTCGCCCGCGCGCGGCTGGGAGGACCTGCGCTCGGCCGCGGGCCCGGGGCCGTGGCGGCTGCTGGACGCGGGCGGGGCGGTGTGGCTCGTCGGTGCCGCGCGCGCAACGCGCGCCGCGCCCGCGCGCGCGGCCGCCGCACTCGACCTGCCGGCTGGCGCCGCCGCGCCGGGGGACGTCGGTGTCGCCGACGACGGCCGCCGCTGGGCGCTCCTCACCCCCGGCGCCGCGCTTCTTGGCGCCGGCGCGCCGGGTGCCGCGCCCGCCGTAGCGCTTCCGCCGCCGCCTTCGCCGTGCAGCGCACTGGCGTTCTTCAGCCGGTTTCTCGTCGGGAGCGGCGCCGCTGGCCTCTTCGCGCTCGACCCGGCTGATGCGGGCGCCGGTTGGCGGGCGCTGCCGTGCGATCCGCCCGTCCGTGCGCTCGTCGTCCACGAGGGCCGTCTGCACTACGCGGGCCGCACCGGAGCGCGCGCGCTGGAGCCCGACCTGGCGCCGGCGCGTGACGCGCGCGACTGGTTCCGTCTCGACGGCGGCTTGCTGTGGGGCGGTCCGGGCGGCCTGGTCGGCCTGCGCGACCGCCTGTTCGTCCTGGCCGGCACGCCCGGGCTGCGCAACTGGGCGCCGCTGCCCGATCCCGTTCTCACGGTGCGCACCTTCTTCCCCACGCAGGTCACGGCCGCGCTGCCGGCGCGCTCCGGCGTCTATCTCGCCACGCGCGGCTCGGGCCTCTTGTTCCTGCCCGCGGGGGAGCCGTCCTGGGAGCGCGTGGCGCTGCCGGGGCTCGCGCGCGCGCACGCCGCCGAGGCGACCCACGCGGCCGCGGCCGGCGCCGCCGGCGCGGCGGGCGCGGTCTTCATCGCCGCCGCGGCGGGCCTGTGGCGTGCCACCGACGTCGAGGGCGCGGGCGCGCCGGCGCCCGAGGCCCTAGCGCGCGCGCTGCTCGTCTTCCCGCGCGGCCCCGATCCGGCGCTCGCCGATTCGATGGTGTATCCGGACGGCAGCGGCGCCTTCGCCGCCGGTGCGGTCGTCTGGGGCGACGCCGTCTATTACGCCGCGGGCGCCGTGCCCGGCGAGCAGCGCGGCGTGCTGCACCGCGCGACCGTCGCCGCCGACGCCCCCGTCGAGGCCGAGCCGCCCGGCCCCGAAGCCTGCGACGTCGTCGTCGACGCCGCGGAGCGTCCCTGGGTCGTGCAGTCGAAGCGTGCCGTCCGGCTCGAGTCGCTCGTCGCCCCGCCGGCGCCGGCCGATCCGCCCGAGCCCGACGCGATCGCCGTCGGCAGCCGCCCCAACCTCGACGACTTCCGCGCCGCCTTCGCCCCGCGCGACGCCCTCGCGGAGCGCCTCGAAGGCCGCGCCGCCCGTCCAATCAGCGCGATCGCCTTCACCGCCGACGCCGCCTTCGTGGCCGTCGCCGGCGGCCCCGACACGTTCCAGCCCATCGCACGGCGCGGTCAGTTCATCCATCGCTCGCGCGTGGTGCACATCGGTCTCGACGCCCGCCCCGAGTCCGTCGTTTCGATCGTCGTAGACGGCATGGCGGACGGCGCTGCGGCGGACCGCGCCGCGGACGGCGCCGCGGTGGGCGCAGCGGGCGGTGTCGCGAAGGGCGCTGCAGATCGCGCCGCGGACGGCGTCGGCCAGCGCGCCGGCGACGACCCCGGTCGCGCTGCGCTGGGCGTTCGGGCGCTCGCCGTGCGCGGCCGCGACGTCTACCTTGCCGCCGCCTTCGGCCTCGCCGCCTTCCGCCGCTCCAGCGCCCCCGGCGCCGCGGTCGCCTATGAGCCCGTCCCGCTCCCCGCGCCCGGCGTAGGCCGCCCCCCGTACACGCACGTCGCGTTCGTGCACGCCGGCCGCGACCGCCTGCTCGTGGATGCGTTCGCCTGGCGGCGCTTCGGCGAATCCCACTGGCACCGCTGGACCGGCGACGAGCTGCAGCGCTACGAGGGCCGCGCCCGCGTCGACCTCGCCCACGATCCCTGGTCCACGCCCGCCGCACGCGCGACGCTTCCGCCCGACGCGCCGCCGCTTCCGCGGGAGCCCCGCCCCTATCTCGCCGACCACGACCCCGGCTGGCTGCCTGCGTCACCCGCCCCGTCCGGCCTCCCCGCCGACTCCGCCGCCGTGACGTGCGCGCTCGAGACCGACGATGCCCTCTGGATCGGCACCACCGCCGGCCTCGTCCGCTTCGACCCCGCCGCGTCCGCCTACGCGCTCATCGGCGCCGCCCGCGGCCTCCCCACGCCGCGCATCGTCTCCGTGCGCCCGTCCGCCGGCTACGTCCTGGTCTCCACGATAGACGGAGTCTTCCTGCTCCCCGCGTCCTGAGCTACGCGGGGGCCTGCTGCCGTGGGGCTTGCGGGATGGCCGGCGCTGTCTAGGGGGACGCTTTGCTCAAGAGTGCGGCACCCTCGGGCATAGCTCGCACGGCGGACAGATCCTTGTCCGTTCGCGCTCTTTTCAAGTAGGGCTCTCCCCCTGGGTAGGGCAACGCCCGAAGCGAGCGAAGGTGCCCGAGCGCACTGCTCGTGTCCTTCGCAAGGCTCGCGGCGCAGGCGGCGTTGTACAGCGCTTGCGCGTACTCCGCGTCCACCGAGATCGCGCGCTCGAACCACGCGCGGGCACCTGCGAAGTCCTTCGCTTTGTAGAGGCCGTAGCCGCGCGTGTTGAGCGCCGAGGCAACTTCGCGGGAACTGAAGCCCGCGGCCACGAAGGCCCTTGCGCGCGCGACGGTCAAGGCCTCCTCCCCGTCGAGTAAGGCGCGCAGCGGGGAAAGCGGGGCGTCCGCGGGAAGCGAGACGATCACGAGTCCCGTTTCCCCGTCGGCGGCGTCCTGGTAGAGCGTCACAAGGTCGAGGAAGCGCGACAAGTAGACGGCGTGGATCGCGAGATCCACTTCGTCCTCGCCCATGTGTCCGCCGAGGATCGTACGGCCGGCGAGCGTGAGCGTCACCGGCCGGGCGTAGTCGCCCGGGCTTGCGACCTCGCACTCCGGCGTGGCCTTGCCCTTGTAGCCGCAGTCGCCTGGCTCCAGGTTGTCTTCTCCGACGACGCGCGCGAGGCGGCCGACCCCCGGCACTTCGAGCGGAAAGTGCGTGGTGGTGGGTGGCTTCCAGACGAACGCCCATGGGGAGCCGGCCTCCACTTCCGCCGCCAAATGCTCGTAGCCCACGAAGGAACCCAGCTCCTCGACAGTGCCGAGCGAAGCGCCGTCCACGATGACGTGGGCGCGTCGGTCGATGCGCCGTTCGGCCGGCTCGCTCGGGCGCCACGGCGCGGGCGGCGGAGCCAGAGGCGGAAGCGCGGAACCCCAAGTCCGCAACGTCGTCGCCGAGGCTGTCTCGGCTTCGAGCCGCGGCACGCTCGTCGCAGACTGATCTGCCGTCACCGCGTCGCGGCGAGCGTGGTCGTGCGTTCCGATCGAAGTGCTCGCGTCAGGGGCCGGCGCAGCACCGGAGCCTGAACACCCCGTCGTCGGCACGCCGGCCGTGGCCAGAGCGGCCAACAGCACGTACGTCCTCATGCCGTGGGCGCCTCGGGCAGCATGCCCTCCTGCCGCAGAACGGAGAGCAGGTACTCACGCAGGGGTCCGGTCAGGACGCCCTTGTACGGGAAGTCGTACACCGTGCAGAACTCCTCCAGCGCATCGAGCGTGCTCGCGTCGACGACGCCGGTGACCTCGTCGGGCCGCGCCGTGACCAGCCCGCGCTCGTGCAACAGCAGAAGAGCGGACTGCACCGTCCGTATCATCGCTTCGGCCTGCGCGCGCGCGTCGTCCCGTAGAGTCGCGTCACCAAGCGTCTCTTCCGGCCCGACGCGCGGCGCTTCCTTTCGCAGCGCCTCGAGTGCTTCCGGCGTCGCCGTGCCGGCGATCGTGCGAACCAGGCGCGCCACGACCGTCGCGTGCTTGGCGGTGACCGCCATCGGCGCGGTCTTCGGCGGCGGCGGCGGGAGCGCCACGGCCGCCCCCGACAGATCGGCGGCGATGTCGCGCCACCGCATCCCCCAGTTGGGGTCGAACTTGCCCTTGGCTGAGACGTGAACGTGACCCAGCACGCCGCGGAACTTGCCGCGCGCCTTGAGGCCCTTCGCCGTGCCGTGCCCGTGCAGGAAGTTGAAGAGGTACGGGTTGTCCGGCAGACCGATCACCGCCGGCCGCACGCCCACCGCGGCCACCACGCCGCGAGCGAGCGCGCGGATCGCCTGGTGCTGCTCCGGCGTGAAGTCCAGCATCAAGCCCTCGTAGTGCAGCGCGCCCGATTGAGCTTGCCCCCAGATGAGGCCCGCGGTGCTGAAGTCGCGCCCCGGACCCTTAGGCCGCGCTCGGCGATGCACGCGCACAGGGTAGTACACCCTTCCGTCTTCCAGGTCATGCGGCTCGACGCCGCGCTTCTTCAGCCAGTCGACGATCGCCGCCGCGCACCGTGCGTTCTCCGGCTGGCTTGCGTCGTAGAGCGCGCGCGCCTTGCCCTTGTCGTCGATCACCAGCTCCCGCGGGAACGGCTCGAGCTTGCCGTCGCGCACGATGTGACAGTCCACGAGGTTGCAGACATGGTTGACCTCGACCCCGATCGCGACCTTGCTCACCTCGCCCACGTGCCAGCAAAAGTGCGCCATGTCGCACGCCTGGTAGATGGTGCCGTCGTAGTCCAGCATGAACTGGACGGCGAGACTGCGCTGTGACTGCAGGGTGCTGTAGCACCCGCGCGAATCCCACGAGACGTCGTGGTGGATCAGGAACTGGCGCACCTTGGCGCGGAGGGCGGCCACCGTCTCCTCGTAGGCCGCATGGTCGCACAGCCACTCGGTGTCGTAGACCCACCGGCGCTCGCCGCTGGGCGGCGTGTTGAGGTAGCGCACGCGACGCTCGCACGGGTAGGGATCCGGTGGCGCGCCTTTCAGCAGGAAGTTCTTGGCGCCCGGCGCCCACTCGTCCGAGAACTGGAAAGGGTCCCAGCTCGATTTCTCGCGCTGCGGAACGTAGAAGCTCAGCGAGGGCGAAACGAAATGCCCGTCCTTCTGCCACGCGCCGGCACGGCTCATGTTCGGCATCGGGTAGCGGCTGGCCTCGTTCCAAAGGATCACAGGCACTCCCACGGCCTGCTTGCGACCGCAGAACACTACGCTGTGACCGTCCCCGTCGACGCATCCCGCCGGCTTACCGGGCTCGTCATGGGGCAACCATGCGAGAGACGTCATCATGGCCGCGGCTCCTCTCCTTCGGCCTCGTCGTCGTCCGGAATGAATTCCTCGGCCGACGTGCTCGACACCTGCGAGCGCGGAAGCGTGTGATCGGTGCTGTCCCCCGGATCCGTGGGCACGTCGAGCGCAGGTTGGCTTGCGTGCGCCGGATCCTCCACTCGGACCTGTGAGTTCGCGTCGACGATCCGCAGGGAGAACGGACCCCCGCCCGGGACCGGCAGCGCCAACCAGCCCGTGAGGTCCGTCCGACCGCGGGCGACCTCGCGGCCGCCGGCGTCTTGGACGACGAACTCCTCGTCCGCGTACGGCCGGCCGCCGTGGTCCACGAGCACCTGCGCGAGAACGTGGCTCCGCTCGACCAGCGGCACGGCGGCGGCGCGCGACGCGAGCCCTTCCGCGGAGACCTCGAACTCCAGCTCGACCCCGTGGCCTGGTCCTCCTGCAGCCTCAACGGGCGTCCAGGTGACGCGCGCTTCGCCGGCGCGAATCGTTGCCTCGACCTCGTCGAGCGGCGCGCTCTCGCCCCGGCGCGTGATCGTGAACGTGGCCAGCGCGCCCTCCTCGAAGCCGTCGGCCGTCGCGGACAGTTCCACCTTGCGGCCCGGCTCCAGTTCGTCCTGGCTCCACCGCGCGCCGAAGAGCGCACGAGCCGTTCGCAAGTCGGTCCGAGCGAGCGGGCCGCTGGCTGGCGCCGCCGGCGCGATTGTCGGCGTGCGCGGGCCTACATCCGGCCTCGGTGCCTCGACGGTGCGCGAGGGCTCGGCAGCGGACCCGGCTTCCGCGTCTTTCGGCGTCTCCTCCACGAAGCACCCGATGCAGAAGCGGTCGCCAGTGCAGGTGTAGAACTCGAGCCGGTGCGCCAACGGCCGTCCCTCGCTCATCGCGCGCCTCGGTCGGGAGGCGTGACGCGACGCGCCCCCTGCTCTGCGTTGCGCATCGCCCGAGCAACCGCCGGACGGTGCGTCTCCACGCCGTAGTCAACGCGGACCGAGGTGGCGGCACTCGGACGGTACTTCCTTATTGTTCTTCTCCTTCGTGGGGTTGGGTTGTCCAAGACTGAATGCGGTTCGTTGGGTTGCGAGTGCGGGATGTAACTGAGGTTGCTCGCGCCGTGACGCCCTAGCGGCCAGATTCGTGGCGGAGGTACTCGGGCCGAGCCGAGCGTTGCCGACCAGGGTGACGGGAGGCACTCCGGCGGCGCCGAGCCCGTTCGGTCACTCTGACGAGTGGTGCGCCGGGTCGGCCGCGCGGCTCCGACCAGACTGACCGGGGCGTCTCGCCACCGGTGGAGTGGCCACGGTCGGTCTGGTCCGAGGCGCTTCCGCTGCGCCGACAGCCACTTACCGGGGTGACGCGACGGGATCCGGCCGGCTGGAGCGCCGTCGTACGACGTGGTCGGCGCCACTCGGTCCGAACGGAATGCCTCGGTCACGGATCCGTCGTCTTGGTCGTCTGGGGGAGGCAGGGGCCGGTGAGGTGCGGCGTCCATGCACCGGTCCGTCTGCATGTGTCATGCCGAGGCATTTTCCCAAAGTTGCGACAAAACGCTCTACCTCGCGGATGTGCTCCTAGTGGATTTTGGTCGAGCGGAAGGGCCAGAATCCCACCTTTGGGAATGCTCCACCTTTTTTGGTGACAGTAGACCCGGTCGGAGCCGCGGCTGGGGTCTGGAGACCCTCTCGCCGCGCCAGCGGCGTTTCTTTCGTTGACGGGCGGCGCACCGAAGCGTACCTCTTGCCATAGCGTCATGAAGCGTCCTCGATCGCCACGCCGGACCCGCGCCGCGACGTGCGCGCCCAAGGCCATTGTGCCGCGAGTGAGAGCAGGATCTCGCCGAGGTCCGGGCCGCCCGCGACTGCCCGACCCGGAGAAGCGGCTGGTCGCCAGGCTGCGCGCCCGGTACGAGAGCGGCGACTCGCTGGTCTCGACGGACAACCGGTACCTCTGGAAAGTGGCGCGCGCGCTCTTCGGGGGCTGGGAGAAGGCGCTGCGCGCGGCGGGGGTGCCGCCTCCGGCGCCGGGCCGCCCGCCGAACGACGCGCGCCGCCCGCGCCGCGCGGGTCCCGCGTATCGGGCTGCGCCGCGGCCCGCGGGCCCGGCCCATCCGGTCCCGCGCGGCCCCGTTCCCGCGGGAACGTGCGCCCACTGCGGCGAGCGGCCCAACGATCTCGAGCGCCACCTGCGCATCGAGCACCACGTCGACCCGCGCATCTACGAGGCGTTTCACGGGCCCGTTCCGCCCGCGCGCTGGAGCTTCTCGTCCGTGGTCGCGGCGCTGCGCGCGCACCTTGCCAAGGGAGGCCAGGCCACGGAGACGGACGTCGCGCGCCGCCGCCCCGGGTTGCTGCGCGGGGTCCGCCTGTTCTTCCACGATTGGGCCACCGCGTTCGCGCTGGCGGGCCCGGCCGCGCCGCTTCCCGCGTCCCAGAAGTCCAAGTCATCCCGGAAGGGGGTCTGAATGAAGGTTGCCTCAGTCCGTCGTTGCGCCTCGGTCCGCCATTTCGCGTCGCGCGCCTTCCGTGCCGCCGCGTGCGTGCTGGTCCTGAGCGCGGGCGCGAGCTGCTCGCAGAAGGGCATCCTCTGGGTGCACGTGCTGGGCGACAGCTCGGGGCTCGCAACGCCCATCGAGTCGTTGCGGGTCGAGGTCACGGCCACACGGCTCGGCGAGAGCCACACGACGCGCTACCCGGCCACGATGGGCACCATCAATCTGCCCACCGATTTCGCCTACCGCGTGACGGGCGGCCTCGACGACGGCGACGAGCTGGTCCTGGACGTGTTCGCCGAGGGCGGCGGCATGGACCTCCTGGCGGGGTCCGTCACGACGAACTTCGACGTCCGGCACGTGGTGAACGTGGACGTGACGCTCCTGCCGCTGGGCGGGTGCGGCGACGGGTCGATCGAGGCCGGCGAGGACTGCGACGGCGCCAACGTGGGCGGGCTCGCGTGCACGGACCTCGGCTACACCGGCGGCACGCTGGCGTGTGCCGCGAACTGCACGTTCGACACGGCCGCGTGTACGGGGAATCCCTGCGGGAACGGCGTCCGCGACCTCGGCGAGGACTGCGAGGGGGTGGACCTCGGCGGTGCGCTCTGCACAGACCTGGGTTTTTCGGGCGGGACGCTCGCGTGCGCCGCGGATTGCACGTTCGACACGAGCGCGTGCATGGGCAACCCCTGCGGCAACGGCGCGATCGACGTCGGCGAGGACTGCGACGGCTCCGACCTGAACGGCGCCGACTGCACGACCGTGACGGGCGGCTTCGTCAGCGGAACGCTCGGCTGCGCGACGGACTGCACGTTCGACGCGACGATGTGCGTGCTCGCGACCTGCGGCGACGGGACGATCGACGCCGGCGAGTCGTGCGACGGAGGGAACCTCGGCGGCCTGACGTGCCTGGACGCCGGCATGTTCTCCGGCGGCACACTCGCGTGCACGGTCGCCTGCGGCTTCGACACGACCGCCTGCGACGGCCCGCCGACCGCACCGGCGCCGCGCAAGCCGATGAACAACTCGTACCTCGGCTCCATCTTCGTGCCCGACTCGCTGCGCCCCACCTTCGTCTGGGAGCCCTCCACCGTCACCGGCGGCGCCACGATCAGCTACGAGATCGACTACGGCACCGACCCCGCGTTCAGTCCTGCGTTAACCGCTACGGCCATGACTAGCTTTACGAACCACCAACCGGCGTCAGACCTCGTCGTCTCGGTCGTGGCGCCCGTAGGCGCCCGCTACTACTGGCGCGTGCGCGCCTGCGCCGGCAGCGCGTGCTCCGCCTGGTCGCCGACATGGTGGGTGAACGTCGGACGCAACGATCACGACGTCAACGGAGACGGCTACGCTGACGTCGTTGTCGGGGCGCCGTCCGGGGCGGTGGGTTCGAACGTGGGGACCGTGTCCCTCTTCTTCGGAGGCCCAGGCAGCGGTCTCGATACGTCTCCGGATGCGTCTCTCGTCGGCCTAAGTGGCGACCTGTTCGGCTACCAGTTGGCGTATGCAGGCGATCTCAACGCAGATGGTTGTGCGGACTTGATCGTTGGCGCCATACAAAACGATGCCGGAATGGCCTCTACGGACAACCGTGGCGGCGCCTACGTCTACTTTGGCGCGCCAGGGCTAAGCCTTGACGCAGCGCCCGACGGCACATTCAACGGTGAGGCGGCCGGCGACTCCCTCGGCTGGGCGGTCGCGGCTGCGGGCGATGTCAACGGCGATGGCTTTGATGATGTGGTTGTCGGGGCGCCCAGAAATGACGCCGGAGGTAGCGCGACGGACGAGCGTGGGGCGGCTTACGTTTTCTTCGGTGGGGCCGGTGCAAGCTTCGATCCGTCACCCGACGGTACTCTGATAGGCGAAGCCGTCGGCGACCAGTTCGGAGCCCCCGCTTCCGGCGCAGGAGACGTGAACGGCGACGGCTACGCGGACGTCGTCGTGGGGGCGCCGCTCAATGATGCCGGTGGCACGGACGCCGGTCGGGCGTACCTGTATCTCGGTGGTGCCGGTCCGACATTCGACCCAGCAGTCGACGCGACGCTAACGGCCGAGGCTGCGGGCGATCTGTTTGGGGCTCACGTCGGTAGCGCCGATGCGAACGGAGATGGATATGGCGACCTCCTTGTCGGCGCGCAAACGAATGATGCGGGCATGGGGTCCGGCGACGACCGTGGGCGTGCCTACGTCTATTTCGGCGGGCCGGGCAGCCTTGGTGCCACGCCCGATGCAACCATCACCGGAGAGGCCGCCGGGGATCGGTTCGGCGCCGTTGTCGGCGCGGGTGACGTCAACGGGGACGGCTACGAAGACGTCATCGTCGGGGCGCTGTACTTCGACGCGGGAATGGCCGCCACGGATGATCGTGGCGGAGCGTACGTGTATCTCGGCGGCCCGGGGCCGTTCGACGTGGTTGCCGACGGAACGATGACGGGCATGGCGGCCGGCGACCACTTTGGCACGTCGGCCAGCGCGGCGGGAGACGTGAACGGCGACGCTCTCGCGGACGTCGTGGTGGGCGCGCCACTGAACGATGCCACCGCCCTAAATGCAGGCGCGGCATACCTCTATTTCGGTGGTGTTGGACCAACCTTCGACGCGGTGGAGGATGGCACGCTGACCGGCGCACTGGCCAGCGACGTGTTCGGGTTGTCGGTGGCCGACTTGAACGAGGCAGGTCAGCGCCTTCCAATGGCAGTCATCTGTGGCAGACGCCGAGCCAGGACAATCGCCACGTGGGCTTCTCGTCCGTCTAGGGGGGCACGGCTTCCTGTGAGGGTGAGCATCGCCTCAGTAGGGTGCGTGGCTGCGGTCTGAATCGGCCTGGTGGGACGTCCTAGGGCATGGGGCAGAACTGGTCGTCGGCCCAGTAGCCCACGCAGGCGCTGCAGAAGCCGGGCACCGCGTCCGTGTCGAAGAAGTCCGACAGGCCGGTGGCGCTGCCGTCGGGAACGCGCTCGTGGCAGATGTAGTTGTTGTCGTCGCCGCGGTTGGCGTCGCATTCGCCGGAGGGGTCGCTCGTGTTCATCGTGCACTCGGGCACGCAGAAGTTCAGGGTGCCGCCGTTGAAGTCTTCCGCGGCGGGGCACACCGAGCCGGCGGGACAGTCGAACTGGGGCAGGCCGGGGAAGCTGCCGCAGTAATAGATGGTGCAGAAGCCCCCGGGGAAGGCCGTCGATAGGCGGCAGCGGGCGAACTCGGGGCAGTCGTCGTCAGTGGCGCACGGGTCGCCGATGCCCGGGATGCAGTCGGCGTCCGTCGTGCAGGCGGCGGCAGTCACGGCGCAACCGCCGGCCGACAGGTTGCACGTGTCGAGGCAGTCGCCGTCGACCGCGCAGCTCGACGCATCGTCCGTACAGGCGCCGAGCGGGTAGTTGCAGACCTGGCACA
The DNA here is from genome assembly GCA_036004705.1 of Myxococcota bacterium. GTDB lineage: Bacteria > Myxococcota_A > Polyangia > DASYRF01 > DASYRF01 > DASYRF01. The sequence goes on from DASYRF010000167.1 coordinate 24,058, forward strand.
TCGCGTCCGTCATGCAGATCGTGGCGGGCGAGCCGGAGCAACCACCGAACGTCAGGTTGCAGACCTCGCAGTCGGCGTCTGTCGTGCAGGCGACCGTGGTGGTCCCCATGCAGGTGCCGGCGATCGTGTCGCAGGCGTGGACGCCACAGCTCCCGGGTAGGCTGGTGCATGCAGCGCCGTCGAAGGCGCACGTACCGAACGTGAGGTTGCACGTCGCGGCGCAGTCGGTGTCCGCCGTGCAGCCCATGAGCGGATCGCCCGTGCACGTGCCCGCGGGGCGGTTGCACGTGCCGGAGCAGTCGGGGTCGCCGGCGCACGTCACGAGCGGGTTGTCCGAGCAGGTGCCGCCCGCCACGGTGCAGGTGTCGCCGGGCGCGGCGGCGGCGGCGGGGTGATTCGGGTAGCAGACGTGCGTCGTGGTCTCGCAGGAGAAGCCGGTGATGCAGCCGGCATCGTCCACGCAGCCGGGAAGGCACGCGCCGGCGGTGGGGTCGAACGTTCCCAGCGGGAAGCAGCCGTACGCAACCATGGTGGTCATGTCGGGACGGCAGCCGACCGACGTCGGCGACGGCGTGCAGTCGGGGTAGCACGCGGTCGTGCCGTCCGTGAACCCGACGCACGTCGACGTCGGGCAGTCGGCCGCGCTCGTACAGGTCGTCACGGCGTCCGGGCACAGGCCGTTCGCGCCGCAGGTCGGCGCGGCGCAGTCGGAGTCGGTGGCGCAGCCGAGGCCGATGCACAGTCCGCCGGGGAAGCCGTTGGCCTCGGTCTGGCACTGCGCCGCCAGTCCGCCCGCGTTGCAGTCTTCGTTCGTCGTGCACGGCGCGCCGAGGTTCGGGCTCACCACCGTCACCGTGTGGCACATCCCGTTGCACGTCATGCCGTCGGGCGGGTCGCACTCTTCGCCGACCTCCACGCGCCCGTTGCCGCACACCGGGAAGAACGTGCACATGGTCGTGCACATCCCGGACACCGGCGGGTCGCAGTCCTCGCCCGTCTCCACCATGCCGTTGCCGCACATCGCCGGCCCGCCGCCCGAGTCGGTGGCGTCGTTGTGCGGCCCGCAGCCGCTGCCGGCGAGCGCACCCACGGCCAAGAGCGCGGCGGCCGCGCTCAGCTCCAAACGAAGCAAGTTCTTCATGACGTCCGGCTCCCAGGTTCGTGAGGGACGCCGAAGCCGCGGGCACACCCCCGGGCGACTTGCGACCCATCCATCCAGCGCGGTTCCCCCAACTTACCGGCGGGGCGGAAGCCTGTCAAATCATCCCGGTCGCGCAGTGGTGCGCCAGCGCCATGATGGTCCACTGCGGGTTCACCCCGGTGCACGCGGGGAAGACGCTGCCGTCGCAAACGCGCAGGTTGCTGGTGCCGCG
>DASYRF010000168.1:0-17976 GCA_036004705.1 Myxococcota bacterium
GGCGCCGTCAGCACCCATCCGGATCTGATCTGGAAACGAGCGATCCCGCCGCCGTGGCTGTGGGGTTGTGGGCAACGTGCAGCGCGAGCGAAGCCTGGCGCAGCCAGGCGTAGCGAGCGGGCTGCACGTTGTCCAAGCGGCCGTGGGCGACCGCCCAGCACCGACCCTGTCGCTTCGCGGTCGTCCACGGCCGCGGCAAACCCACAGCCTCCGGGGAATGCCCACGTGGGTGTTGGCGCTGACGGGAGGCTGTGGGTTTGGCGCGTCGGTGGACGACCTTCTACCGGCGCCTTCGCCGCGCCCGCCGGTCGCCCACCGTCGCTTTACCGTCGCTTGGACAACGCGCGGTCTCGCTCGCTCGCCCGGCTGCGCCGGGCTCCGCTCGCGCCGCGCGTTGCCCACAACCCCACAGCCACGGCGGCGGGATCGCCCTTGTCAGGGCGGCTCGTCCGTCGATGCCGGCGCAGGCGCGTTCTACGCCTTGCGCAACCTCGGCTGCCCGCCCACGTGGGTGTCGGCGCCGCGCGACCTCGTCCGCGCCGCTGCCGCGCTGTCCGCTCTGCCACCAGCTACGGCCCGATCACGTCGCCGGCCACCATGGTTCGGCCTCGCCGACGCCACAGTCCAGGGGGCGCTGGCGAACGAGGCGCCGCGGCTCTCCAGCGGAGTCGCCAGCCAATTACACGATCAATGTCGACATCAAAGTGAAGTATTCTAGCGAGTATTGCCGTCTTGACCTTCCGCAGCGCGGCCCGCAGTCCTGGTCGCCGGAGGGCAGACCGGCGGCGGCAGGGGCTTCATGAACGCCGCGGCCGGCAAGCGGCGTCGCCGAGGTCCCCCTTCGCGGCGACGCCGTGGACGCCGATCATTTCCCGTTCTATCGCCGACCGTTTCCGGGCGACGTCGAAAGCCTGACATTCGGTTCATGGTCCGGGCGGGGGCCGGCCACTCAAGGGTGCGAGATCACGTGCGGCGGCCGGCCGAGGGTGGGCGGCACGGCACGTGCTAGAATGGCGGCGCATCAAGGAGGGATCCGATGAAGACCACGGTTTGGATCTGGGGTGCGTTGGGGCTGGGGACGCTGGCGGCGGGGTGCTTCGCAACGAACCCGTCGGCGCGCGTGGGGGACGCGGTCTCGACGACGCGCATCGACGGCGCGCTGAGCGCGACGGACGTGGCCGTCGACCCGGAGACGGGCGACCTCATCCTGAGCGACTGGAGCGGCACATTGACCATCGTGGGCCGCACGACGGGCGCCGTGCGTGACACCCTGAACAGCGGCGGCGCGGGGTCGTACGCGACCAGCGTCGGCGCGCTGAGCGGCGGACGCGTCTTCGTCAGCGACGGCACGTTCAACAATGCCATCGTCGACCTCACGACCGGCGCGACGACGCCGGTGACGGGCATGGACGCCCTTGGCGACGGGTCGCCGGCCTTCGCCGACGGCGGCGGCGGCGACCTGGGCGGCGGCGACGGAGACGTCGTCGTCACGATGGAGTGCGAGCCGCCTCCCGGGTCCACCATGATGTTCTGGAGCGGCACGGGCAGCGAGCGCACGCTGCTGCGCGAGGTGCCGATGCCGAATGGGGTCGAGCACGTGCAGGGCGTGGCCTATGCGCCGGACCGCGGGCTCGTCCTGGCGCTGACGGACGACGGACTGCAGGCGTTCGACGACCAGGACGGCCACGTGGTGCTCACCATCGAGGACGTGGGCGCGTACGAGACGACCGGCCTCGCCTACGACGCCGCGCTCGGGCGCGTGCTGACGATGCGGGTGAGCGGCTGGGGCGGCTCCGCCGTCACCGTCGAGGAATACCAGCTGTAGCCCGGCCCCGCGCGGCGACGTGGCCGCCGCCACTACACCTTGCGTGTCATGAGGAGCGCGTCCTCGGGGCCGGCCGGGTCGGGGCCCGGCGTGGCGGCGTAGTAGTGCGGCCGCACGCCCACCTCCTCGAAGCCGAAGCGGCGGTAGAGAGCGACGGCCGGCGCATTGGTGGGACGCACCTCCAGAAGGAGGTGGGCGAGGGACTTGGCGCGCGCGAGGGAGAGGACGTGGTCGAGCAAGGCCGTGGCGTGGCCGCGGCGGCGGGCCTCGGGGTCCACGGCGAGGTTCAGGATGTGAAGCTCGTCGACGACGACCCAGTAGGAGACGTAGGCGACGACGCGCTCGGGGTCGCCGGCGACGACCACCTCCAGCGCGGAGAGCGGCTTGCGAAGGTCGCGCTCGAACGCTTCACGCGACCACGGGGCGCGGTAGCTGCGGCGCTCGATGGCGACGACGGCGTCGAGGTCTTCCGGGCGCGCGGGACGGATCATGCCGCCGAGCCACCAGCGCCGCCGCCGACGCCGTTGCCGCCGCCGCCGGCGCCCGCGCGGAGGCCACCGCCCGCGCCGCCGCCGGCGAGCAGCCGCTCGCAGTCGCGGGCGATCTGCAGCGACTCGTTGGTGGGGATGGCGAGCGCCGCCACGGGCGAGCGTAGCGTGGTGATGCGCCGGGCCACGCCGCGGGCGGCGTCGTTGGCGGCGACGTCGACCTCCACGCCCAGGAAGGCGAGCGGAGCGAGCACGCGCGCGCGCACCTCGGGGCTGTTCTCCCCGATGCCCGCCGTGAAGACGATGCCGTCGACCCCTCCGAGCACGGCGGCGTAGGCGCTGGCGTAACGCGCCACGCGGCGCGCGTAGATGGTCACGGCCAGCGCGGCCCGCGCGTCGCCGGCGGCGGCGCGCCCCAGGAGGTCGCGCATGTCGCGCGAGCGGCCCGACACGCCCAATAGGCCGCTCTCGCGGTTCATAAGGGCGTCCAGCTCGTCGGGCGTCTTGCCCAGCGTGCGGCACAGGTACGGGACGATGGCGGGATCGAGGTCGCCGCAGCGCGTTCCCATGAGCAGGCCCTCGAGCGGCGTGAACCCCATCGACGTGTCGACGCTGCGGCCGCCGTCGACGGCGCAGAGGCTCGACCCGTTGCCGAGGTGGCAGGTGACCAGGCGCAGCGCCTCGAGCGGGCGCTCAAGCAGGCGCGCCGCCTCACCGGCGACGTAGGCGTGGCTGGGACCGTGGAAGCCGTAGCGCCGCACGCGATGCTTCTCGTACATCTCGTAGGGGAGCCCGTAGAGGTACGCCTCGGGCGGCATGGTCTGATGGAAGCTGGTGTCGAACACCGCGACGTGCGGCACGCCGGGGAAGAGCTGGCGTGCGCGCTCGATGCCCTCGACGTTGGCCGGGTTGTGCAGCGGCGCCAGCGGAATGCAGCCGCGGATGGCCGCCACCGCGGCGTCGTCGAGGAGCGTCGGGCGCGTGAAGGCCTCGCCGCCGTGCACCACGCGGTGGCCGACGGCTTCGAGCCCGCCGGCGCCGCGCGCCGTGAACGTCGCCGGGTCGCCGAGCGCACGCCAGACGACCTCCTCGACGAGCTCGAGGGCGCGGGCGTACGTGGGGCAGGCGACGTCGCCATCGAACGACGCGGCGCCGTCGCTCCACTGGTGATGCGCCGGCGCGGAGCCCACGCGCGTGACTGCGCCCCCGACGCGCCGCGCGCCGTCGGCGGTCGACAGCAGGTCGTACTTCACCGACGACGAGCCGCAATTGATGACCAGGACTTTCACTAGGGCGCCGCTCCCTCGTCCGTCCGTCCGTCCGTTCGCCGTGGCCTAGACGTGCTCGCCGGTGTCGGTGTCGGCGGGGCGCTCGGCGCCCGCATAGGCGAGCGCCACGTCTCCGGTCCCGGCGCGGCGGCGCGCCTCGATGTAGATCTTGCGGGCGATGGGCAGCACCTTGTGGATCTCGTCCTCCAGGGCGTTGACCGCGTTCTCCACGGCGGCGAGCGTGAGGTCGTCGGCGAAGTCCACTTCCAGCGCCACCAGCAGCTGGTCGGCGCCGAAGTGCGCCGTGCGCAGCGAGACGATCTTCTCCACGCTGGGGTGGCTCTCCACGGCGGCGCGGATCTTCTCCTGGTCCTCCAGCGTGGCGGCTTCGCCCAGCAGCAGGGCGCGCGTCTCGGCGGCGAGGAAGTAGGCGACGCCCAGCAGCGCCAGGCCGACGACGATCGACGCCACGCCGTCGAACACGGGCCGGCCGGTGACGTGGGTGAGCCCGACGCCGGCCAGGGCGACGACGAGGCCGAACAGCGCGGCGGTGTCCTCGAAGAGCACGGTCAGCAGCACCGGGTCGCGCGCGTCGTCGATCATGCGGCGGAGCGAGCGCCCGGCGCGCGCCTTGGCGAATTCGCGGAACGCCACGCTGAAGCTGAACGCCTCGAGGAACGCGGCGCCGCCCAGCACCACGTAGCTCCACAGGGGGTTGCCGGCGGGGCCGTGCGGCGCGGCGAAGACCTTGTGCAGCCCCTCGTAGATGCTGAACGTGGCGCCGACGCTGAAGATGGTCATGGCCACCACGAACGACCAGAAGTAACGGGCCTTGCCGTAGCCGAACGGGTGCTTCTCGTCGTCGGGGCGGCGCGAGGCGCGGATGCCCACGAGCAGGAAGACCTGGTTCATGCTGTCGGCGAGCGAATGGGCGGCCTCGGCGAGCGTCGCGGTGGAGCCGGAGAAATAGGCGGCCACGAACTTGCCGACGGCGATGCCGAGGTTGGCGGCAAGCGCGGAGTAGATGGCCCGGTTCGATCCTTCGGCCGACATGGTCCTCCCGGCTACGGCGTCGCGGGCACGTCGCCGATCATCCTCACTTTGTGTTTCTTGGCCAGCGCGGTGATCCACTCCGCCAGGCGGCGCTCCTTCTCGAAGCGCGCGAGGGTGGCGTGGATGGCGTCCTGTTCGTCCTCGAACGTGCCGGGGAGCTCGGCACGATGGGCTTCGTAGTAGGACAGAACGTCCTCCGGCGAGATCTTGATGCGGGCGGTGATGCGCTCTTCGACGAAGGCGTTGATGACGACGTTGCGCGCCGCCAGCGCGTACAGCGCTTCGGGGGTGGCGCCGAAGCGCCGCTCGAAGCCGGCCCACTCCGCGGCGCGCGTCTCCATCGCGTGCAGCGCGGCGAGGTCCTTCTCCACCTCGTCGGGCGGAGCCTTGTCCTTCTTGTAGCGCTTCGCCTCGACCCAGAGGAGCCGCTGCTTCCAGGCGAGATCGAGGCCCAGCTTCAGCTCGCTGCGGCCGAGCGGCATGGTCAGCGGCGCCGAGTAGCGCGCCGCCTTGCGCGCGTCGGAGGAGACGTCCTTGAGGATCGCGAGGCGCAGCTCCATCTCCACCTCGCTGAGCGTGACGACCTCGTCTTCGCCGACGACGGCGAGGATGCGGTCCACGGTGACCGCGCCCTCGGGCGGGGTGGTGGGCGCGTGGGGGGGAGCCGGCGCGGCGGTTCCGGCGGCGGCGCCGTCGAACGGAGCGGCCAGCGACAGGAGCAGCGCGGCGCACAACGCCGCCAGCGCCGGAGCGGCGCGCCGGGCGGCGAGCCGGCGGATGGCCGCCCACAGCTCCGCCACGCCGAGGGGCGCCGTGGCGGAGAAGCCGATCGGAGGCCCGGCAACCGGCCCGGCCGCGGCAAGGTCGCGCGCAAGCGCCAGCAGCGCCGGCGAGCGGTCGGCCTTGGAGAGCTTGTCGATCTTCGTCGCCACGACGAGCGCCGGAACCTTCGCGTCGGCGCACAGCTCCAGGAGCAGCGCGTCCAGCTCGCCGACGCCGCGCCGCACGTCCACGAGCGCCACGACGCCGCCCAGGGCAGGCCGTGCCAGGAGGTAGCGCGTCACCATGGGGCGCCAGGCGGCGCGCTCGCGGTGCGAGACCTTGGCGTAGCCGTAGCCGGGCAAGTCGCAAAGCCACACGCGGTGCTCGCCCGCGTCGGGCGGGGCCGCGGCGAGGCGCACCTCGTACAGGTGCAGCAGGCGCGTCTTGCCCGGTGTGGCGCTCGTGCGCGCCAGCCCGCGCCGCGCGCACAGCGCGTTCAGCAGGGAGCTCTTGCCCACGTTCGAGCGCCCCGCCAGCGCGACCTCGACCGCCACGGCCGCGTCGGGCGCGGGCAGCCCCTCGACGCGCGGCGCGGCCGCCAGATGCTCGGCCGCGCGCACCGGCGGCGGCGCGGACCCGGCCGCCGCGGGCGGGCCCGTCACTTCTTCGGCCCGTGCGCGATCCGCTTCCACGCTTCCTTGAAGTCGAACGGGCGCACCGACGGCGCGTCCGAGCCGTGACACCCTTTGCAAGTCGCCTCACCGGCGTCCGTCAGGCCAAGCGCGCGCGCCACCTCCGCGTCGCGCATCACCGCCGCCTTGTAGTACCACCGCCCGGCGCCGTGGCACGACTCGCAGCCGACCTCGGCCAGCTCGCCCAGCGTGTCGGTGGCGTGGCATCCCGCGCAGCGCGGGTCGCGCCGGAAAGTGCCGGGGAGCGTGGCCGTGGCCCGGGCGTGGGCGCTGGTGCGCCACTTGTCGTACTCCGCGCGGTGGCACGTGCCGCAAGTCTCCGATCCCACGTAATCGGCGCGCTCGGCAGGCGCGGCGCGCGGGGCGAGCGCCACGACGAGGGCGAGGAGGAGCGCCGCCACTGGCGCGCTGTAGCTGAAAGCCTTAGACATTCGAGTACTTCCCGCGACGACGGCTTAGCACGGCGCCTGTCGGCCGGTCAAACCGGCGGCGCGCCGCGTTGCGGCGGGCGCCGCGCCCGTGGTAAGGCCTGCGCGCGCATGCGGGTGCTCGGCCTGACAGGGGGGATCGGGAGCGGAAAGAGCACGGTCGCCGCTATGTTACGTGCGCTAGGGGCGGCGGTCATCGACGCCGACGTGCTGGCGCGAGAGGTGGTGGCGCCCGGCAGCGAGGGACTGCAGGAGGTGGCGGCGGCGTTCGGTCCGGGGGTGCTGGACGCGGGCGGCGCCCTCGATCGCAAGAAGCTGGCGGCGGTGGTGTTCGCGGACGCGGCGGCGCGCAAGCGGCTGGAGGGCATCACGCACCCGCGCATCGCCGCGGCGGCGCAGCAGCGGGCGGCGGCGGCAGGCGCGGCCGGGCACCGTGTGGCGTTCTACGAGGCGGCCTTGCTGGTGGAGAACGGCACGTATCGCGGGCTGGACGGGCTGGTGGTGGTGGTGGTGGCGCCCGAGGCGGAGCAGGTCCGGCGCGTGATGGCGCGCGACGGTTGCACGGAGGCCCAAGCGCGGGCGCGCATCGCCGCGCAGGTTCCGGCGGCGGAGAGGCTGAAGGTGGCGACGCACGTGATCGACAACTCGGGCGACGAAGCGGCGACGCGGGCGCAGGTGCAGGCGCTCTGGGACGCCCTGCAGCGCGCGGGCGACTAGGGAGGTTGCGTGGCGGTCCTGGTCACCGGCTATCCGAACTTCATGGCGCAGCGGCTGGTGCGCCGCGAGCTGGACGCGCGCGCGGGCGGGCGCGCCGGCGCCGCGGCCGCGGGCACCGAGGGAAAGGTCTACGTCCTGGTGCAGGAGAAGCACGCGGCGCGCGCCGCGGCGCAGCTGCGCTCGCACCCCGCGGGGGCGCGCGGCGAGATCGTCACCGGCGACGTCTGCATCCTGGACCTCGGGCTGTCGGGACGCGAGGTGCGAGCGCTGACGGCGGAGCTGACGCGCATCCACCACGCCGCCGAGGTGAGCTACCTGGGGCTGGCGGGGAGCGCGACGCGCGAAGTGAACGTCGGCGGCACGCGCATGGTGCTGGACCTGGCCGAGGAGTGCACGCGGCTCCGGCGTCTGGTGCATTACTCCACCGTGTTCGTCAGCGGGGCGCGGCACGGCGTGATCCTGGAGTCGGAGCTCGACGAGGGACAGCGCTTCCGCAACCACTGGGAGGGGAGCAAGTTCGAGGCGGAGCTGCTGGTGCGGCGCGCCATGGGGCGCGTGCCGGCGTCGGTGGTGCGCCCCGGGATCGTCGTGGGGGATTCGCGCAGCGGCGAGATCGGCCGGCTCGACGGACCGTACTACCTGATGGCCCTGATGGTGCTGGCGCCGACGGAGGCGCCGGTGCCGTTGCCCGGACGAGGCGCCACGCCGCTCAACGTGGTGCCGATCGACTTCGTGGAGCGCGCGGCGATGATCATCGCCGGCGACGAGCGCGGTGTCGGACGGACGTTCCACGTGACCGACCCGAACCCGGTGTCGGCGCGGCGGGTGTTCGAGCTGGTGGCGCGCAGCGCAGGTCGCGCGCCGCCGACGGGGGGGCTGCCGATCGCGCTCTCGCGCCTTCTGATGCGCGTGCCGATCGTGGAGCGCTTCGTGCGCAGCCCGCGCCAGTTCGTCGACTACTTCGATCATCTGGCGCTGTACTCGTGCCGCAACACGCTGGAGCTACTGGACGGGACCGGGGTGGCCTGTCCGCCGTTCGAGAGCTACGTGGACGTGCTGATCGGCTACGTGAAGGATTACCTGGCGACGCGACGTCGCCAGCGCGCCGCGACCGCGGCCGAGCCCGACGAGGGGCGCGAGGGCGGTCGCAAGGAAGGCGAGGTGAGCTCGTGAAGAAGACCAACGGCGGGACGAAGGGCCGGCTGGCGGCGTGGTGGGCCGCGGCGGTGTGGGCGAGCGGGGCGCTGGCCGCAGCGGCCGGGGCGGCCGGGGCGACGGGCTGTGGCGGGCCGGGGGCGGCGTACCGCGCCGCCGTGGCCGCCGACTCGAGCGAGCGCTACCGCGCGTTCCTCTACGAGTACCCGCACGGCGAGTACTCGGCCGAGATCGAGGCGCGGCTGGAGGACCGAATGTTCCGCGACCTGAAGGACGCGCACGAGAGCGGCGACCTGGGCTCGACGCTGCTGCTCTCGCTGGCGGACAACTACCTGGAGGCGTACCCCGCAGGGAAGCGACGCGCGCTGGTCGAGAAGCTGCGCGCGGAGGTGGAAGACGAGACGCGCATGCTGGAGCTGTGCCCACTGCCGCTGCTGGACGAGGTGCGCGGCGCCGCCGAGAAGATCACGCCCCTCATCGCCTCGCGCTGCTTGTGGTTCTTCCCCGGCGAGCTGCGCTACACGCGCGTGCTGCACCCGGCGCCGACGCCGGCCGACCGCGTCGTCTCGGCGGACGTGGCGGTGTCGCGCAAGTTCGGCATGCCGCCGATTGACGTGTACGTCGCCCAGATCAAGGACGGCAGCGAGATCGTCGTCGGGTTCGAGGCGCACGGCGACGCGCGCGCCGGGGGCTGGATGCTACAGGGCAAGGTGCGCATGGTGACGGCCGGCGCGCTCAAGAAAGCCGAGGAGGCGAAGGGCGCGGGGGCGAAGGGGGCGAAGCCGGCGACGCTGGAGATTCCGTTCCTGGTGCACGTGGCGATCGAAGCGCCGGCGGCGCCGTTCGACGAGCGCGACGCGCGCCTGCTGGTGCGGGCGTGGACGCTGTATGAGAGCAAGGCGGCGGAGCGGGAGAAGGAGCGCGACCTGGGTGGCTTCTGCCGGTCGAGCCGCGCCGACCTGTTCGAGCGCTGCGCGCGTCTGACGGACGAGGCGGCGGTGTGGCGCGAGGCGCGCGACCGCGCGGCGGTGACGCTCCGGGAGATCTCGAGCGCGCCGGACGACAAGGCACGCGGCGTGGCGAGCGCGTTCTTCGCCACCAACGCCGAGGCGCGCAAGGCGGCGCGCAAGGCGCACCCGGCGCCGGTGGTCATTCCTGGCTTCCCGATGGCGCCGCCCGCGACGGCGGCGCCGGCGGCTCCCGCGACGGCCACGGCGGCCCCCGTGCCGGCCACGGCGACGGCGGCGGCGGCGACGGCGGCACCGGCTCCGGCCACGGCGGCCCCCGCGCCGGCCACGGCGGCGCCCGCGCCGGCCACGGGCGCGCCCGTCTCCGGCCATCCGAAGGGAACGGCGGCACCGAAGGGCAAGGGAACGGCGGCGCCCAAGGGCAAGGGCAGCGCGGCGCCGAAAGGCAAGGGAACGGCCGCGCCCGCGCCGGCGACGGCGGCAGCGCCGGCCGGTACGGCGGCCCCCGCGCCCGCGACGGCGGCGGCCACGGCCGCGCCGGCGCCTGTGACGGCGGCTCCAGGGACAGCGGCGGCTGCCACGGCGGCGGCGCCACCGGCCACCGGGGCCGCGGTGCCCGGACACGCGAAGGGAACGGCGGCGCCCAAGGGCAAAGGCAGCGCGGCGCCGAAGGGCAAGGGAAGCGCGGCGCCGAAGGCCAGTGGTGCCCCGGGCACGGCGACGGCGGCACCGGCGACGGCGACGGCCGCGGCCAAGACCGGGGCGCCGGTGTCCGGTGCCGCGAAAGGAACGGCGGCCCCCAAGGGCAAGGGCAGCGCGGCGCCCAAGGGAAAAGGGAGCGCGGCGGCAAAGACCGCGGCGCCCGCCGGAAAGACCGCCGCCCCCTAGCGACCGGGGTTGAAGTCGAGCACGAGCGGCACGGTCGCGGCGGCGCCGGCCGCCACCGTCGCGGCGCGCGTCACGCCCAGAACGCACCCCTCCAGAGCCGGGCGCTTCAGTGTGGAGCTCGCCACCTTCGTTTCCGTCACCACGCCGGCCGGACTATGGGTGAGGGACAGCTCCACGACGCCGCGCAGCGCGGGCGTCCCGTAGAGCTCGTCGTGATAGCAGTCCATCAGCGCCTCCATCTGCGCACAGACTGCCTCGAAGACGGCCTTCGCACGCGCGCCCTTGGGCGACGCCTTGCCGCGGGTGACGATGATTCCCGGCACGCGGCCGGCGCCACAGCCCTCCGCGGGGGCCGCCGTGCCGGGCGGCGGTGTGGCCGTTCCGGTCGTCGGCCCAAACGGCGGCGGCGGCGGGGGCGGCGGGGGCGGCGGCGGCGGCAACGACGTCGCGCCCGCTCCGGGCGCGAACGAGATCGGATAGGTGACCACGACGACGCCGCCGCCGTCCGGCGGAAACTTCCAGCGGCGGAACAGCGCCAGGACGCAGGACTCGACTGCCGGGTTCGCCAGCGACGAGGACTTGAGGGTCGACGCTGTCACGTTGCCCGTAGCGTCGATCGCGAACTCGACGATCATCGTCCCCGCCAGCCCGGGCGCGCGCACCATCTCTTTCTCGTAGCAGTAGCTGAGCTCGTGGTTATGCTTGCGCACCACGAGCCGGATGATCTCCTTGTCGAGCGAGCCGCGCACCAGCGGCGTGCCCAGCGTCACTGCCGGCGTCGGAACCGGGGCGATGCGCGCCATCGCGTACCCGGATCCGCCGCCGGCCCCGCCGTCGCCGAGCGTCCCGATGCCGATGGTCCCCCCACCCGCGCCTGCGGCGCCGCCGCCGTCGCCCGCGCCCCTCAGCCCGAGGCCGCCCTCGCCGAGGGCGTCGCCTTTCGCGCCCAGGACACCCAGCACGGCGGCGTCGTCGTCCGTCTTGAACACAAAGGGGTACTTGATGGTGACGTCCCCTTCCCCCTCCGCCTTGGGGAAGACCATCTTCTTCATGACGGCGCCGATGCATTTCTCCAGCGCGGGAACGTGCGGCGTCGAATCGACGTCCGCCTTGCGCACGGCGCCGGTCTTGCCGTCGACGGTGAACCTCACGACGACCTTGGCGCTGAGACCGGGATCGTCCACCAACGCCTTCTCGTAGCAGTGTCGCGCCGCCGTCGTGTGCTTTTTCATGACCGCGGCAACGGCACTCTTGTCGAGTGACGCGCCGGCTGCCGGAGCCGCGGCGCCGAGCAACGTCGCCAGCGTCGCCACCGACGCCGCCGCCGCCACCGCAACCGCCCCTGCCGCTGCCGTTCGCCGCCCCGTCAACTCGGCTTTCCCGGTGGCTTCGGCCCGCGGATCTCGTTGACGATCAGCGCCGTCACCGCCACCGCCAGCAGCGTGAAAAGGAAGATCGCGCCTCCGCCCATGGCTCACCTCCCGCCCCCAGAATAACACTGGGGACCCTTCGAGGCCCTTGTCGCCGACGTGACAGGGGCCCCGGGCCGGCGCGCTGGGTGCCTGGCGCCCAGGCCCGGCGAAGTTGCCCGGCAGGATCCTTGCGCACGACATCGCCGCCTGGGTCTGGCGAGGTAGCGCGCCGGAGAGGCGTGGCCTACTCGAGCCCGACCAGCGCGCGGATGCGCAGCCGCAGCGCCTGCAGGCGAATGAACCCCTCGGCGTCGCGCTGGTCATAGACCTCGTCGCGCTCGAACGTGGCGAACTCGGGTCGGTACAGCCCCTGCCCTTCGGCGGCCTTGCGCCCGGTGATCGTGCACGAGCCCTTGAAGAGCTTGAGCCGCGCGGTGCCGCTGACCTGTTCGGCCATCCGGTCGATCAGCGCCTGAAGCGCCTTGCGCTCGGGCGCGAACCAGAAGCCGTTGTAGACGAGGCCGGCGTACTCCGGCACTAGCCGGTCGCGCAGCCGCAGCATCTCGCGGTCGTAGGTCACCTGCTCCACCGCGCGCATGGCGGCGTGCAAGAGCGTGCCGCCCGGGGTCTCGTAGACGCCGCGGCTTTTCGTTCCGACGAAACGGTTCTCCACGATGTCGATGCGCCCCACGCCATGGCGCCCCGCCACGGCGTTGGCTTTCGCGAGCAGCGCCACGGGCGCGAGGCGCTCCCCGTCGATGGCTACCGGTACGCCGCGGTCGATCTCCACCTCCACCGTCTGCGGCTGGTCGGGCGCTTGCGTGGGGTCGACCGTCATCTGGAACATGTCGGCCGGCGGCTCCGCCCACGGGTCCTCGAGGATGCCGCCCTCGTACGACACGTGCATGAGGTTGCGGTCGGTCGAGTACGGGCGCTTGGGTGTGACGGGAACGGGGATGCCGTGCTTCTGCGCGTAGGCGATGCAATCGCTGCGCGAGCGCAGATCCCAGATCCGCCACGGCGCGATCACCCGCACACCCGGGTCGAACGAGTAGTACCCCAGCTCGAAGCGCACCTGGTCGTTCCCCTTGCCGGTGGCGCCGTGCGAGACGGCGTCGCCGCCGACCTCCTTCATCACCTCCATCTGGGCGCGGGCGATGAGCGGCCGCGCCAGCGACGTGCCCAGCAGGTAGTAGCCCTCGTACACGGCCGCGGCGCGCAGCGCCGGGAAGACGTAGTCGCGCACGAACGCCTCGCGCACGTCGCGCACGATGACCTGCACGGCGCCCGTGTCGCGCGCCTTGCGCGCCACCGCCTCCAGGTCCTCGCCCTGCCCCACGTCGGCGCAGAACGCCACCACCTCGGCCCGGTACGTGTCGATGAGCCAGCGCATGATCACGGAGGTGTCCAGCCCGCCGGAGTAGGCGAGCACGATCTTGCGCGGGTTCTTTTCCTTGGAGGGCTTGGCGGGAGAGGCGGTCTCGGAGGCCATGGCGATGTCCTTTGCGGGCTGGGCGCGGCGGAGTTCAGCGGCCGTGCGGGGTCTTGACGCGGATCACGTTCTCGGCGAGCAGCTCGGCGAAGATGCGCACGACCTCGAGGCGCGGCATGGCGCACATGTCGATGACGTCCTCGAAGCACGTCTCGCCGTCGATCTGCGAGAGCACGAAGCCAGCGCGGTGATCGAGGTTCAGCCAGACGATCTCGCCTTGCGGGATGGCCACCAGCGGAATCTGTTGGAGCGAGCCGATCTTCGACTCGTACATCGCCTGCAGCGTCTCCTGGTTGCGCCCGAGGTACTCGCGCGCCTCGCGGTGCGCGGGGTCGCTGGAGAGGACCTTCTCCACCAGCGCCATCGACCCGCTGAAGTCGCCCAGCGCGTGCAGCGACACCGCGCGCTTCATCAGCGCGCCGAGGTCCTGAGGCACGGCCCGTGCGTGGCGCGACTCCACCAGGTCCAGCGCGTCGGCGCCGGACTCGGCGGCACCACCGGCGGCGGTGGCAGCGCCCCGGCGCCCGCCGCCGCCGCCTTCGGCCGGCGCGTCCACGTCGACGTCGAACCCTTCGGGCAGGTCGTCCTGTGCGGGGGGCGCCGCCTCGACGCCCGCCGGCGGCGTAGGGAGCTCGGACCCCGAGTCCACCGCCGGCACACCCGCCGCGGGGGTCGGAAAATCAGCGCCGGGATCGACGGCGTGCACACCGGCGGCCGGCGTGGGCAGCTCGTCGCCGCGCGCCGTCGCGGCCAGGTCGACGGCACGAACGCCCGTCGCCGGCGTGGGGAATTCGGCTCCGGGCTCCGTCGCCGCTTCGACGTGGCGGTCCAGGGACCCGAACGCCGGTGCGGCGCGCGCCGCGGCGAAGGCACCTACTGCCAGCGCCGCCGTTTCCGCGGCGGCCACTTCCGCCACACGATCGGCGTCGGCGCTGACGCTGGCCTCCGGCTCGAGCTGCCCGGTCGCCCCCTCGTCGAAGGACGGCCGCGGCACCAGGTCCCCCGCCGGCGCCGACGCCGGCGCCTCGCCCCCGGGCGCGACGAGGTCGTCCTCGATGAGAACGGTGACTTCCTCCGTGGCGAGGTCGAGCCCTGCGTCCGGAAGAGGCACGAACGCGGCGTCGGGATCCGTGGGACCGTCGAGAAACGGCTCGCCCGCGTCCACCTCCGCAGGCCCCGGAAGCTCGCCGCCGGGCGCGGTCGCGCCGCCCTCGCCACCCTCCTCGGGCGCCCCCCAGCCGTCCTCGAGGTCGAGCAGATTGACGGCCTGCCGCGCGAACGACGCCGGCCGCGGTTTCGAGGCGGCGCCCGTGCCGTTGCTCCCCCCCGCTCCGTCGCCGCCGCGGCCGCCACCCCCGCCTGATGCGACCACCATCACTTCAGCCAATCTTGGACACCACGCTCTTGAACATGTTGAGCGTCCGCTGCAGGGCCTCGGTGGAGTCGAGGATACCCTGCAGGTCCTTGGCGTCGATGGCGGTGCGCGCGCGATTCACGACGCTGCGCGCCTTCTTCAGCGCGTCCTCGCCGAAGTCGCTCCCCTGCACCTTGTCCTTCACTTTGGGGAAGAGCCCTTCCAGCTCGTCGATGATCTTCTCCGCCTGCTGTTTGTTGCGCTCCACCTCCTCGCTGGAGCGCAGCTCCATGAGGTAGTCCTTGTTCGCCTCCACCATCCCGCGGATCTCCTCCTCGGTGAGGCCGCTGGTGGCGGTGACGGTGATGGCCTGTTGCTGTCCGGTCTCGAGATCCTTCGCCGTTACCGCCACGATGCCGTCGGCGCTGATCTCGAACGTGACCTCGATCTCCACCTCGCCGCGCTGCGCCTTGCGCAGCCCGGTCAGGATGAACTCCCCGAGCAGCTCGTTCTCCTCGGCGCGGTCGGACTCGCCCTGCAGCACGAGGATCTTCACCGAGGTCTGGTTGTCCTTGACCGTGGTGAAGATATGCGAGGCCGACGTGGGCACCGTGGTGTTCTTGGGGATGAGCACGCTGTGATAGCCGCCCACGATCATGATGCCGAGCGAGTGCGGCGTGACGTCGAGGAGCAGGACCTGCGACGCCTCCTCCATCAGCGAGTAGCCCTGGATGGCCGCGCCGAGCGCCACGACCTCGTCGGGATGCACGCCCTTGGACGGGTCCTTGCCGAAAAAACCGGCGACGGCCTCCTGCACCTTGGGCATGCGCGTCATTCCGCCGACCAGGATGACCTCGTCGATGTCCTTGGTGCCGAGCTTCCCTTCCTCCAGCGTCTTGCGGCAGATGGCGATGGTGCGCTCGACGAGGTCGACCGTCAGCTCCTCCAACTTCGCGCGCGTCAGCACGCGCTGCAGGTGCAGCGCCTCGTTCTTGCCGGTGGAGATGATGAACGGCAGGTTGATCTCGGTCTCCTGCACGCTCGACAGCTCGCACTTGGCCTTCTCGGCCACGTCCTTCAGCCGCTGCAAGGCCATCGTGTCCTTGCGCAGGTCGATCTTGTGCTCCTTGGCGAACCCGAAGACCAGCCACTCGATGATGCGGGCGTCGAAGTCCTCGCCGCCGAGAAACGTGTCGCCGGCGGTGGAGATGACCTCGAAGACGCCGTTGCCGATCTCCAGGATCGAGATGTCGAACGTCCCGCCGCCCAGGTCGTAGATGGCGACCTTGCGCTCTATCTCGCGGCCGTAGCCGTAGGCCAGCGCGGCGGCGGTGGGCTCGTTGATGATGCGCAGCACGTCCAGGCCGGCGATGCGCCCCGCGTCCTTCGTCGCCTGCCGCTGGCCGTCGTTGAAGTAGGCCGGTACGGTGATGATGGCCTTCTCCACCTTCTGGCCCAGGTACTCCTCGGCGATGGTGCGCATCTCGGTGAGGATGAAGCTCGAGATCTCCGGGAGCGAGTACGTCTTCTCACGCAGCACGATGCGGACGTCGTCGTGCGGGCCTTCCTTGATCTCGTAGGGGACCATCTCGCGCATCGCCGCGACCGCGGGGGAGTTCCACTTGCGGCCGATGAGCCGCTTCGCCCCATAGACCGTATTGCGAGCGTTGGTAATGGCCTGCCGCTTGGCGATGTGCCCGAGCAGCCGCTTGCCGCTCTCGGCGATGGCCACGATCGACGGGGTGGTCTTGTAGCCGCCCTTGTTGGGGATGACGACCGGCGTGCCGTTGTCCACTACGGCGACGCACGAGTTCGTCGTGCCCAGGTCGATTCCAATGACTGGCTCCATGCCTCGTTCCCTCCGTCCGCGCCGGCGCGGCCTCAGAGCCGCTTCTTGAGCACCTTCACCTCGGCCCTGATCTCCTCGTCGTCCGGGGCAAGCGATTGCGCCATTTGCACTTCCCGGGCGGCGTTCTTGAGGAGGCCTGCCTCGATGTAGACACGCGCCAGCGTCAGACGGTACTCCGCCTTTTGCGGCTCCGCCTGTGCCGCCCTAGTAGCACAGTCCTGGGCGCGGTGTAAGTTGTCGCCGGCCTTCAGCAGCAGCACCGCGGCGCGATGCAAATTGGTGGCGGTGGGCGCCAGAACCGCCGCCTCGTCGTAGAGCTGTGCCCCCAGCCGCACGTCCCCGACGCTCAGCTCCATGTCGGCCCGCCGGATGAGCTGTTCGGATGCGCGCCGCTGCGCCTCGCCGTGCGCTTTTTCGTACAGCTGGCGTATCTCCTCGTCGTCGGGGTTGTAAGACAGCGCGAGCTTGAACGCGTTGGCGGCGCGCGCATACCGCTCGGCGACCAGGTCCTCCTTGCCGGCCTCCAAGTAGCGGCGCGCACGATCGGATCGCATCACGCCCGGCGACGGCGCCGAGCCGACGCCCCCCACGCCGCGGCGGATGCGGTCCTCCAGCCGCGCGCGATCGCGGCGGGCACGCTCCTCGTCGCGGTCGGCGGGCGAAGAGGCGGACGCCGCGGCCGCGGCGGCGGACGCCGCGGGCGAGGCCACGACCGTGGACGAGGCGGACGAGGCCGGCGTGGCGCCGGCTCGCGACGCCGGCGGCGCTGCTCCGCGGAGCGCAGCGTATCCCGACGAATCGCGCGCCGGGCGCTCCACGGCGGGGGCGGGCGTGCGCAGCGCCGCGAAGCCGGAGGATTCGCGCGGCGGGCGCGGGTCCTCGGAGCGGTAGGTCGGCGCGGCGGTCGCGGGCGGGCGTGGGGCGGGCCTCGGGGTGGCGCCGGATGGGCCGGAGCTGGCGGCGGGACGCGGGGTGGAAGGCACCGGCGGCGCCGGCGGCGGCGGCGGCGACGGCGTGGTCGTCGTTCCCGGCGCAGGCGCCGGCTTGCGCGGGGGCGTCGCCGTTCGTACGTCGCGCACGGGCGTCGTCGTCTTGGGCGCAGCGGCGCCCACGTGCGTGGCCTCCATCCAGGCCAGATCGGCGGGCGACAGCGGCCCGCGCGCGGCGTCGGCGGCCTTCTGCGCCGCCTGCGCGAGCGTCGAAGGGAGCGGCGTGATGGGCCCCTGCTGCTGCGCGGCAAGCGCGCCGACGTATTCCGTTCGGTTCTTCTCGTCCCCAAGAAACTTGTAGGCGCGGCTCAACTCCTTGAAGATGGCCACGAGCCGCTCGCGGTATTCGCCGAGGTCCTTGTGGTGATAGCGGTCGGGGTGGAACTCCTTCGACAGCTTGAAGTAGGCGCGCTTGACGTCCGACTGCGTTGCGCCCGGAGCGATCTCCAGCAGCGAGAAGTAGTCGATGTCGCCGAGGCGGTGGTAGATCGAGTCGATGCGCTGGCGCTGAGCTTCGGTCAGGTCCTTGCTGGGCGCGGCGGCGTCCCGGCCCTCACGGCCCGCACGGGCGACGGCGGCCTTGTGCTCGGCGGCGGCCGGCCTGGGCTCGGACGCGCCGCCGCCGGGTGCGGCCGA
>DASYRF010000169.1:0-4695 GCA_036004705.1 Myxococcota bacterium
GAGGCTAGCACGCCCGCCGCGGGCGATGTGCAGGCGGCCAGCCGGTCCCGGTTCCGCCGGTACCCGAGCGACCCGCTCGTCACGTCTCCGTCGCGCACCCGCACGCGCACGCCCAGGAGCGACCGCGCCAGCGCGCCGCCCGCGTCGGCCACCGAAAGCGCCGCCACGAGGACCGCGGCTGCCCTCAGGGGGGGCCGCAGACGGCGAGGGAGTCGAAGTCGGATTCAGTGCCGACGGTGGAGAGGGCGGCGAAGCCGCTGAGGGCGCCGGCCGCGGGGCCGGTGACGGTGGCGGTGGTGGAGGCGGGGTCGGTGGCGGAGCACGTCAGCGAGCCGTTGCGGAGCGTCAGCCGCATGCTGACCAGGTCCTGGTCGTCGAAGACGAGGATCGCGGCGCTGGTGTCGAGGAAGGTGACGAGGCCGGCGGTGAGCGCATTGAGGGTAAGCACACCGTCCTCGTGCACCTCGCAGTAGTAGCCGTTGCCGAGCAAGTCGCCGGCGACGACCACGCCGACAGCGATGGCGTTCAGGGTCGACAGCGGCGAGTCGATCCGGAAGCGCGTGATGGCGGTGGCTTCCGAGGCGGCGGTCGCCGTGGCGGCGGCGAGGGCGGCGTTGCCGCAACCGGGGGAAAGCATCGTCACGTCGGCAAAGCCGTCGGCGGTCGCGGTCCACATGCCGCACACGGGCGTCAAGGCGGCGATCGACGTGAAGTCGTCTTGCAGGAGCCACGTGCCAAGGCGTGGGTCCGTCGGCGCGCAATCGGCGTCGTCGGGGATCATGTCCATGTCCTGGTCGCCGTTGGGCCCGGCGTCGCTCGGGGTCGGCGTACCGGAGTCGAGGCCGCCGGCGGCCGCGTCGGTGTGCGCGACGAACGTCGCGCCGAGGCGGCAACCCGCGGCCGGGGCCAGGGCCAGGGCGAGCGCGAGGCCGAAGGCAGGCCGACGCGCGCCGGCGACGGCGAGGGCGAGTGCACGGGTGAAGCTGAGCGCGCGCGGGCGACCGGCGGCGAGCTCCAGGGTCGGGCCGCCGGGGTGGCGACAGGCGCGGGGGGCACGCGCGTGGGTGAGAGCGGCGCCGCGGCGTGGCGTCAATCAGCCGCCGTCGCCGGTGGCGGCGTCGCTGGCGGGCGCGGCGGAGTCGCTGCCCCCTCCGCCGGCGTCGGAGGGGGGCGGCGGGGTCCCGGCGGCGATGTTCACCGACAGGTTGTAGCGCCCCGGGCCGCTCATCTCGATGGCGGCGCCGACGCCGGCGATGGGGAAGCCGTTCGCGCTCAGCAGCGTCAGCTCGGCGTCGAACGCCACGGCGGTGGCGCCCAGCGCGAACTCCAGACGGATCGACCGCTCGCCCAGCGGCCAGGGGCGGACGACGGTCGTGGCCGTCTCGACGGTCTCGAAGCCGACGGCGGCTTCGTCGCGTGACGTGACGCGCGCGGCGACGGACAGGCTCGACGGCGGCGGCACGGCGTCGGCGATCGTCACTTCCAAGAGAAGGATGACGTCGTCGCGCGCGACGCAGCCGGCCGGCGCGGCGGCGACGGCGACCGCTGCCGCCAGGCGCAACGCCCCGACGACCCGACGATGTGGGCTCACCAAGCCATGATGCCGCGCCGCAGCGCGCCCGGCAAGAAGCGGGGGCCGCGGCTGCCAGGACGCCCGGCCCCGCAGGAAGCCGGCGCCGCGCGGCTGCCAGGACGCCCGGCCCGGCAGAAGCCGGCGCCGCGCTGTTGACAGGACGCCCCCGGACCGGTGACGTTGTTCGCGGAGGCAGACATGCCCACGCCGCCCCTGCCGCAGGAGTCGGACTACATTTTCGACTGGAACGCCGCCGAGAAGACGCGCCCGGTCGCGCGCGGCCCGTTCTACTTCTTCGACGAGACGCTGCGCGACGGCATCCAGTCCCCTTCCGTCCGCGACCCCAAGATCGAGGACAAGATCCGCCTCATCCACCTGCTGGACGCGCTGGGCGTGCACCACGTGGACATCGGGCTGCCCGGGGCCGGCCCGCGCGCCGTCGAGGACTGCCTCGTGCTGGCGCGCGAGATCGTGAACGCGCGCCTGCGCATCAAGCCCGCCTGCGCCGCGCGCACCCACCCCAGTGACATCAACCCCATCATCGACGTCTCGCAGCGCGCCGGCGTCGCCATCGAAGTGATGACGTTCATCGGCTCTTCGCCGATCCGTCTGTACGCGGAAGAATGGACGCTCGACTTGATGCTCGAGCGCTCCGCTGCCGCCGTGGACCTCGCCGTCAAGGCCGGCCTCCCCTGCACCTACGTGACCGAGGACACGACGCGCGCGCACCCCACGGCGCTCGACAAGCTCTTCCGCAACGCCATCGCCCACGGCGCCTACCGGCTGTGCCTGTGCGACACCGTCGGCCACGCCACCCCTGACGGCGTGATCAACCTGGTGCGCTGGACGCGCGACCTGGTGCGCGCGACCGGCGCCGACGTGCAGCTCGACTGGCACGGCCACAACGACCGCGGGCTCGCCGTCGCCAACTCCATCTACGCGCTGGAGGCGGGCGCCAACCGCGTGCACGGGACGGTGCTCGGCGTCGGCGAGCGCGTCGGCAACGCCGCCATCGATCAGATCCTGCTGAATCTGAAATTGCTCGGCGAGATCGACAACGACCTCACCAAGCTCCTGGAGCTGTGCGAGACGGGCGCACGCGCGATGGGGTGGGACATCGCCAAGAACTACCCGCTGGCGGGGTCGGACGCGTTCCGCACGGCGACCGGCGTGCACGCCGCGGCCGTGATCAAGGCCATGAAGAAGGGCGACGCCTGGCTCGCCGACCGCATCTACAGCGGCGTGCCGGCGGGGCTGTTCGGCAAGAAGCAGGAGATCGAGATCGGCTTCATGAGCGGCAAGGCCAACGTGCAGTTCTGGCTGCAGCAGCACGGCTTCGTGCCGGAGCCGGCGCTCGTCGACCACGTCTTCGACCTCGCCAAGCGTAGCGACCACATCCTCGGCGACGCCGAGGTGCGCGCCGCGGTGGACGAGTTCGCGCGCGCCCCGGGTGGCCGCGCCGCGGCGGCGGCGGGCGAGGCGGCGCCCGCCAGTGGGGCCGAGGTGAGCGCGCCGCACAAGTGACCGATCGCCCCGCCCCCGACGACGCGGCCGCCGTCGCCGCCGCCGCTGCCGACGCCGACGCCGCTGCCGACGCCGACGCCGCCGCCGCTGCCGACGCCGACGCCGACGCCGACGCCGCGCGCACCGACACGCTGCCCGTCGCGTGGGGGCCGGACGGGCTCGCCCCCGTCGTCGTGCAGGCCGCCGATCCGCCCGGCGGCGTGCTCATGCTCGCCTGGGCGAACGAAGCGGCGCTGCGCGCAACGCTCGACACGGGCCTCGCGCATTTCTGGTCGCGCGCCCGCGCCGCGCTGTGGCGCAAGGGCGAGACCAGCGGGAACGTGCAGCGCGTCGAAGCGGTGCTGATCGACTGCGACGCCGACGCGCTCGTCTACGTGGCGCGCCCCGTCGGCCCCGCCTGTCACACCGGCGCACCGTCCTGTTTCTTCCGCCGCCTCACCCACCCCGCCGGCGGGACGTTCGCCCTGGCCGGCACGCCCGACCATCCGGCCGCCGGCGGGACGTTCGCGCTGGCCGGCACGCCCGAGCATCCGGCCGCCGGGCGCGCCCCCGCCGACCCCGGCGTCCTCGCCCGCCTTCAGGCCGTCATCGCCGCCCGCCGCGCGCTCCCCGAAGACTCCGACGAGGGGCGGCGCTCCTACGTGCGCGGCCTGTTTGCCGACGGCGCCGGCGGCGTGCGCGCGGCCGGCGACAAGATCGCCGAGGAGGCGGCCGAGCTGGTGCGCGCGCTGCGTGCAGAGGACCGCGCCGCCGTGGTACACGAGGCGGCCGACGTGCTCTTCCACTTGCTGGTAGGGCTCGCCACGCGCGACGTGACGCTGGACGACGTGCTCGCCGAGCTCGCGCGGCGCCACGGCGTGGGCGGGCTCGTCGAGAAGGCCGCGCGCGGCGCGGCCCAGGGGGCGGGCAGGCCCCCCGCTGAAGGAGGCAACGACCCGCCATGACCAAGACCCACGCGCCTCTCACCTTCTTCGAGCCCAAGCTCATGCGCATCCCGTCGCCGCAGATCCGCACCCTGGAGGCCGCGCTGGAGATGCTGATCGACCACCCCACCCGCCGCTGGGACGTGTGGCTCACCAGCGCCCCGCGCACGTCCGACATCATCGGCATGCGCGAGCGCCTCGACGAAGAGAAGATGGGGCGCGCCATCGCCCTCATCGCCCTCGCCGACGACTTCGACGCCATTCGCGCCGCCGAGGCGATGGCCGCCGGCGTGAAAGCGCTCTTCCCCACGACCATCCCGCCGCACAACCTCGAGCGCATCGTCGGCACCGTGCTCGACCGGCAACGCGAGCTGGCCGCCTACGCGGCGGTGAAGAAGCAGCAGGCGGCCCTGGCGGTGCAGGAGGCGAAGATCCGCGCCACGGAGCAGAGCATGTCGCGCAAGCTCTACGGCGCGCTCACGCCGCTCACCGGGGAGGTGGCGCCCAACCATTCGCTCCAGCAGGCGATGGAGGAGTTCGAGCGCCTGTACATCAGCCGCGTCCTGGCCGAGTGCAAGGGCGACGCGCTGCAGGCGCGCAAGACGCTCAAGGTCTCGCGGTCGAGCTTCTACCGCTACCTGGCGGCGCACAAGCTGCAGCACCTCGTCCGGCACC
>DASYRF010000170.1:0-41345 GCA_036004705.1 Myxococcota bacterium
AACGTGCAGATCCAGCGCGAGATCCACGCGCGGCTCGAGGAGTACCTCGACCTGCGCGGGCTCGACCCGGCGCGCCCCGTCGGCGAGGACCTCTGGGAGAAGACCGAGAACGCCATCTGCGACATCGTCGAGCAGCTGGAGGCGGACGGAGGGCTGCCCGCCGGTGTCAGCCAGGAGACGCTCGTCCGCGACGTGCTCAACGAGGCGCTGGGGCTGGGACCGCTGGAGGGGCTGCTGCAGGACGAGACGGTGTCGCAGGTGCTGGTGAACCGCCCGGACCGCATCTACGTGGTGCGCAACGGCGCGACCGAGCCGCTGGGCAAGGTCTTCTCCAGCGATCGCGCCGCGCTCAACGTCGTGGCTCGGCTGCTCGCGCCCGTGGGGCGCAAGGTCGACGAGACGACGCCGGTGTGCGACGCGCGCCTGCGCGACGGGGCGCTCTTGAACGTCGTGGTGCCGCCCGTGGCGGTCTTCGGACCGACGTTCACGCTGCGCAAGCTGCAGCGCAGCACCTGGACACTGGACAGCCTGGTCTCGCAGGGCGCGCTCTCGCGCGAGATGGCCGAGCTGCTGCGCACGGCGGTGTCCAACCGCCGCAGCGTGGTGGTGTCGGGCCCGGCGGGCGCCGGCAAGACGGCGCTGCTCGGGGCGCTGGTGGCGGCCATCCGCCCGCAAGAGCGCGTCGTCACGGTGGAGGAGGTCGCCGAGATCTCGCCGCCGCAGGAAAACGTCGTGGCGCTGGAGAGCCGCCCCGGCCACGGAGCCGACGGGCGCGCCAGTCTGGGCGTGCGCGACGTGCTGCGCAACGCCCTGCGCATGCAGCCCGACCGCCTGGTCGTCGGCGAGCTTCGTGGCCCCGAGACGCTCGACCTCCTTCAGGCGATGCAAACGGGACACGAGGGCGTCATCACCTCCATCAACGCCGGCTCGCCGCGCGAGGCGCTGCACCGGTTGGAGTCGCTGGCGCTGACCAGCGGCGTGGACCTACCGACGCGGGCGCTGCGCGCCATCATCAGCGAGGCGGTGCAGCTGCTGGTCCAGCTCGCCCGCTACGCGGACGGCAGCGTGAAGGTCCTTCAGGTCACCGAAGTGGGCGAGCTGCAGGGCGACGTCATCTCTTTGCAGGACGTCTTCTACTTCCAGCAGGAGAGCTTCGACCAAGCCGGCCACGTGCGCGGGCGCTTCAGCTCCACCGGCTACGCGCCGCGATTCTACGAAGACCTGCGCAACCGCGGCGTCGACGTCAACATGGGGATCTTCCACACCTGAGTGCAAGCGACGGTCGGCCGCAGCGAGCGCGGACGGTCTGAGGCGGGCGAAGCGCCCGCGGCGGGCGAGGCGCCGGCGGCGGGCGGGGCGCGCGCGGCGGGCGGCGCGCCGGGCTACGGCTTGCCGGCGGTGGGAGCGCCGCTGCCGGCGAGCGACGAGCCGGGGCCGTAGGAATCGAGCTTCGTCCTCAGCTTCTTCATCAGGCCGGCGAACCCGTCGGTGGCGATGACCTTGTTGAACTCGGCCTTGTACAGGTCCACCGTCGAGTCGCCGTCGGTGATGATGTCGTAGACGCGCCATTCGCCCTTGGCGTCCTTCACCAGCTTGTACTCGACCGCCACCGTCAGCGGCTTCTTCTTCCGGGGCGGCGTGGTCGTGATCTCCGTCTTCACCGACGCCTGCGTCCCCGCGATCTCCTCGCCGAGATACTTGATGGTGTACGGGCCGGTCGCCTTCACGCCCATCAGGTAGTTCTTCTCGATGAGCGCCGACAGCGTCTTCACGAACTCTTCGCGCTCGCCATCGGTGCGCGCCGCCCAGTTCGCCCCCAGCGCCCGAATGCCCAGCTCGCGGAAGTCGAACAGCCCGCGCACGAGCGTCGTCAGCTTGGCGTCGCGCGCCGCGTCCTCCTTGCTGCCGGGGGCGGGCGCCGCGCCGGTGAGGATCTTGTCCAGGTCCGCGCGCGCCCCCTTCAAGAAGTCGGTCGGGCCCTTGGCGGCCGCGCCGGCCGACGCCACACCGGACAGTGAAAGAACGGCAACAATCGCCCCCGTGCTGACGCAACGCAGCCACAGCTGTGAACGGCGGCTCACCATGTTCTCTCCTCTTGCCCAGGCGCCGAAGCTCGGCGGACCCACGGAAATTCCAACGTTTTCGACTTACGCCCCCATGCCGTGCGGTGCGGACTGGAGCAACGCCCGTGCCACCCGCACCGCCGCGTTCCAACGCCTACGTGCGCCCCCGGCCGCGAGCGGCCTGTCGCCGGCCCGTTTCTACTTGGAAGCGCCCAGTGACGCAAGCCGCGCGGCCGCGTCCCCGCCGACGGCCACCTCCAGCGCCACCAGTCCCACATTGTAGTCGTAAAGGGCCTGCAAGTTCGACAGCGAGAGCGTGCCTTGCATCAGCAGCGCCTCCAGCAGCTCGCGCGACTCGGCCGTGCCGATGCCGAAGGCCGACGCCGCCGTGAAGAGCCACTTGCCGGCGGACTTCAGCCCCGCGTCGGTCGCCGTCACCGCTGCCAGCGCCGCCTCGACGTCGCGGTAGTCCTTCTCCACCTCCAGCCGGATTGCCGCGTGGGCCGCGTCGCTCTCGGCGCGCAGCTTCTCCAGCTCCGCTTTGGCGCGGTCGATGCGCGCCAGCTTCGCCCCCACGTCGAGCGTCCACTTCAGCCCGATGCCGATCCCGCCGCGTAGGTGGTTGTAGGGGTCGTACGCAAACGGCGAATCCTGGTCCTTCGCCACGGGCGACCAGTGGAAGGCGAAGTAGCCCCCCAGCCCCACGTCGGGGGCGAGCCCGGCGCGCTCCAGGCTCAGTGCGCTCTCGCGCGCGTCGATCCCGGCGGCGAGCATCTTCAGCTCGGGGCGCTCGTGCTCGGCGCGCGCGAGAAAATCGGCGAGCGGCGGCAGCGCCGCTTCGAGCGGGGCCAGGTAGTCTTCGGCCGGCTCCACGCGCTCCCCGGGCGCGGCGCCGACGAGCATGGTGAGCGCCGACACCGCGGTGGCGCGCGCGGCGGTGGCGCGATGGTAGCGCCCTTCGAGCTCGCCGCGGAACGCTTCGATCTTGAGCTTGTCGAGCGGCGTGAAGCCGCCGGTGCCGCTGGAAAGGCCCGTGTCGATGGCCTTGAGGGCGGAGGTCACCTTGTCGCGCCCGTCGTCGATGACGGCGATGAGATCACCGAGAAGAAGCACGCCGTAGTAGGCCTTGGCCGTGTCGACGTACACGGCGCCGCGCGTGCGCTCGACGTCCCCCTCCGCCACCGTCACCAGCCCGTGCGCCGCGCGCTTCACCGGCAACAGCTTCCAGTACGAGAGCGGCAGCGTCAGCGTCGCGTCCGTCGCCGAGAACGGCCCGTACTCGGTGATGTTCTCGCCGAAGAGCGCCGAGTCCGGCGTGGTCGACGAGACGGGGTCGCCGCGCCGCTCCGGAATGACGGAGAAGATGCTCGTGACGTCGATCACCGGCAAGCGCGCCGCCGTCGCCTCCGCCTCGCGGGCCTTGGCGATGTCCACGCCGTGCAGCGCCGCGATCACGCGGTCGCCCTTCCCCGCGCGCGCGAGACACTCGGCCGCGCCCAGCCGGGTCGGCGCGGGGCCGGCGTCCCCCGCGTCCGCCCGCGCCGTCGCCGGCGACGCCGCGGCCGGCGGCGCAGAGGCCGGGGCGTCGTCCGCGCGCGCCGCGCCCGCCGCGCCGGCGACGACCGCCAGCGCCGCCAGGACGCGCCGCCCGCCGGCCGTGCCCAAGACGATCGCACGCATCGGGGCTTCGTATCGCCCGACCGCACGCGAGTCAACGATTTCCACGGTCGCTTGACACGGTCGGCGGTGCATGAGAAGCGCGCGCCATGCCGCCGCCGCCGCCGCCCTCGCCGCCGGCGACGAACGCGAACACGCTCCACCTCGTCGACGCCACCAGCAACATCTATCGCGCGCACTGGACCACCGGCGACCTGGCGCTGGCCGACGGCACGCGCATCGGCGCCGTCTTCGGCTTCGCCAACCAGCTCCTGAAGCTGCTGCGCGAGGAGCAGCCCACGCACGTGGCCCTCGTCTTCGACGCCGGTCGGCGCAGCTTCCGCACGGAGATCTTTCCCGAGTACAAGGCCAACCGCTCGGCAGCCGACCCGGAGATGGTCCGGCAGATCCCGATCATCGACGAGATGATCGGGCTTCTGGGCGTGCCGACGCTGAAGCTCCCCGGCTGGGAAGCCGACGACGTGCTGGCGACCCTGACGCGCCAGGCGCGCGATCAGGCCTGGGAGGTGGTGCTCTTCACCGGCGACAAGGACATGCTGCAGCTCGTCGGCCCGGGCGTGCGCGTCATCGACCCGATCCGCAACCGCCGCGTCGGGCCCCAGGACGTGCAGGCGCTGATGGGCGTGCCGCACGACCGCCTCGTCGAGCTGCAGGCGCTGATGGGCGACGACATCGACAACGTGCCCGGCGTGAAAGGCGTGGGCCCGAAATGGGCGGCCGACCTCGTCAACCGTTGGGGCACGGTGGAAGAGATCCTCGCGCACGTCGACGAGATCAAGCACAAGACGGTGCGCGAGGCGCTGCGCGCGCAGGCGGACACGGCGCGCCTTTCGCGGCGGCTGGTGGAGCTGCACGTCGACGCCCCCGTCACGTTCGAGCCGTCGCGCTTCGCCTACGGGCTCGGGCCGGCGCAGTGGGGCGCGCGGGTGCGCGACTTCTTCCGGCGTCTCGAGATGAACACCATCGTGCGCACGCTCGACGCGGCCGCGCCGGTGGCGCGCATCGACCGCGGCGCCTACCGCCTGGTGACGGACCTCGACGGCGTGCGCTCGGTGGCGGCGCGCGCCCGCGAGACGGGGACGCTCGCGCTGGACCTCGTCACGGCGACGGACGACCCGGTGGCGCCGGCGCTGTGCGGGGTGGCGCTGGCGGCGGCGCCGGGCGAAGCCGTGTACGTGCCGTTCGCGCACCGCGGCCTTCACGCCGTGCCGCAGCTTCGCGCCGAAGACGTGCTGGCGGCGCTCGCGCCCTTGCTGGAGGACGCCGCGGTGGCGAAGGACCTGCCGCGCGCGAAGCAGACGCTGCGCATCCTGGAGGGCACGCACGACGCGGACGCCGCCTCCGCCGCGCCCAGCGCCGCGTCCGCCGCCGTGCCCGCGCCCGCGCCCGCGCGCGAGCCGCGCGACCTCCTCGATCTGATGGCGCCGCTCGCCCCCGCGCCGGCGCCCGTCCCCGCCGCCACCGGGCCGCTGGCGCTGCGCGGACTGCGCGGCGACCCGGGCCTGCTGGGCTTCCTGCTCGACACGTCGCGCGACGGCAGCGACCTGGTGGCATTGTCGCGCAAGGAGCTGGACCACAGCGCCCTGGCGCTGGAAGACGTGCTGGGCAAGGGGACGCGCGGCCGCGCCCCCACGCCCGAGGATCTCGCCCCCGCCGACCTCTTGCCCTGGGCCGGCGAGCAGGTCGACCTGGCGCTGCGCCTCACCGCCAAGCTGCTGCCGGCCGTGAACGCCGACGCCGACCTGCGCCGCCTCTACGAGGAGCTGGAGCTGCCGCTGTGCGCCGTGCTGGCGCGTCTGGAGCGGCGCGGCGTGCTGGTCGACGTGGCCCGCCTCGACGCCCTCGCCGCCGAGTTCCAACAGCGCATGAACGTGCTCCAGGAGGAGTGCTGGGCCATCGCCGGCGAGCCCTTCAACCCGGGCTCCACGCCGCAGCTCCGCCACGTGCTCTTCGAGAAGCTCGGCCTCGCCCCGGGACGCCGGACGAAGACGGGCTTCTCCACCGACCAGTCGGTGCTGGAGGAGCTGGACCACCCGATCGCCGAGAAGCTGCTCTTGCTGCGCAAGCTCACCAAGCTGAAGAACACGTACCTGGACGTGCTACCGAAGCTCGTGAACGCGCGCACCGGGCGCGTGCACACCACGTTCAACCAGACCGGCGCGGCGACCGGGCGCCTCTCCAGCGACAACCCGAACCTCCAGAACATCCCCGTGCGCGACGAGGAGGGCAAGCGCATCCGCGAGGCGTTCCACGCCGCGCCCGGCTGGCGGCTCGTGTCGGCGGACTACTCGCAGATCGAGCTGCGCCTGCTGGCGCACCTGAGCGCCGACGACGCGCTGCTGGCGGCCTTCCGCAGCGGCGAGGACATCCATCGCGCCACCGCCGCCGAGGTGCTCGGAGTGGCGCGCGACGCCGTGACGCGCGAGCAGCGCGACGCCGCCAAGGCGGTGAACTTCGGCATCATGTACGGCATCTCGTCGTTCGGGCTGGCGCGGCAGCTGGGCGTCGGCCAGGCCGAGGCGCAGCGCTTCATCGACCGCTACCGCGCGCGCTACGGCGGCATCCAGCGCTGGATCGAGCGCACGCTGGCCGAAGCGCGCCGCACCGGCGAGGTGCGCACGCTGCAAGGGCGCCGGCGCCGCATCTCCAACCTGGGCGCGCGGCAGCGCCCGTTGCGCGAGGGCGCCGAGCGGCAGGCCATCAACACGCCCATCCAGGGCAGCGCCGCCGACGTCATGAAAGCGGCGATGATCGCCGTGGAACGCGCGCTCGGCGCCGAGCTCCCGGCGGCGCGCATGCTCCTGACCGTGCACGACGAGCTCCTGATCGAAGCGCCCGAGGCCGACGCCGCGCGCGCCGCCGCCGTCGCACGCCGCGAGATGGAGGCGGTGCTGAAGCTCGATCCCCCGCTCGTCGTCGACACCGGCACGGGACGCACCTGGCTGGAGGCGCACTAGCCCCGGGCGGCGTGATACGATTCGCGCCGATGGTGGAGTCGAGCGGACCGCACCGTGTGCACCGTGAACGGGCGCTGAGCGACGTCGAGCAGCGCCTGGCGCGCGAGGCCGCCGAGCACGAAGCCCTGCGCGAGATCGGGCGCGCCATCCTCCGCCAGACGGACCTCGCCACGCTGCTGGAGCTCATCGTCGACCGCGCCGCGCGCCTGGTGGACGCCGAGCGCGGCACCGTCTACCTGGTCGACCACGAATCGGGCGAGCTGTGGTCGACGGCGGCGCACGGGCTCGAGGTCCCCATCCGCCTTCCCGTCGGGCGCGGCATCGCCGGCTGGGTGGCGCGCAACGGCCGCACCGCCAACCTCCCCGACGCTTATGCCGACGACCGCTTCGACGCCGAGGTCGACGCGCGCACCGGCTTCAAGACGCGCTCGCTGCTGACGATCCCCATGGTGGGCGAGATGGACCGCGTGGTCGGCGTGCTCCAGCTGCTGAACAAGCGCAGCGGCGCCTTCGACGACGAGGACGAGGAGCTGCTCTCCACGCTCGCCGGCCATGCCGCCATCTCCATCGAGACCAGCCGTCTGTACCGCCACCTCGTGGAGAAGAACCTGGAGCTGCTCGACACCAAGGTGCAGCTCGAGCAGAAGATGTACGAGCTGGACGTGCTCTTCCAGCTGGAGCGCGAGATCGGCGACGCGCTCGACCTCGACCAGGCACTGGAGGCCATCCTGCGGCGCGCCACCGACCTGTGCGGCGCCAGCGCCGGCGCCATCCTGCTGCGCGAGGCCGACACCGGGCGGTTCTTCTTCCGCACCGCGCGCGGCGGTGCCCCGGATCGCGTCAAGCGCCTGACGCTCGCGCCCGACGAGGGAATCATCGGCTGGGTCGTCCGCACCGGCGAAGCGGTCGTCGTCAACGACATCGACGCCGACCCGCGCTTCAACAAGCGCGTCGCCAACGAGGTCGACTACCACCCTCGCTCCATGATCTGCGCGCCGCTGCGCGACGAGGAGATCATCGGCGGCGTGCAGCTGCTCGACAAGCTGGGCGGCGGCAGTTTCGACGCCGAGGACCTGAAGCTGCTCACCCTCATCGCCGGACAGACCACCAAGGCCCTGCAGGTCTCGCGCGCGCGAGAGTCCAAGTTCAAGGCGACGCGCCTGGAGACGATCGGCAAGCTGCTGAGCGGCGTGTTGCATGATCTCAAGACGCCGATGACGATCATCTCCGGCTACGCGCAGCTCATGGCCGGCGAGAACGACGCGGCGGTGCGCTCGGACTATGCCAACGGCATCCTCAAGCAGTTCGATCACCTGAGCGCCATGACCCGCGAGGTGCTGGCGTTCGCGCGCGGCGAGTCGACGCTGCTGTTGCGCAAGGTGTACGTGCTGCGCTTCGCCGACGAGCTGCGCCAGCACCTGACGCAGCTCCTGGCCGGCACCAAGGTGGACCTGCAGGTCGACGTGGACTACCGCGGCACCGCGCGCGTCGACGAGATCAAGCTGATGCGCGCCGCCTACAACCTGGCGCGCAACGCCGCGCAGGCGATGCCCGACGGCGGAACGCTGCGCGTGCACATCTATGCGGACGGCGCCGATCTGGTGATGGACTTCACCGACACCGGCGCCGGCATTCCGCCCGAGGTCGAGGGACGGCTCTTCAACAGCTTCGTCACGCACGGCAAGAAAGACGGCACCGGGCTAGGCCTGTCGATCGTGAAGAAGATCGCCGACGACCACGGCGGCTCGGTGCGCTACGAGACGGAGCAGAACAAAGGCACGACGTTCGCGCTGCACGTTCCGCTGGACGGCGCCCCCGGCCGCGCCAGCGCCGGCGACGCCGACGCCGAAGGCCCCGGCGGCGAAGGCGGCACCGCCGGCGCCCTGGCCTGACCCGGAACCGGAACCGGAACCGAACCCGGACCCGGAACCGGAACCGCAACCGGAACCGGAACCGGAACCGGAACCGGAACCGCAACCGGAACCGCAACCGCAACCGGAACCGGAACCGGAACCGGCACGGGAACCGGAACCGGAACCGGGAAGGTCAGCTAGATCTTGCCCGCCGAGCTGGGCAGCACCAGCTCGAACTCGTCGCGCCGATTCTGCGCCCAGGACGCTTCGTCGTGGCCAGCAGCGGCCGGCTTCTCCTCGCCGTACGAGACGATGCGCACGCGCGATTCGTCGATGCCGAGGCGTCGCAGGTACTCGCGAGCCGCCTGCGCGCGGTGCTCGCCCAGCGCCAGGTTGTACTCGTCCGCCCCGCGCTCGTCGCAGTGCCCGTAGATCGTCAGCGTGGCGTGTGGACGCACGCGCATCGCCTCGGCGAGCCTCTCCAGCTCGGATCGCGCCTCGAACGACAGTAGCGACGACTCGAGCTCGAAGTAGATCGGCCTCGTCGAGCCCAGCGCGCTCCCCTCGCTTTCACGACCCGCTGCGGGCGCCCCATCGCCCCGGGGCGAAGCCGCGCTCTTCACCGTCGGAAAACTGCTAGTGGCGCGTGCATCGCGTGCCACCGCCTCGGGCGTGACGGGCGTCCCCTTGCTCGCGCAGGCGGCCCCTCCCGCGCCGGCCGCTGTCACGAGCGCCGCCGCCGCCACCGCGCCCCAGAGCCCCCGCGCAACCTGAAACCGTGCCATGAGACCTCCTCTCGCCGCTGTCGACAGGGCATCCTCCCGCCGCCACGGCCTGCGTCAACATAACGACCCCCGCCGGCGACCATGAGTCCCTCTAGCAAGGGTCAGAACGGCAACGACATCCGCCCCACGACCGCGGCGCGTCCGGGTCGAGCGTGAAGCCGACCGCGGACAGCGAGGGAGGGCTCGTGCCGAGCCCCCGCGAGAGCCGGCGCGGCGAGAGCCCGGCGCGTCCCCCGCTGGCTCCGTGGGCTGCAGACGCGCTGGTCCAGCAGTCCGCGCGCGAGGCGCTGGCCCTGCTCGTCGAGCTCGAGAAGCGCGAGCCGTCGCGCGCCGCCGGAGCGGCGGAGCGGAAGCGCGCGCTCGCCGGCGCCTACGTCGAGGCGGGCGGCGTGCTGCCGGAGGAGATGGAGCCGCTCGCCGCCGGCGTGCCGCGCCCGCCCTCGACCGACTGGGCGGCGATGCCGTGCGACACGCTCCTCGAGGGGATCGGCCGCTACGCGAACCCGCGCCTCGCGCTGCGCATGATCGCCGCCAGCCGGCACCGCGACGATCCCGCCGTGGCGGAGCGGCGCCGCGCGCACCTGTATGCGCTCGAGCGCTTCGACGAGGAGGAGTTCGAGCGTCACGACGGGGGCTGGGCCCGCGCGCGCGAGGCCCGCCGCCGCAAGGGCTGACCTCGGGTCAGAGGATGTGAGTCTTTCCCTCAGTCGGACGCGGCCCGCGCCCGCCTTCGAGACCGTGCAAACGGACCGGACACGCGTCGCAGCGCTGTGCGGCACGGCGCCCCGCGCCTCGCTTTCGCGAGCTAGCTCACCAGCGCTCCCCGCGCTTGCGGGCTTCCCCTGTCGAAAGTAAGGCCCATCGACTAGCAGCTCGGTACGGGAACCGGAACTGGAGAGGCTGGGGTCCACGTGCCCCAGGGAGGCGCCGCGACTGGGGACCGCGGACCGCGCGCCACGGCTCATGTATGCGTAACCGAAGGACGGGTGGGTGGCACGGGGGGTGCATGGCTGGTCCGCCCCAATGGGCAAGTACGTCCACAACCTGGACATCTATGCGCACACCGACGGGGGCTCGTGCGTCGGGTGCATCCTCCAAGACGAGGGCGAGGAGGGGGCCGACGCGGGCGCGGGCGCCGCCGGCGCAGGCCCGGCAGCGGACAGCGGCGCTGCGGCCGCCGCCGCAGGCCCGGCGCCAACGCAGGCGGCACCGCCGGCCGACGCGCCCGCCGCCGCGCCGCCGGAGCCGGCGCTCGGACAGGAGCACCTCATCGAGGTGCAACTGCGCAACGCCGCAGGTGCGCCGGCGCCGCGCCTACAGTGGCAGCTCACGCTCCCCGATGGCTCGCGGCGAGACGGCACCACGACGGCCGACGGATTCATCCGCCTCAGCGTCACGCCGCAGACCGGCGCCGTGACGCTCGACCTTCCGGAATTTGCCCGCAGCACGCCCCCCGCGGCGGATGGCGCGGGGGCGGCGGGCGGCGCGCCGGGCGCGCTCGCGTTCGTTCCGGGCCTGCAGCTCCAGATTGGCGTGCCGGCCGTCGTGCAGCTTCCACCGCGCGTTTTCCGCGGGCGCTTGACGGGCATGCTGTTCGACACCGACCGCGCGTTCCTGCTCCCGGGCGCGATGCACGGCATCCGCCGCCTCAAGCACTTCTACGACGACCACCCAGGCCTCGAGGTTCTGGTGGTCGGCCACACCGACCTGCGCGGCACGCCCGACTACAACCTCGGCCTGTCCGACGAGCGCGCACGCTCCATCGCCGCCTTCCTGCAGGATCAATTCGACGTGTGGCTGGCGTTCTACGCGGGCGGCGCCCCGCCCAACCGGCGCTGGGGGATCCGCGAAGACCAGCACATGCTGTCGGCGCTGACCGACGGCACGACGCCCTTCTATACGGGCCCCATCAACGGGGCGAACGACGCCGCCACGCAGGCGGCCGTGCGTCGCTTTCAAGAGTGGAGCAACGCGAACCGCGGCACCTCGCTGACGCTGGACGGCATCGGCCCCAACACGCGCCGGGAGCTGATCAAGGTCTACATGCAGCAGGACGGGACGAGTCTGCCCACCGGGACGGTGATCGCCACGCACGGCTGCGGCGAGTTCCACCCCGAGGTCCCCGTCGACGGCGACGTGCAGGCGAACCGCCGCGTGGAGATCTTCCTGTTCGAAGGTCCCATCGACCCACCGGTCCCGGCGCGCTGCCCGAACGGCGGCTGCACCGAGCAGCCACTCTGGGTGGCGCGCACGCTCGAGACGATCGACTTCGGTGACGACCTCGGGGATCTCACGGTGCGCGTGACCGATGCCGGCGGGAACGCCCTGGCGGGCGTCGCCGTCAGCCTCACCGGGCCCGCCGCCGCGAACGACGACACCGACGCGCGCGGGAACGCCGACTTTCATAACCTGGCGCCGGGGAGCTACGCGCTGGCGGGACGGCTCGACGGGTTCGCC
Source organism: Myxococcota bacterium (assembly GCA_036004705.1). Taxonomy (GTDB): domain Bacteria; phylum Myxococcota_A; class Polyangia; order DASYRF01; family DASYRF01; genus DASYRF01. The sequence goes on from DASYRF010000170.1 coordinate 11,793, forward strand.
CACGAGCCCACCGCTGCGACGGTCGTGGGCGGCCGCGGCGCCAACGCGGTGCTGGTGATGCATCCGGTGACCATCGAGATCCTCGACGCCGCGGGCAACGTCGCCACCAGCGTGAAGATGGGGCTGTGGGACAACGCTTTCACCGCGGCGGGGGCGCTGCTCAACGCGGCCGACGAGCCGAACAACTTCGCCGGCGCCGACACGCGCCGGTTTGCCTTCCGGGTGCGCGACGTGGGCGTCACCACCGGCCACGCGGACATCGACTGGCGTACGCTCGGCAGCCTCCGCGGCGATCTCGATCGGCGCGCGCCCGCGCCGAACCTCACGCTGGTGGAGACCGCCGCCGGGTCGCATGTCTTCGTCTCGCGCGGCGTGCTGCTCACGAGCGACAACGACGACGGCGTGCAGGGGACGAACAGCGGGCTGGCCGCGCCGCTCCCGGACGTCGGCGTGCGCAACCGCGGACAGACGAACCATCGGTTGCGGCACGCCGTGGTGGACGGCTTCGTCCGCGGCGAGTACGTGCCCTCCTCGGGCGGCAACCCGGTGCGCGTCGAGCTGCCGGTCTTCGAGCGCGCGCCCGACGAGCGCCGCCGCGTGCCGGTGCAGATCTTCGTGCTGCGTGTCGCCGCGGGCGGCGCGGCCGTGCTGCCGACGGCGGCCGGCAGCGCGATCTGGACGACCGACGTGCGCGTCATCCGCGAGACCTACGCGCGCCTGGGCGTGCATTTCGAGACGACACTCGCGGCCGTGCCGGCGGGCGCCACGCAGGTCACCGTAGACGGCATGTCGCTGCTGGAGGTGGACCCGCCGGCAGGCGTGAACCCCCTGAGCGTCACGCTCGCCGACGAGGCGACGATCGGCACGCAATATCCGGCCGCCGGCGCCAGCACCGCGCGCGTGTTCTTCACGGGCGGCCTGGCGCGCGGCGTGCGCGGCGAGGCGTGGACCGACGTCGATTTCGCCGGCCTCCCCCAGCAGGGCGGCGTGTTCGTGGACGGACCCGCGCGCACGCCGTACACGATGGCGCACGAGGTCGGACACCTGTTGACGAACAAGGCCATCGCCGGCAGCGGCGGCCACTACGCGGCTCCCGCGGCGCCGGCCGGCAACCACTTCTTCAACAACCAGAACCTCATGCGCAACGGGACATCGCCGGCCGAGGGCGTCGACCAGAGCAAGCGGCTGTGGGACGTGGTGGACAACGACGGCGTCGTGAACCAGTTCACCGCCGTGCGCGGATCGCCGTACACTCGGGCGTTCTGAGGATCGACACCGAGAACCGAGGCAGCCATGCCCGACGCGAAGCTCAAGGAAGAAACCGATCGCCTCTACGCGCTGTTGACGGGCGGGGACATCCCGATGACGGTGGCGGCTTCGGGGTTCAAGGACTTCAGCGAGCCGGCGAAGGACGAGGTCGCCGCGCGGCTGGCGAGACAGTACCTGCCCGAGCTGTCGCCCCCGACGCTGGGGCACGTGTTGTTGTTGCGCACTGCGAAGAACGAGGCGGCGCTGCGTCTGGTGTTCGTGTCGCACCTGCGCGCCGCCGACGCGCGTGCGCGGAAGTCGAGCCTCGTCGGCTTGAAGTCGCTCGGGCACCCGGCGCTGGCGGATCTGGCGTTGCTCTCGATGCGCGACGACCAGGACGCCGTGCTGGCCATGGCCATTGACGCGCTGCTGCCAGCCGCCCGCGCCGACCGGGCGCTCTGGACGTTCCTGCAGGGCTACTACGCCGTCCGCAAGCCCATGGGCGACGCGTTCCACACCAGCATTGCGCTCCTCGAGGCCCACGGTTTCCCCGGCGCGTATCCAGGCAAGTGACGCCCGCACGCAACCGGAACGGGAGCCGGAACCGAAACCGGAAACCGGAACCGGAAACCGGAACCGGAGTGCGGCTAGGGCGTGCCGAAGCTGCGCGGCACTGACGCTTCGGGCGTGAAGTCCAGGATGGTCGGGGCGAGGAAGTGGCCGGGGTGGACCACGGCGACCCGGTAGTGCACGCGGAGGTGCACTTCGGTGTCGGTCCATTGCCAGGTGGGGGGGTCGACGAGGGCGACGCCGAGGTCCGAGAGGCGCGCCTCCACTTCGCGGCCGAGCGCCTTTTCGTCGCCCTCGCCGCGGGCCTTGAAGGCGATCTCGCCCAGCGCGGACTTCACTTCGAACTGCTGCCACCAGGGAGGAAGGAACTTCCAGGCGGCGTAGACCGTGGCGGCCGCCACGAGCAGGAGAACGAGCGTGACCCAGTTGAAGCTGCCGCCGGCGCGCCCGGGACGGACGCGAAGGCCGGACGGACGACGGGCGGCGCTCACACGTGCCTGCGTAACGCACGTCCGGCGGAGCGTCAAACTCCCGGCCGGCCACGTGTTATAAGTCACCGATGGGGGCGCTCCCGCATCCGGCTCCCGAGGACGGCGTCCCGCGGGTCTTCGGCCGCTACGTGCTCCTGCACAACCTGGGACGCGGCGGCATGGGCGAGGTGTTCCTGGCCAAGACGGTCGCCGCGGGCGGCTTCGAGAAGGTCTGCGCGGTCAAGAAGATCCGCCCGGACTTGGGCGCCGACAACGAGTTCGCGGCGCGCTTCCGCGACGAGGCGCGCGTGGTGGTGCGCCTCAACCACGGCAACATCGCGCAGGTCTACGACGCCGGGCAGATCGGCGACGAGTACTACCTGGCGATGGAGTACGTCGAGGGGCAGTCGCTCCTCAAGGTCATCCTGCGCGCCCGCGAGGTCGGGCGGCTCATCCCGCCGGACATCGCGCTCTACGTGGTGCACGAGCTGTGCTCGGGGCTGGGCTACGCCCACCGCCGCAGCGACTACGAGGGCGGCCACCTGGGGCTGGTGCACCGCGACGTCAACCCGCAGAACGTGCTCGTCAGCTACGACGGCGAGACGAAGCTCATCGACTTCGGGCTGGCGGCGTCGACGCTCAAGTCGGTGGCGACGCGCGCCGGCGTGGCCATGGGCAAGGCCCACTACATGGCGCCGGAGCAGGCGCGCGGGCGCGACGTCGACGCGCGCACCGACGTCTACGCCGCGGGGATCGTGCTGTGGGAGCTGCTGACGGCGCAGCGCTGCCTCGACATCCCCAAGGACGGCGGGCCGGCGGACGTGGGCCGCGCCATCGCCATGCCGAAGATAGATCCGCCATCGGCGCGCGTGCCAGGGCTCTCGCCGGAGCTCGACGCGGTGGTCATGAAGGCGCTCTCGCCGCGCGCCGAAGATCGCTACGAGAACGCCGAGACGTTCCGGCGCGCCATTGCCGAAAAGCTCTACCGGCTGAACCCGTCCATCGGGCCGGACGTGCTGGCGGAGTACCTGCACGAGCTTTTCCACGCGGAGATCCTGGCGGAGCGCAAGCAGGTGGCGGAGCTGCTGGCCCAGGAGCTGGGCGCGCTGGTGCGCGAGGCGGAGACGGAGGCGCGCCGCACCGTGACGTTCGTGCGGCCGGGGGCGGAAGTGGTCGGGCCGGCGGCGGCGCCGCCGCCGGGGCCGGCGGCGCTCGACCCGGCGGACGCCACGGTGGACCTGGCGGCGGGGACGGTGCTGGCGGGGCGCTACGAGATCATCGAGCAGATCGGGTCGGGGGGCATGGGCACGGTGTACTCGGCGCGCCACCTCGACATCGACCGGCGCGTGGCGGTGAAGATCCTTCATCCGGGGCTGGCGCAGAACGCGGAGGTCATCGCGCGGTTCCGGCGCGAGGCGCGGGCAGCGTCGATGATCGGCCACCCGAACATCGTGCTGGTCACTGATTTCGGGCAGACGCGCGGCGGGCGCGCCTTCTTCGTCATGGAGTACCTGGAGGGCGACCCGCTGAGCGTCGCGCTGAAGCGCGAGGCGCCGCTGGTGGGGCGGCGGGCGGCGCGCATCCTGCGGCAGGTGGCCAGCGCGCTGCACGCGGCGCACGAAGCGGGGATCATCCACCGCGACCTGAAGCCGGACAACGTGTTCCTGCTACGCGGGGAGCGCGGCGCGGAGGTGGCGAAGATCCTCGACTTCGGCATCGCCAAGGTGACTGGACGCGAGGAGTCGCTGAGCCCGCTGACGCAGAGCGGCCTGGTGTTCGGAACGCCGCAGTACATGTCGCCGGAGCAGGCGGCGGGGCAGACGCTCGACCGGCGCGCCGACATCTATTCGGCGGGGATTCTCTTGTACGAATGCCTGACGGGGTCGCTCCCGTTCACGGGGGCGACGGTCGGGCAGGTGCTGGCGCGGCAGCTCAGCGAAGCGCCGATGCCGCCGCGGCGGCGCGCGCCGCAGGCCGAGATCCCCGAGCCGATGGAGCTCATCACGCTGAAGATGCTGGCGAAGGATCCGGCCGAGCGCTACCAGACGGCCGCCGAGGTGGACGAGGACCTGCGGCGCTTCCTGGCGGGCAACCCGGTGCTGGCGGGCGAGGACAAGGCGCGCAAGCGCGGCGCCACGATGCCGCCTCCGCCGCCCACGCCGTCGGCCGCAGTGGCGACCGCGACGTCGACACCGACGGCGGCGCCGCCGCCGCCCGCGGCGCCCACCGGGACGCCGCGGACACTGACGGGGATGGCGCCGGCGCGGGCGACGGCGGCGGCGACGTCGGCGGCGGCGGGAACGACCGCGGGCGCGGCGGCCCCGGCGGGCGCGGCGCCCCGTACGCCTCCCGCGCCCGCGCCCCCGTCCCCCTCCGGTCGAACGGCCTCGCCCTCCGCGACGGTCGCGGTCGGTGGGGCGCCGGCGCCGGCGGCCCTGTTCCCCACCGGGGCAAGCGGCTCGATCGACGTGGGCTTCGGCTCGGGCGTGCGCCCGATGCCGGCCGCATCTGAGTCGGTGGCGGTGTCGCCGCAGCAGGCCGCGCTTTCCGCCATGGCGCTGGCCGGCGTGGCGCCCGGACAGTTCTCCACCGGCTACATGCGGGCGGTCAATCGGCGCAGCCGCATCTTCCTTCTGGTGGCGGTGCTGGGGGCAATGATCGGCGTGGCGGCCATCGCGGTGGCCGTGGTCATCTACCTGAACCCGCCGCCGGCGCCGCTGGCGGTCTCGGCGCCGGACCGCCGGGCGAAGGCGTCCGCGGCGCGCGACGACACCAAAGGCGCGGTGGCGGACGCGCGCGAAGACGACACGGGCGACGAGGCAGAACCGGCTTCTGCGCGTCCCGCGGACAGGACGTCGAAGACCTCCGCGCCGGAGACGGCGGCGGCTACGGCCGCGGGGGCGGCGGCCACGGCGGGGGCGCTGGCGCCGGCTGCTGAATCGCGCGTGGTGCTCACGTTCCGGTCGAAGCCGACCGGCGCGCGCGTGCGTGCCGGCGACCACGACGTCGGCATCACGCCGGTGGCGCTGCCTGTGCCGCGCGGCACGTTCGCGCTGTCTTTCGACGTCTCGCTCGACGGCTACGAGACGGCGACGGTGAGCGTGGTCCCGCGCCGCGACCGACCGGTGGACGTCAAGCTGAAGAAGCGCCCGCGCAGCTTCAAGGCGAAGCCGCGCCTCGACGGCGCTGCGTCGAGCGGCGCGGAGGCGAGCGGCGGCGGCGGCGGCGGCGGCGGCGGCCCCGCAACGGGCACGCCCGCGACGAGCGCGCCCGCCACCGCGGCGCCCGCTGCCAAGCCGAAGACCGCGACACCCGAGGGGCTCAAGGACCCGTACAGATGAGGCGCCGGCTCCGCGGCGCGGGCGCCGCGGCCACGGGGGCGGCGGGGGTGGCGGTGCTCGTCGCGGGCCTAGCGCTGGCGCCGGCGCCCGCGCGCGCCGACGACGACGCCGCCGGCACGCCCACCGCGCCCGATGCCGCCACGCGCAAGGCGCGCGCTCACTTCGACAAGGGCAAGGCCTACTACGCCGACGGGGAATACGAGGCCGCCATCCACGAGTTCGAGTCCGCGGAACGCATCAAGCCTGCGCCCGCGAACCACTACAACATGGCGCAGGCCTACGAGAAGCTCGGCGACATTCCGTCGGCCATCTCCTCGTACGTGCTCTACCTGGACGGTTACCCCGACGCGCCCGACCGCGAGGTCATCGAGGGAAAGGTCGCCACGCTCAAGTCGGTGCTGCGTGCGACGCCGACAGTGGGCTACGTGCGTATCGACCTCGCCGAGAGCGGCACCGACGTGATCGTCGACGGAGAGAAGCGCGGAACGACGCCGCTCGCCGTCGCGCTGGAGCTGGAAGCCGGCAAGCACCTCGTGCGGCTGCAGAAGAGGGGGTTTGCCGCCTGGGAGGGCACCATCACCGTGACGGCCGGCGGGTCGACCGTCGTGGCGGCGGCGCTGGTCGCGGCGGACGAAGGCGGCGGCGGCGGCGGCCACGGGGGGGCGTGGGCCGTCTCGGGGCTTGCGGCCGGCGCGCTGCTCGTCGGCGCGGGGCTCGGCGTCGGCGCGGTCGTGGCCAACGGGGGCTTCGTTCACGACGGCCCGCGCAACGCCACGGCCATGCGCCTCGCGCTCGCCGCGGACATCGGCTACGCCAGCGGCGCCGGATTGGGCGCCATCGCCGTCACGGTCTGGATCGTCATCGCCGTGCGCGGCGCCGGCGCGGGCCGCAGCGGCAGCGCCGCGGCCGGCCGCGGCGCAGACGCCGACTCGGAATCGGCCGGCGGTGCCGCACGCCCGAAGAAGCCCCGCGGCGACGATACGCGCGCCGCCCCTGCCGCTCCCGCCGCTCCCGCCGCGCCGGCCCCGGCCGCCGCGCCTGCGATGCCTGCGCCGCGCCTCGTCGTCGCGCCCTGGCTGGCACCCGGTGTGGCGGGCGCCCTGATGTCCGTGACGTTCTGACGGAGCCTCCGCCGCGCCTGGTCGTCGCGCCCTGGCTGGCACCCGCCGTCGCCGCCACCGTGATGTCCGCGACGTTCTGGTGGAACCTAGCGCGAGGCACGCCGAAATGGGTCTGAGGCGGCGAATGGCGGCACGCGCCTTGCCTGGAAGCCGGCGCGTCAAGGCCCTGAGCGAACGGCTTGCACTACGGGGCCGTGGCGGCCGCGGGGGAATCCGGGGCGTCGTGGTGCAGGCGCTCCAGGCCGGCTTCGGCGGCGCGGGCCTCGGCGGCCGTGGCGGCGGCCAGGGCGCCGAGCGCAGCGTGGCCGAGCGGCCGAGCGGCGGCGGCGCGGGTGCCGACGATCCATTCCACGACGTGCCGGTAGTCGGCGGCGCCGTTGGAGTGGGGGGCGTATTCGAAAATCGTCTTGCGCGTGGCGGGGGCCTCCTTGAGGCGCGTGTTCACGCGCACGGGCGGGAGGACCTTGCCGTCGAAATGGCGACCGAGCGTCTTGATGGCGTCGCGCGCAATGCGCAGTCGCATGTCGTAGAACGTCGGGAGCACGCCCAGGATGGAAACGGGGTGCTGCAGGACCTCGTTCACGCTGCGGATGGTGCGTAGCACCTGCTTGACGCCGACCAGAGAAAGATAATCGCAGGAGACGGGAATCAGGACTTCGTCCGCGTAGCTCAGGGCGTTCTGGTTCAGCAGAGAAATCGACGGGCCGCAGTCGAGAATGACGTAGTCGTAGGGCGCGCCGAGCGCGGCGAGGCGGCCGCGCATCACGCCGTCGCGCTGCGCGCCCATGCGCGCGAGGTACACCTCGGCGTGAGCGAGCGTCTCGTTCGCGGTGATCACGTCCAGATTGTCGCGCACGGGAACGGCGCAGTCCGACGGCGGCGTGCCCTCCACCATGACGTGGTAAAGCGTCTTCTCGCCGCGCACGCCGAGACACACACCGACGTTGCCTTGCGCGTCCACGTCCACGAGCAGGGTGCGGTGACCTGCCTCGGCGATGCCGGCGGCGATGGAAACGGCGGTGGTGGTCTTGCCGGTGCCGCCTTTCTGGTTCAGGACGGCGATCTTGCGCGCGCCGTGCGCCGGCGTGCTGGCGGTGGGGGCGGCATCGGCGCGCTCGCGGCAGGCGGTGGAGCAGAAAAGGCGGCGCGTACCGTCGGAGCGCGCCATCACCTGGTAGGCGAACGTCAGGGCGAACGGCGCGGAGCATACTTCGCAGACCGGCGAGTCGCCTTTCTTCGCCGCCTTCTCCACGCATTGCGGCGAGCAGAAATAGGCGATGCCCGCGGCGGTGCGCTGAACCTGGTAGCGGAACATCACACGAAACTCGGTGCTGCAGTCCGAGCAGCGGCGCACGGAAACGGCCATGGCGGGCCCTCCTACTGCCATTTGGGGACCGCCCACGTCGGTGTCAATTTTTTTCCCGGGGCCCGTGCGCGGCGCGAGACGCCGTGCTCCGATGATTGCGGGGTGATAGGCTCGCCGCGTGCTGGACGCGGAGGTGCTGCGCGCGACCGTGACGTCGCTGCGGGTGTCGACGACGGCGCTGCTCTTGGCGCTCGGGGCCGGCGTGCCGCTTGGGGCCTTGCTCGCGACCGGGCGCGGGCGCGCGGCGCGCGCGGCAGAGACGGCGGCGGGCGCGGGGATGGGACTGCCGCCGGTGCTGGTGGGGCTCGTGGTCTCGATGCTGCTGTGGCGCTCGGGGCCGCTGGGGCGTCTGGGGCTGATGTACAGCGTCACGGCCATGGTGGTGGCCCAGGCCATCATCGGGCTGCCGATCGTGACGGCACTGACGGTGGCGGCCGTCGGGCAGCTGGGGCCGGAGCTGCCGCGCCAGCTCCGGGGGCTGGGGGCCGGGCGCTGGCAGCTGCGCTGGGCGCTCTTGCGCGAGGCGCGCCTGCCGCTGGTGGCGGTGGTGCTGGCGGTGGCGGGGCGGCTGCTGGGGGAGGTCGGCGCAGTAATGATGGTGGGCGGCAACATCGCCGGCGAGACGCGCGTGCTGACGACGGCGCTCGTGCTGGAAGTGCGCATGGGCCACTTCGACCGCGGGCTGGAGCTGGGGGCGGTGCTGCTGGGGCTGAGCGTGGCGCTGAGCTGGGGCCTGCAACGGCTGGGGCGGCACGGGCGCGTCGCGCGCGAAGCGCCGTGAACGCGCGCGCCGCGGCGGGCACGAGCGAGGACGGCGGTCGAGCCGGCGCCCGGCCCGCGCCGCCGGTGCTGGAGCTGCGCGAGGCGCGCGTTCGGCGCGGCGACTTCATCGTGGCGGCGGCCCACCTGGAGGTGCACGCCGGCGAGCGGCTGGTGGTGATGGGCCCGAACGGCGCCGGCAAGAGCACGCTGCTGCTGGCATTGGGCGGGCTGGTGCCGCTCCAGGCGGGGACGCGCTGGCTGGACGGGCGGCGGGCGCCGCCCGGGCGCGCGCTGCGGCGGGCGGTGACGACGGCGCTCCAGCAGCCGCTGCTGCTGGACGCGAGCGTGCGCCACAATGTGGAGTTGCCGCTGCGCTGGCGCGGGCTCGGAGCGGCCGAGCGCGCCGCGCGGGCCGAGCGCTGGCTGGCGGCACTCGGCGTAGCGGGGCTGGCGGCGCGGCACGCCGCGGCGCTGTCGGGGGGCGAGCGCCAGCGCGTGCACCTGGCGCGGGCGCTGGCCACCGAGCCACGCGCGCTCCTGCTCGACGAGCCGTTCGCGGCGATCGACGCGCCCGGCCGCCCGGGGCTGCGCGCCGACCTCGCGCGCGCGCTCGCCGCGTCGGGCGCGGCGGCGGTGATCGTCACGCACGACCGCGAGGAGGCCATCGCGCTAGGCGACCGCATGGCGGTCATGCTGCGCGGGACGTTGCGCCAGGTGGGAACGCCGGCGGAGGTCTTCCGCGCGCCGGCGGACCTGGAGGTAGCGGCGTTGGTGGGCGTGGAGAACGTCTGGGCGGCGCGCGTCGTGCGGGCGGAGGGCGACCTGGTGGAGGTGGCGCTGGAGGGGGCGGCCGGCGGCGCGACGGTACGCGCGCTGGCGCCCGCCGGGACGCTCGCTCCCGGCGCGGCGGTGCACGCCTGCCTGCGTCCGGACGACGTGCTGCTGTTCGCCGCCGACGCGCGCCTGGACGCCGCCTCGGCGCGCAACCGCCTGGGCGTGCGGGTCGACGCCGTCGCCCCCTCCGACCGGCATGTGCGGGTCACGGTGCGCGCCGGCGCGCTCGGGCTGGTGGCCTATGTGAGCCGCGCGGCCGCCGACGAGCTGGCGCTGCGCGCCGGCGGCGAGGCCCTCGCCGTGTTCAAGGCGGCGTCGGTTCACCTGGTCACCTGACCGCCGCTCAGAATCCTCCCCCGCGCCGCCGGCACCGCCGCCTAGCACCACGAAGGGATTGACAAACCCCCGCTCCGCTGCGATGAGCCCCGTGTCTCACAACTTCAGACCCTCAAGAGGGAGAGATACACCATGACGCGTTCGGGGTCCGTTCTGATCCGCGCGGCGACGCTATGGGCGGCCGCGCTTTCGTCCGCGGCGACGCTCGGCATCGCGGGCTGCAACTGCCGCGGCAACGGAGAGTGCGGCGACGGCGTCGTGAATACCGACAACGCCGAGAATTGCGACGACGGCAACGCGACCTCCGGCGACGGCTGCGATAGCATTTGCACGGTCGAGGCCGGCTTCATGTGCACGGGCCAGCCGAGCGTATGCACGATGTCGGGCACGTGCGGCGACGGCAGCTGCGACGTGTCCGAGGACTGCACGAGCTGCCCGAGCGACTGCGGCGCTTGCCCGGGGACGTGCGGCGACGGCGCGCTGGACGCCGGCGAGGACTGCGACGACATGGGCGAGTCGGCCACCTGCAACGCCGATTGCACGACCGCGGCGTGCGGCGACTCGATCGTGAACGCCACCGCCGGCGAAGAGTGCGACGACGGCAACACCACCGACGGCGACGGCTGCTCGTCGCTGTGCGGCACCGAGCCGGCGTCGTGCGGCGACGGCACCTGCGACCTGGCCGGCACCGAGACCTGCACCAACTGCCCGGCCGACTGCGCCGCCGACCCGGCCTGCGTGGAGGTCCTCTGCGGCGACGGCTTCGCTGACCCGGGCGAGGAGTGCGACGGCGCCGACCTCGCCGGCGGGAGCTGCACCTCCCTCGGCTTCGGCGGCGGCACGCTGGCCTGCAGCGCGACCTGCACCTTCGACACGGGCGGCTGCTTCTCCTGTGGCGACGGCACGGCCAACGGCACCGAGGAGTGCGACGGCACCGACCTGGGCGGCTCCTCCTGCAGCGACCTGGGCTTCTTCGGGGGTGCGCTCGGCTGCAGCGCCACCTGCACGTTCGACGTCACGACCTGCAACGACTGCGGCGACGGCTTCGTCGACCCGGGCGAGGACTGCGACGGCACCGACCTGGGTGGCCAGACCTGCACGGACATCGGGTTCGGCGGCGGCACGCTCGCCTGCGCGGCGTCGTGCACGTTCGACACGGCGGGCTGCAACCCCTGCGGCAACAACGTGGCCGACCCCGGCGAGACCTGCGACGGCGTCGATCTGGCCGGGCAGGACTGCGTGACGCAAGGCTTCGGCAGCGGCGCGCTGGCGTGCAACGCCACGTGCGACGCTTTCGTGACGGCGGGCTGCAACCCCTGCGGCAACAACGTCATCGACGTTCCGGAGCAGTGCGACGGCACGGACCTGGGCGGACTGACCTGCGTGTCGCTGGGCTTCACCGGCGGGACGCTGGCGTGCACGGCCACCTGCACGCAGGACTCGAGCGGCTGCTCGACCTGCGGCAACGGCGCGATCGAGGGGACGGAGACGTGCGACGACGGCAACACCACGGCCGGCGACGGTTGCGATGCGGCGTGCGCCGCGGAGCCGGGCGAGTACGAGGTGTTCCTCGGCGGCGCCGCCGACTCCAATGATCTCTGCGGCTCGACGCTGCAGTTCAACTGGAACGGCACGTCGTACGACTTCCCGAACACGATCGACGGCGTGGACGTGTTCCCCACCACGCCGGGGACGGGGGCGGTGGCCAGCACCGCACTCACGCTGACGGACGACGGCACCTCGCTGGTGACGCTGACGACCGGCTTCAACTTCTTCGGCGTGGCGCGTACGACGATGAACGTCAACTCCAACGGCAACATCACCTTTGGCGGCGGCAGCGCCGACTTCACGGAGACGGTGCCCGAGATGTACGCGGCCGGCCTGGCGCGGGCGGCGGTGTTCTGGGACGACTTCAACCCGGCGCGCGGCGGCTTCGTCACGGTCGACGAGTTCGTTGATCGAGTCGTCGTGACGTGGGAGGAGATCCTCCCCTTCGCCGCGGCGAACATCCTGCGCAACAGCTTCCAGGCGACGTTCTACACGAACGACACCATCGAGTTCACCTACCTGAACCTCGGCGAGACGGACGGGCTGGTCGGCCTCGCCGACGGAGGCGGCGCGGCCGCTCCGCCCGAGGACGACTTCTGGACGGGAACGCGCTCCGAGGGCTTCCACGAGCTCTTTACGGCGGGGCACGACCTGACGAACACGCGGATGCTGTTCGTGGCGACGCCGAGCCTCAACGGGTTCGTTCCCGAGACGCTGGCGACCGGTATCGGCGGCTTCCCCGACGCGCCTGGCACCGGGACGACGACGGCGGTGCTCACGCTCGGCGACGACGCCACCACGGTGGTCACCTTCCCGGTGACTCAGACGTTCACGATGTTCGGCGTGGTCTACAGCGCCATGAACGTCAACTCCAACGGCAACATCACGTTCGGCGCCGGCGACACTACGTTCGACGAGTCGGTGGCCGAGCACTACCTGCTGCCGCGCATCTCGGTCTTCTGGGACGACCTGAACCCCAGCGCGGGCGGCACGGTCCGCTACGACGCGTTCGCCGACCGGATCACCGTCACGTGGACCAGCGTGCCGCTCTTCGGCGCCGCCAGCACCGACTCGGTGCAGGTGACGATGTTCACCAGCGGCGCCAACGTCGGCAACGTCCGCATGACCTACCTGGGCGTCGCGTCGACGACCGGGCTGGTGGGTATCTCGTCGGGCACGGGTACGGCGCCCAAGTGCCCGCTCATCCGCAGCGACGTGAACCGCGAGTCGGACGGCGTGTTCGAGCTCTGGACCGGGGGCGCCGACTCGTTCGACCTCGCCAACAACCAGATCACGTTCATTCCCGATCCGTTCGCGGGCGGCGGCTTCACCTTCAGCGAGACCGCCACGGGCCTGGCCGCCTACCCGACGGCGGTCGGCACCGGCACCGTGCAGACGCTGACCGTGGGCCCGGTGGCCGGCGCCAGCGACTGTGACGACTGCTCCACCGCGGTGGACCTGCTGGGCTTCCGCTTCCCGTTCTACGAGAACCGCTACAGTCGGATGTTCGTCGGCTCGAACGGCTACATCACGTTCGGGCGCGGCGACGCCGATTTCGACGAGAGCGTCAACGACCACCTCTCGCCCGAGCCGCGCATCTCGGTGTTCTTCGACGACCTGCTCACGAGCCTCGCGGGCGCCGGGTCCGTGGTGCTCGACGAGTTCGCCGACCGGGTCGTGCTCACGTGGGACGGGGTGGCGGTCTTCGGCGCCGCGACGCCCGTTGTGTTCGTACAGGCGGAGCTCTTCAGCGACGGACGGATCCGCGTCTCGTATCTGGGGAACAGCCAGACCGACGGTCTGATGGGTGTGTCCATGGGCGGCCGCATCCCGGCGGTCGTCATCCCCGAAGTGAACTTCGAGTAGCGCCCTCGCGCGCGCCGGCGGCGGTGGCCGTCCTTCAGGCCGCCGCCGGCCCGTTTCCGCCGCTCCCTTCCTCGGGAGGCCGCAGCCGGCGAAACGCCTTCCAGAGCAGCACGTCGTACACGACCTTCATGCCCGCCCCGATCAGCAGCGGCCTCATGAGCGCCACGCCGCTCATGAGAGGGCCGGCGAAGGACGCCGCAACGGCCCAGGCGAAGAGGCGGACGAGCGCCGTCACACCCGAGGCGAACGTACGCTCCTCGGGGCGCACCACGGCCATCACGTAGGACTGGCGGGTGGGGACGTCCATCTCCACCAGGCCTTCGCGCAGGACGAAGAGGACGGCGGCGACGAGGAACGTCGGGGCGAACGCGACGGTGACGAGCAGCAGGCTGGACGGGATGTGCGTGAAGACCATCGTGTTGACGAGGCCGATGCGGCGCGCGAGCCAGGCGGCGCCGAGGTGCGAGACGGCGTTCATGACGCGGGCGGCGGCGAAGAGCGGGCCGATGACGCCCTCGCCGGCGCCGAAGCGCTCGTAGAAGAAGAAGGAGAGGAGCGCCGTGGTCAAGAACCCCCCGCCCAGGCTGTCGAGCGAGAAGAGCGCGCAGATCTTGAAGAGCGTGCGGCGCGTCTCGGGCGAAAGCGGGACGCGGCGCGCGGTCACGGCGGCAGGCGGTGCTTCGATGGCGGGGCCGAGGCGCGCGTAGAGCGCGGCGGTGAGCAGCAGCAGCGCCGCATAGAATGTGACGGCGGCGCGCAACGAGGGCATCTCACCGACGTGGAAGAGCGCGCGCAGGACGGCGGGAAGGCCGGCGCACAGGCCGCCCAGCGCGTGGCCGGCGTCCTGCAGGACGTTGTACCAGGCGAAGACGCGCGTCCGGTCGGCGTCGCCGGCAGTGGCGGGCAGGATGGCCTGGTCGAACACGAGCGAGGCGCCGCGGTCGCGCCCCATCCCGTTGACCATGCCGGCGAAGGCGGCGGCCCCGAGGACGACGGCGTCGGAGGCGACGGCCACGACCGCGCCGCCCGCGGCGCCGACGAGGGCGAGGGCGAGCAGGAAGCGCTTGCGGCCGAAACGATCGCCGCCGAACGTGGCGAGGAGCGTGGAGACCGCCCCGCCGGCGAGCCCGGCGGCGATGACTGCGCCGGCGCGCGCGGGATCGAGGCCAAGCTTCGGCAGGTAGATGCCGAGCAGCACGCCGATCATGCCGACGGCAAGGGCGCGCAGGAAGGCGGCGACGTAAAGGAGGCGGCGGTCAGCCATGCGCGGGGCCGGGGGGCGCGGGGCCGGGGGGCGCGGGGCCGGGGGGCGTGAGGTCGGCGAGGAGCTGCTCGACGAACGGGGAGGCGGGGCGCGCGCGCAGGGCATCGAGCGTGCCCTCCTGGACGACGCGGCCGGCCTCGAGCACGGCGATGCGATCGCCGAGGGCCGCGGCCTCGCGCGGCTCGTGCGTGACGTACAGCGCGGGGATGCCGCGCTCGTGAAGAAGCGCGCGGAAGACGATCACCAGCTCGCGGCGCAGCAAGACGTCGAGGCTGGAGAGGGGCTCATCGAGGAGCACGGCACGCGGCTCCAGGACGAGCGCGCGGGCGATGGCCACGCGTTGCCGCTCGCCGCCGCTGAGCTCACCAGGGCGGCAAGCGGCGCGGTCCGAGAGGCCGACGCGCGCCAGCATGGCGTCGATTCGCCGGTGGCGGTCGTGGCGCGGGACACCGCGCGCAGAGAGGCCGAAGGCGAGGTTGCCGCGCACGGTCAGGTGCGGCCAGAGGGCCAGATCCTGGAAGACGACGCCGAGGCCGCGCTCCTCGGGCGGAACGACGACGCGGCCGGCGGAGGAGACGAGCGCGCCCCCCACGCGCACCTCGCCGGCGTCGGGGGCGGCGAGGCCGAGCACAAGACGGACGACGGTAGACTTGCCGGAGCCGGACGGGCCGAGCAGCGCGAGCACCTCGCCGGCACCGACGGAGAGGGTGAGGCCGGCGAGCACGTCGCGAGGGCCGTAGCGGAGAGCGACGGCGTCGAGCGCGAGGGCCGGGGCGGCGGCCGCCGCGGCGGAAGGGATGCCAGTCACGCGGGGTGCCTGCGCCGTACGAGCAGGAGGGCGGCGACGGCGGCGAGGGCGGCGGCGGTGAGCGCGACCTGCACGAGCGACAGCCCGGCGACGAGCGCATCGCCGCCGTTGGCCTCCAGCGCGAAGATGCGCACCGGCAGCGGGTCGCGGCCCGGCGGGTAGTAGAGGATGGCGGTCTCCACGTCGCGCAGGCAGAAGAGGAAGGCCAGCAGCCAGGCAGCCACGGCGCCGCGCGCGTGCAGCGGCACGACGATCCGCGCCAGGCGCTGCAAGTACGAGCCGCCGTGCGCGGCGGCGGCCTCCTCGAGGTGCGGAGAGGCTTGCGCAACGGCGACGGCGAAGGTGCGCACACCCACGACGGCGTAGCGTGCCACGAAACCGAGAACGAGGATCGCCAGGCTGCCATAGACCAGCCGGGTGGCGGGGCGGTTCCAGGCGGCGACGAGGCCCAGCGCAAGCACCGTAGCGGGAACGACGAAGCCGAGCACGGCGAGGGCGTCCGCGACGGCCGCCACGCGGCGGCGGCGTACGACGGCGTGGCCGAGCACGAGGGCGAGGGCGGTGATGGCGGTGGCGCCGGCGGCGCCGGCGGCGAGGCTGGTGGCGACGCTGTCGCCGAGACGGCCGCCCAGGTGGGCGAAGGCGTGGCCGGCGGCGGCGCGCCAGGCGAGGCCGGCGAGGGGCAGCAGCGCGGGTGCCAGGGCCAGGCTGAGCGCGGCGGCGCGGGCGAGACGGCGCCCGCGCGGCGCGGCGGCGGGGGGCGGCGGCGCGCGCAGGCCGGAGCGGAGCCCCAGCGCGGCAAGCGGGCGCGCGCCGAGGGCGCGCTCGAGCACCAGCACCAGCCAGCCGACGGCGACAAGCGGCACGCACAGCGCCGTCGCCTCGGCGAGGTTTCCGAATGCGGCGAGGCGGACGAAGACCTCAGCCGGGTAGACCGTGACGCCCAGGAAGAGGGGCACGCCGAGCTCGGAGAAAGCGAGGACGAAGACGACCAACCCCCCGAGCGCGGCGGCCGGCCAGGCGAGGGGGAGAAGCACGTGCGTGGCCACGCGCGCAGGGCGGGCGACGGCGCGGGCGGCGTCGACCAGGGCCGGGTCGACGGCCTCGACGGCGAGGGCGACGAGGGCGGTCACGAGCGGGGCGAAGGCGAAGCCCAGGACCGCGCCCACGCCGGCCGGGCCGAAGAGCAGCACGCGCGCGCCGGTGCGCCCGAGGAGATGGAACCAGCCGAGCGCGACGAGGAACGGCGGAAGGAACAGCGGAAAGGCGTGCACGAGCAGCACGACGCGCCGGCCGCGAAACGTGGCGCGGCCGAGCCACAGCCCGAGCGGGAGGCCGGCGGCGAGGGCGAGCACCGTAGCGGCGGCGGCCAGCGCGAGCGAGCGAGCGAAGAGCGTCCGGACGCGGGGCGAGCCGAGGACGGCAAACGCGGCGGCGCCGTCACGGGCGAACACCCCCGCGGCCAGCGAGACGAGGGGGACGAGAACGGCGGCGGCGACGAGGAGGGCGACGACGGCCAGGACAAGCGGCTCTTGGCGGCGGCGCCACCAGCGAGCGGGCTCCAACGTGTGCGCGCCCATCGGGCTCAAGTCCCGGCCTCACGCGGCGCGGCTACAGACCGACCCATTCGCGCAGCCAGGGCTGATCGGCCTCCATGGCGTCGGCGACGCGCGCGAAGTCCACCGTCATCGCGCGCAGTTCGCCGGCACGGCGGACGCCGGGTGGGCTGGGCACGCCGGCGCGCAGCGGCATGTGCGCCGCCGCGTCCGCCAGGCGGCGTTCGACCTCTGCGGAGAGGAGAAAGTCCACGAGGCGGCGGGCGTCGTCGGGATGCGGCCCACCCTTTAGAACGACGACGGACGTGGGCATGACGAGCGTGCCGAGGGGCGCGGTGGGGACGGCCGTCGTGCCGGACACGGCGGCGGGCGGATCCTGGTCGGGATAGACGACCTCGACGGGCGCGCCGTCGGCGAGCGCCTCGTGCGCGTCGTCCGTGTCGCACAACCCGAAGGCCACCTCGCCGGCCGCCACCAGGCGCTTCACGTCGCCGTTGGAGGTGGCGAGTCGCACGCCGTTGGCCTTCAGCGCATCGAGGAACGAGTGCGCCGCCGGCTCGCCCCAGGCGGCGACGAGCGCGGCGACGTGCATCGTCGTCGTGCCGAAGAGCGGGTTGGCGACGGCCACGGCGCCCTTCCAGCGCGGGTCGGCGAGGTCGCGCACGGAGCGGGGCCGGTCGGCGGCGGCGACGCGGGTCGTGTTGACGAGCAGCACGCGCGCGCGTGCGGCGAACCCCGTCCAGGTCCCGTCGGCGGCCTTGAAGGCCGCCGGGATGCCGGCCGCTTCCGGCGAAACGTAGGGCGCGACGAGGCCGCGCTTCACCAGCACGAACGGGCGGACGGGGTCGCCCGACCAGAACACGTCCGCGCGGGGAGAAGCGGCCTCGGCCAGCAGCCGATTAAGGACCCCGGTGCTCTTCGCCTCCTCCGTGTCGTACACGGCGCGCACCTTCACGCCGGTCGCCGCTTCGAACGCCTGCAGCACCGGCTCGGAGAAGACCTGGTCCACCGAGGTGTAGACGACGACCTCGTGCCCCTCCGCTCCCGGCACTCCCGTCGCGCCGGACGCGGACGAGGACGGCCACGACGCCGACGACGACGACGACGACGACGGCGCGGGGGACGGCGGCGCCGAGCCCACGCCGCACCCGCTCAGCGCCCACGCCACCGCCGCGGCGGTCGCCGCCTTCGCGCCCCATGGCCGCCCGCGTGCCGTCATTGCGCCGTTGCCGTCAGGTCGTCGAACGCCGTCACCGAATCGGCCTTGGTCCAGAGGCCGATCTTGCCGCCGGCGAAAGTAGCATCGTCCAGAGAGATGAGCGCCGCTCCGTCCCAGCTCACCGTCAGCGCCGAGCCGCACGCCGTAGCCGCCAGCGTGTGCCACTCGCCGGCCGTCACCGGCGCCGCGGCGGACCCGATCTGCAGGCGCGCGCCGCCTACCACCTTGTAGAGCCGCACGTTGCCCTCCAACGCATTGGCACGGGTGATGAAGTAATTGTCCTCGTCCACCAGGCGGAACATCAGGCCACACGCCTCGTCGGTGCTTCCTGACTCGGGCCGGCAGCGCACGCTGACGGACAGGTCCGCGAAAGAGACATCGGTCACGAAGATGCGTGGGAAGTCGCCGCTGCCGAAGGCGCCGGTCTGGCGAAGCACGTTGGGCAGCGAGGGCGCGGTGGCGTCGGCCGCCACCGTCCAATCGCCCAGCACGGCGGCGAAGCCGGCCGGCGAGCCGCCCGCCGCGTCGCTGTCGAAGTTCCATACGTAGGTCATTCCCGGCACCGCCGAGTCGTCCGGCCCCGCGTCGGACAGCTTCAGCTCGGCCGGTGCGCGGCACGCTGCGCCCGCGAGCCCCACTGCGGCCGCCGCCACCACCACCGCCCAATTCATGGCCGCCCGCTCATGTCTCATCGTCATTCTCCGTTCGCGCGGTTTCCTCAGGCCGCGGGCACGCCCCGGAGCACGAGCCCGACGATCCCCGCCACCACGATCACCAGCGGCTCGGGGACCTTCTTCGTCACGACGACGAGCGCGAGCGTGGCCGCACAGACCACCATCGTGGGCACGTCGAAAACAGCGCGGCGCCCCAGCACGAACGCCGCCCCGGCAATGGCACCGGCCGCGGCTGCCGTCACGCCGCCCACGAACGCCTTGATCGACCTGTTCCCCGCGAATCTTCGATAGTACGGCGCGGGAACGATCACGAACAGATAACAAGGAACGAACACGCCGAGGGCCGCGACGCCGGCACCAAACGGCCCCGCGACGAGATAGCCGATGAACGCCACGGTGATCACGACGGGGCCGGGCGTGATCATCGCCACCGCAACGGCGTCCAGGAACTGGCGCTCGGTCAGCCAGTGGTACTCGTCCACGACGCCTCCGTGGAGGAACGGCACGATGGCCAGTCCGCTGCCGAAGACGAAAGCGCCGGCGGCGGCGAAGTACAGGCCGAGCTTCAGCAGGGTCGCCGCCGAGGCCACGCCACCGAGTCCGCCCGCCAGCCACGACCACGCCGGCAGGGCAACCGCGGCGGCCCCGTGCGGCCTGGGCGGCGCCTGCACGAGCAGCGCGACGGTGCCACTGAGCAGGAAGACCCAGACCACCTCGGTTTCCTTCCAGGCGGTCACCGCGCCATTCAGGGCGAAGAGGGCCCACAGGAGGCGGTCCTTGCCCAGCGTGAGGCGCGCGAGCTTCACCGCGCTGCGGGCGATGATGGCAATGACCGCCGCGCCGATGCCGTAGAAGGCCCCTTGCATCCACGGCAGGCCACCGAAGCGGACGTAGAGGAAGGCGAGCGCCAGCACCATCAGGAACGAGGGCGCGATGAACGTCGCCGAGACGAGCGACGCGCCCGCGACGCCTGCCCTCACCCAGCCGAGGTACATCGCCAGCTGCGCCGCCAGCGGTCCCGGCGCCAGCTGTGCCAGCGCCAGCCCCTCCGTGTATTCGTCCTTCGAGATCCAGCGGCGCTCCTCGACGAGATCGCGCTGCATGTAGCCCGCCAGAGCAATGGGGCCGCCGAAGCCGACCGTACCCAGTCGCAGGAAGTACAGCGCCAGGTCGCGCAACGAGCAGGGGACGAGCGGCTGCGAGACCACGACCGCCCCGATGGCCGGCGGCGCCGGATCCGCGGAAGAGCCGGGGGTCACGCACGCAGCGCCTTCGCCGCCTCGAGCGCGCGCGCGTAGCGCCGGTCGATCTCCTCCCAATGGAGGTTCTCGAAAAACGCATCGATGTACTTCGCCGCCGCGGCCCCGTAGTCGAGCGCGTAAGCGTGCTCGTACATGTCCAGCACCAGCAGCGGCGCGCCGAAGGCGACCGCCTGCGTATGGTTGCCGGCCCAATAGACGCGCAGCGCGCTCGACGGCAGCTCCATGTCCAGGACGGCCCAGCCGCTGCCGCCGCCGAGGCTCCCGCCCGTCGCGCGCAACAGCTCCTCGAAGCGCGCGAAGCTGCCGAACGCGTCTCCCAGGGCGCCGGCCACGGTGCCGGCCGGCTTGCCGCTGCCGCCCAGGTTTCCGAAGTACAGCTCGTGGAGGATGACCGAGTTCGTGAACGACAGCTCGCGCTCCTTGAGGCCGGCGACGAGGAACCCCGGCGTGTCCTTGTTCACGGCGGCGAGCTGCTCCTCCACCTTGTTGAGGTTCTTCACCGCGCCGCCGTAGTTGTTCTCCCAGTGCGACACCAGGAGCCTGTCCGACAGGCCGCGCAGCTTCTTGGGGTCGAACGGCAGCGGGACCGGCGCGTGTTTGCCAAGCGAGGCCAGCGCCGCCGCCGCCCCCGCCCCCGGCGTCCCCGCCGCGGCGCTGCCCGCGCCCCCGGGCGCGGCGGTGGCAGGTTTGCCGCTGCTCTTGCCGGACTTGCCCGCCGCCGCCGCTGCCGCGGGCCCCACCGCGCCCACCAGCGCACCCGCCGCCAGCGCCGCGCCGCCACCCAGCGCCAACGCGCTGAGCGCTTCTCTACGTGTGATGCCCATGATGCACCTCCTGCGCGCCGCCGCGGCGCGCGTCACATCGCCGTAAGGCTGAGGTCGTCGAAGTACGTCACCGAGTCGGCCTTCGTCCAAACGCCCGCCTTGCCCGCTGCGGAGAACGTCTTGTCGTGCGCGTCGAGCACCTTCGCGCCGTCGAAGGTCACCACGAAGTGGTCGCCGTGCGCTTCCATCCTGAGGTCGTGCCACGCGCCCGACGCGACCTTGCCCTTCCAGCTCGCCACCTGCTTCCGCTTGCCGTCCTTCACGAAGTAGAAACGCACGTTGTCCTCCAGCGCGTTCGCACGCGTGAGGTAGTAGTTGTCGGCGTCCTTGAAGCGCATGACGAGCCCGCAGGCCTGGTCGACCTTGCCGGAGACCGGTTTGCATTTCACCGACACGACGCCGTCGGCGAAGCTGGGCGCATCGGCGACCGCCACGGGGAATCGATAGTCGGTGTCGTCGGCGTCGAGCTGCGCGAGGACGTTGCCGCCGCTGGGCGCGCCGGGCTCGGCCTTCACCTCCCAGCGCCCGGCGGCGCCGCTGCCGGTGCGGCCGAAAGAGAACCCGGGCGGCGCTTTGCCGGCGGCGTCGCCGTCGAAGGCCAACACGCTCGGGCCGGCACCAGCGGCGCCCTCGCGCGACGCCGCGAGCGTGAACATCAGGGCGGCCGCCAGCGTGGCGGCGGCTGCGGCCGGCCGCAGCGATGCGCGGCGGCGACCGTCTCCGTTGATTCTCCGGCTCATCTGCGCCTCCCTTCGGTGGATGGTTGCTTGCGCTCGAAGTACGCGTACAGGTCGTCGAAGACGGCGGAGCCGCGGGCCAGCCGCGCCTCGTCGTCCTTGTGCGCCATGGCGATGCCGGCGACGAGACGGTCGAGGCCGGGCGCTTCGTCGCGCTCGAACTTGCCGTCCTTGAGATCGACGTCGTGGATGATCTCAGCGAGGGCGCACAGCGCCCGGTCGCTCCCGAGCCCGGCGCGCGCGACCAGGACTTCGAACGTGCACTGGTCGCCTTCGTGCGTGAACTCGGCGTCGAACATGTCGAACCGCAGCTCGCCGGGCTGCGGGCGGTAGCCCTTCGCCGGGACGAACTTGAAGCGCGCCGCCGGATCGATGAACCGAAGCACGAGCCAGGCGCTGCCGATGCGGTCCACGTGAATTCCCTTGCGCGTCACCCAGGTGCGGCCGCGCAGGTCCGCCATCGCCGCCGTACCGGCCCCGACCCCAGCGGCGCCGGCGAGCGCGCCGCCGGGATTGCCGGCATCGCGCACCCGGTCGTCCAGGCGGGCCAGGAGCGTCTCGGCGGCGGCGCGGCCCGGCGCCTCGAAGAAGTCGATCGCCACGACCTCCGCGAGCCGTCGCCGCAGCCGCGCCACGGCCAGCGACGCCTCTGCGCGGCGCTCCTCGGCAGCCGACGCCGGCCCGCGACCGATCGTCCGCTCGGCCGCCCGCGCCTCCTCGCCCAGAGCCGCGTAGTCCGCGTCGCGCGCGGCGCGGAAGAGCGCCTCCACCTGAGCGTCCGACAGACCCTCGACGAAGCGTGCCTCGCACAACGAGGCGTCGCCGCCTCCCTCGACGATCTCGCGCAGCGTCCACTGGAAGTCCTCGAGCGCCGCGTCAGTCGCCGGCAGCACGTAAACGGAGTTCTTGATGGCCACCGCCCCCAGACGCTGCAGCCGCCGCCAGACCTTCACGCGCAAGTACGCCGGCGCCGGCGGAATCTGGTGAATCAGCAACAACCAGCGCGGCAGATCGTTCCCCACGCCGGCCCCATAACAACTGCCTCAGTGAAATGCAACAGCTGTATCATCCACTGCCGGTAGGAGCGCCCGGACGTCCGTGTTATTCTGGTCAGGTTCATGAGCCGGACGCTCCTCGGGTCCCTTCGCCCGGCCGCCGTCGTGGCGGCCGTGCTGCTCGGGCTTTGCCTGGCGCCGGCGGAGTCCTCCGCCGCGCGGCGCCGCTTCGCCTGGTCGTTCGACACGGAGATGCTGCCCGAGCGAGGTGTCGAGCTCGAAGGGTGGCTCACCGAAGAGGCGGGCGAGGATCCGAAAACCACTCTCGAATGGCGGCTCGGCCTGGGACTGCTCGATCAGATCGAGGTATCCCTGCCGGTGGAGATCACGTTCGCCGGCGGCATGACGCAGCTCGACACGTACGGCCTGGACGCGCGCTTCCGGTTGGTGACCGCCGACCCGCTCCTGGCGCCGAAGGTCGTGCCCCTCGTCCGCGTCGGAATCGAGCGCGCGGTGGCCGACGACGCCGTGACCGGCGAAGCGGACTTCGTGGTGACGGGTGACGTGTGGAGGCTTCACGCGGTTGCGGACCTGGGCGTGGCGGTCGAATCGCTCGGCCCGACGGTCGGCCTGACCTACGGTGCGGGCGCAGTCGTTTCGCTGACCGACTTCATCCACGTCGGCGCGGAGGCGTTCGGCGAAGCGGTGCTCGCTGCGCCGACGCCCGAGGCGCCCTGGCTCGGCCTCGGGCCGACGCTCGCGTTCACGCACGGGCGCTTTTGGATCACCGCCAGCGCGCTCATCGGACTGATGGCCGCCGCCCCCGATTTCCAGGGGCGTTTCCTCTGGGGAGTCCAGTTCTGATGGGCGGCGGAGGACGGCGCGGCGGAGCGCGCGGCCTCGCCGCCCTTGGCGGTGCCGGCGTGTTGCTGCTGCTGGCGCCTTTGGTGGCGCGCCCCGCGGAGGCCGGCCGCGGGCGCCTCGCCGGCAAGATCGCCCTGACGCACGGAGGAGCACCCAAGCCGGACGCGTCGGGCGTGATCGTCTACGTCGTCGGCTTCAGCGAGCCGCCGCCCACCGTGATCGCCGAGATGGCGCAGAAGGACAAGGCCTTCGTCCCCGGGCTGCTCGCCATCACCGCCGGCCAGAGCGTCTCCTTTCCCAATCGCGACCCGTTCTTCCACAACGTGTTCTCGCTATCGCCGCCCCGCCCATTCGACCTTGGCCAGTACACGAGCAAGTCGGCGAAGGTGCGCGCCTTCCCGAATCCGGGCGTCGTGGAGATCTATTGCAACATCCACCCGGAAATGGCCGCCACCATCCTCGTGCTGCCCAACCGCCGCTTCGCCCGCACGGCCGCTGACGGGAGCTTCGCCATCGAGGACGTGCCCGCCGGCGCTTGGAGCGCGTTCGCCTTCGATCCCTACGCAGACAAGCCGGCACGAGCTGACGTCACGGTTCGCGCGGGCGAGGCGTCGGAGCCCCCGTTCGCCGCGCTTGACGAGACGCGGGCGCCCGAGCACTTGAACAAGTTCGGAGAGAAGTACAAGGACGCCAAAGGAACGTACGGGCGCTGAGCCCCGCGGAAGCGATGCACACGATCCGCGGCAAGCTGCTGTTGGCCTTTGGTGGTCTGGCTCTCCTGTCGGTCGGGGGCATGGCCCTGGCCGGCTACCGCATCCTGCGCGCCCGCGCGGTCGACTACGCGCGCGTCTCCTTCCGCGCCGCCAGCGACCAGCTCGACCGCTCGCTGCGCTTGCGCTACGACGCGTTCGTCGCCATGTCGGACATGACGTACGTGCTGCCCATCTTCCGCGAGGTCGGCCAACCGGACGCCGCGGACTTCGGGCTCGGCACGCCCACGGACGACACCGCCAAGCTGAAATTCTTCCACGACAACCTCGTCGCCTCTGACTTCAACTGGGCACGCGTGCTCGCAGGCGGCTCGTTCGGTATCGCGGACTTCAAGGGGCGCGTCGTCTACACGAGCGCGGCGCACGACGCTTGGGGCGCGGACGCGCGCGTCCTTCCGGCCGTGGCCGCGGCGTTCGACGCGACGCACGGCTTCGCCGGCGCGATGGTGGTGCGCGCCGACGACCCGCGCCTCGCCGCCACGCAGCTGCTGGGGGCCACGCCGAGCGCTCGGCTCGTCGTCCTCTTTGCTCGCGCGACCGTGGTCAAGGGGACGCCCAAGGCCGTCTTCCTGCAGGTCATCGACCCCAAGCGCCTGCTCGACGACGTCGCGCTCGGCGACGCCGGCACGGCCCTGGCGTTGGTCGCTCCGGACGGGACGGTGGAGGGCAGCATGCCGCCACCCGTGCTGGCCGCGGGTCTCGGGCCCGACGCCGACGGCGGAGACGCTGAGGTGGAAGCGGACGGCGCGCGCTGGCTCGTACAACGGCGTGGCCTACCGGGCCTGCCCGGCACAACCGGCGCGGCCCCCATCGCGACGATCGTGGTGGCACGCAACCTCGACGTCGGACTCGCACTGCTGCTGGGCGGTGGACGGCTCCTGCTGATCGTCGGGTCAGGGGCGCTGCTCGCGGCGCTCCTCGCCGCCGCCATCCTCTCGCTGCGGCTGAGCCGCCCCATCGTGGAGCTGGAAGCAGCGGCCCGCAAGGTCGGCGCCGGCGATCTGCGCGTGACCGTGACGTCGCGCTCGCGTGACGAGATCGGCAGGCTCGCCCAGGAGTTCGGGCGCATGGTCGAAGGGCTGCGCGAGCGCGACAACATCAAAACGATGTTCAAGGCCTACCTCGCGCCGGACGTGGTGGAGTACCTGCTCGCGCATCCCGAGGCGCAGAAGCTCGGCGGCGAGCGACGCGTGCTGACCGTGATGTTCTCCGACCTCGTCGGCTTCACGGCACTCTCCGAGACGCGCGATCCCGCCGACGTGGTGCAGATTCTGAACACCTACCTCGGCCTGGTGAGCCGCCGGATCGCCGAGGACGGCGGGACGGTGGACAAGTACATCGGCGACGCGGTGATGGCGTTCTTCGGCGCGCCGGTGCCTCGCGCCGACCATGCGGCGCGCGCGTGCCGCGCGGCGCTCGACCACCTCGCCGTGCTCGAGGAGCTGTCGCCGCGCTGGAAGAGCGGCGCGTGGCCGCTGCTCGACGTGCGCATCGGGCTCAACACCGGCGAGGTCGTCGTGGGCAACATCGGCAGCGAGCAGGGGCTGGACTACACGGTGATCGGCGACGAAGTGAATCTCGCGTCGCGCATCGAAGGGGCGAACAAGATCTACGGCACGCGCGTGCTCATGAGCGACTCGGTGTACGAGCGAGCGCGGGACGTCGTGGACGCCCGCGCGCTCGACGTGGTGCAGCTCGCCGGCCGGACGCGTCCGGTGGTGCTCTACCAGCTCATGGGCGCGCGGGGTGCGGTGGACGCGGACCCGGCGCGACGTACCGCCGTCATGCGCTACGCCGAGGGGCGGTCGCTGATGGGCGAGCGCAAGTTCGCCGAGGCGGCGAGAGCGTTTGCCGCCGCCACGGCCGCCGACCCGAGTGACGGACCCGCGGCGGCGATGCGGAAGCGCGCCGACGCCTTGGCGACAGATCCGCCGCCGCCTGATTGGGACGGCGTCCACCACATGACTTCGAAGTAGCCGCCGGCGGCGACACTTCAGGCCGCTGCGCCGAGCGCGGCGCCGACGCGGGCGAGACCCTCGCGCACGACGGCGGGATCGCCGCCCAGGCCGACGCGCGCGAAGCGAGGGGCTTCGAAGAAGTTGCCGGGCGCGACGAGGGTCTGGTGCGCGTCGAGCAGGCGCGCAGCGAAGGCCAGCGCGTCGGCGTCGCCACCATCGCCGGCGCCGAGCTCGGCCCAGGCGATCACGCCGGGGACGGCGGTGCGGGCGACGAGGCGCGGGCCGGCGGCGGTGCAGAGCGCGCGCCAGGCGGCGTGGTTGGCGGCGAGCTGCGCACGCGTGCGCGCCAGCAGCGCGTCGCGGCGGGCAAGCGCGGCGAGGCCGAGCGCGAGCAGCGGCGTGGCCAGCGCGCCGACCGCGTCGCGCGAAACGTCGCGCAGATCGGCGGCGACGGCCTCGTCGGGGGCGACGGCCCAGCCGAAGCGGATGGCGCCGAGCCCGTAGGACTTCGTGAGGCTGCTGGTGACGATGGTGCCGGGAATGGCGGCGGTCGACGGCGGCGGATCGGCCAGCGCGTCGAGGTAGACCTCGTCGACGAGCAGGAGCGCGCCGTGCCGCGCGCTGACTTCGGCGAGGGCGGCGGCTTCGGCGGGAGACAGCACGCGCCCGGTGGGATTGTGGGGCGTGCTGGCCACGACGAGGGCGACGCGCACGCCCGCCCCCGTGACGCGCGCCAGCGCCGCGGCCAGCGCGTCGGAATCGTGCACGGGATAGCGCACCAGCTGCGCGCCGCCGGTCTCGGGCACGATCAGCAGCGGCTCGTAAGCGGGCTCCTCGACCGCGACCACGGTGCCGGGGCGTGCCCACCGCGACAGCGCCAGGAAGTTCGCACCGCTCGTCCCGAGCGCCGGCACCACGCGCGCCGGCGCGACGCCGTAAAGCGCCGCCACTGCCTCGCGAGCCGGCCCTTCCAGCACGGCGGGCTCCAGCGGCGCGGGCGCGCCGGCGAAGGCGTCGCCCAGCAGCGCGCACGGCGGCGTGCTGACGGCGCTATTGGCCAAGTTGAAGCGCGCGCGCGGAAAGTTGGCGAGCACCCACTCCAGGTAACGATGGCGCGACGACATGGGGCGAGCTTACCGCCGCGGCGAGCGTCCGCCCAGACACCGCGTGCTTGACAGACCAGCGGCGCGCTCGCTATCGCGCGACATGGCCTCGACCCCTTCCGCCCCCGCGGCGCCGCTCCCGCCAGGCCCCGGCCCGCTCGCCGGGCTCCTCGTCCTGGACCTCTCGCGCGTTCTCGCCGGCCCCTACTGCAGCATGATGCTCGGGCAGCTCGGCGCGCGCATCGTCAAGATCGAGCGCCCCGGCGCCGGGGACGACACCCGCGGCTTCGGACCGCCGTTCGTCGCGGGCGAGGCCGCCTACTACCTCGGCTGCAACAGCGACAAGGAGTCGGTGGCGATCGATCTCGGCCACCCGCGCGGGCGCGTGCTCGGCCAGCGCCTCGCGGCGCGCGCGGACGTGGTCCTGGAGAACTTCCGCCCCGGCACCGCCGAGAAGCTCGGGCTCGGATACGAGGCGCTGCGCGCGCACAACGAACGCCTCGTCTATTGCAGCATCTCGGGCTTCGGACACGGCGGGCTCCCCGAGTACGGGCGGCGCGGCGGCTACGACCTCATCGTGCAAGGGCTGGGCGGCATCCAGTCGCTCACCGGGCCGCCCGAGGGCCCGCCGTTCAAGGTCGGCACCTCCATCGCCGACCTGGCGTCGGGGTTGCACGCGGTCATCGGGATCCTGGCCGCTCTGGAGGCGCGCCACCGCACCGGACGCGGGCAGCACGTGGACGTCTCCATGCTCGACGGCCAGATCACCCTCCTCAGCTACCAGGCACAAATCCACTGGGCGACGGGCGCCGACCCGAGGCGCATGGGGAACGCCCACCCCAACCTCGTCCCCTACGAGACGTACGCGGCGAGCGACGGCCACTTCAATATCGGCGTGGGCACCGACGCCATGTTCGGTGCGCTGTGCCGGGCGGTCGGGCGGGTCGAGTGGCTGGCCGACACGCGCTTCTCTACGAACGCGGCGCGCGTGGAGAACCGCGACGCGCTGGGGACGCTGCTGGCGCCGCTCTTCGCCGCGCGCCCCGTGGACGAATGGCTGGCGCTGTGCGACCGCCTGGCCATCCCGGCGGGGCGCATCCAGAGCGTCTCGCAGGCGGTCGCGCACGAGCAGGTGCGCGCGCGCGGCACGGTGCGCGCCTTGCCCCACCCGACGGCGGGAACGGTGAACGTGGTGGGCCTTCCGTTCCTGCTGAGCGACACGCCCGCCGGACCTCGCCGGGCCGCGCCGCTTCTGGGCGAGCACACCGACGCCGTGCTGAACGAGCTTTGCGGCGCGGATACGGGCGAGCTAGCGGCCTTGCGCCGGGACGGCGTCATCGCCTAGGTGCCGCCGCCGTGACCGCGGGCGTCGCGTCCACCGCGGCGGCGCACTCCTGGGCGTCGAGCCGCCGCAGCTCGTCTTCGGCGGCGTCGAGCTCCTCCTTGAGGCGTCCGAGGCGGAAGCCAGCGCGCACGACGTGCGCCACGTAGGCGACGACGAGCCCTCCGATGAAGACGACCGCCGCCGGCACGTACCAGCGCCGGATCCCCGGCGCGACGTAGACCAGGATCGTGCTGGGCACGAAGAGCGCCACGCCGACCAGGATGTAGAGCAGATGGTTGGGGACGACCTCGCGTGACATCACGCGGCGGTGGTCCTTGACCAGTGCGCGCAACTCGCCGATGCGCGCGCGCCGTTCCTCCGGCGCGAGGTCTGTTGGAGCAGGCCGCACGCGCGCAATATACCCCGCCCGCCGGCACACCCGCGGTCGGGCGGGCGGGTCCTGTCCTGCGCGAGAGGATTCCTGCGTGAGCCGCCGCCGGCGGGGCGGCTTGCCGCGCGCCGCACCGCGGATCTATAGATGCCTGCATGCAGGTGAGGCCCGCCTCGAAGGCCGGAAGCTGGTACACGGCAGACCCGTCGCGCCTCGCCGACGAGCTGCGCGGCTTTCTGGCGGGGCCCGACGACGACGCGCCGCCGCCGGCGCCGGCGCCGGCCGTAGCGCTGATGGCGCCCCACGCCGGCTACCGCTACTCCGGCGGCGTGGCAGGCCGCG
>DASYRF010000171.1:0-5188 GCA_036004705.1 Myxococcota bacterium
CTCGGCGGCGGTGGCCTCGGCGAGGTCGTCCGTCAGCACCGCCCAGACGTGGTCGGCCGCGCCGCCCGCCAGCCGCAGCGCGCGGGCCCAGGCGCCCTCCAGCAGCGACGCGCCCTGAAAGCGGAAGAACTGCTTCGGCCGCCGCGCGCGCGACACCGGCCACAGGCGGACGCCTGCGCCGCCCGCCAGCAGCACGACGTCGAGGCCGATCCCCGGATCGGGCCCAGGCCCCGGCGCGCGCGCAGGCGTCTCCCCCGGCGCCGTCCCCCGCGCGGTCGGCCCGCTCATCGCCCCGTCCGCAGGCCGTAGGCGAGGCAGCCGAGCGCGAGCGGCACCAGGTAGCGGGCGAAGTCCGCGAACTGCCCGCGCGACAGCATGCCCACCAAGATCTTCAACGCCACCAGGCCCGTGACGAAGGCGACAGCGGCACCCAGGAGGAGCGGCCCCGGGTCGGCGGCCGGCGGCAGCCCGTGGCGCAATTCCACGAGCAGCGCGCCGGCGATGGCCGGAATGGCCAGCAAGAAGGACAACCGCGCCGCGTCGGCCGGCGCGATGCCCAGCCACAGCGCACAGGAGATGGTGAGCGCCGAGCGCGACACGCCCGGTAGCACCGCGAAGCCCTGCAGCGTGCCGATCGCCAGCGCGTCGCGCGCGCGCAAGGCCGCCTCGCCGCGCGCCTCCGGCGCAAAGCCCGCCGCCCCGCGCGTGAGCATCAGCGCCGCCGCCGTGAACAGGAACCCCGCCCCCGACCAGTAGATGGTGGAGAGGCGCAGCTCCACCGGGTCTTTCAGCGTCAGCCCGATGATCCCGGTCGGCACGCAAGCCAGCAGCAAGAGCCCCACCAGCCGCGCCTCCGGCGAGCCCGCCAGCCCGGTGCGCGGCAGCGCCGCCACCCCGCGCAGCAACCGCCACAAGTCTTTCGCATAGAAGACGAGGATCGCCGCCAGCGTTCCGCCGTGCAGCACCACGTTGAGCAGCAGCGTCGGCTCCGACATTCCCAGCAGCCGCTCCGTGACGATGAGGTGCCCGTCGCTGGAGATCGGCAGAAACTCGGTGATGCCCTGCACCGCGCCCAAAAGCGCCGCTCGCCCGTATCCCAGCGCATCCATGGGTCTCGGAGCCTAGACGCCCCCGCTCGACGGGTCAAACGTGTGCGTCGCCGTTCCCCCCATCGCCCCAAGCCGGCTCGCCCGCCGTCACCCTTCGCCGGTCGCCGTCGGAGACGCCGCGCATTCCATCTCCGGATCCCGGTCATTCTCTCCCGCCGCCGCGGCTCGCCGGTCCGCCGTCGGACACGCATTCCATCTCCGGATCCCGGTCATTCTCTCCCGCCGCGGCTCGCCGGTCCGCCGACGGACACGCATTCCATCTCCGGATCCCGGTCATGATCGATCTCTCCCGCCGCCGCGGCTGTGGGGTTGTGAGCTGCCGCGCAGCGCGAACGCCGCGCGCCGCAGGCGTGCGGCGGAGCGACCTGCGCGCAGGTCAAGCGGCGGTGGGCGACCGCGCCCGATCCCGCTTCGCCGACCCGCTGTTTCCTCGTTTCGCGGTCGTCCACCGCCGCGGCAAACCCACAGCCGTCCGGATCCAGGCCTTTCGCATCCCGTTTACAGCTCTGCAATGTACGAAGATTTTACTTGATATATATGCAACGACACACTAAACATACATCATGCCTGCAACCGCAACCGCAACCGCAACCGCACCCGCACCCGCACCCGCACCCGCAGCCGCACCCGCAGCCGGAACCGCAGCTGCGGCGGCGTCGGGCCACCCGCTCGACGTGCTCGCCGAGGAAATTGCAGCTCTGGCTGGGCAGATCGAGTCCGCGACCCATACGCTGCTCGCGCGGATTCGGGCGTTCGATGAGGGCGGCGGGTGGGCGCGGCAAGGCGCCCTGTCGTGCGCACACTGGCTCGGCTGGCGGATTGGGCTTGCGCCCGGCGCGGCGCGCGAGAGGGTGCGCGTGGCGCGCGCGCTCGGGCCCTGCCGCGCGTCGACGACGCGCTCCGCAAGGCGGAGCTCAGCTACTCGAAGGTGCGGGCGCTGACGCGAATTGCGACGCCCCAGAACGAAGAGCGGCTGCTGATGACCGGCAAGAGCTGTACCGCGGCGCGTCTCGAGACGCTGTGCCGGCAGTACCGGTGCGTGAGCTCCGACCGCGAGGGCCGGCCCGCGCAGACGGAGCGGTGGGTCCGCCAGCGGTGGACCGATTCCGGGATGGTGCGGATCGAAGCGCAGCTCTCGCCGGACGAGGCCGCGCTCGTGATGAAGGCGCTGGAGGCCGCGCGCGCGAGCCTGGCCGGCGCGCGTGCGCGCGCTCCGTCCGATGCAGGCGGCTCCGTGGAGGGGCCCGGCGTCGATGCGGCGCACGACGTTCCCGCGGAGACGCCGCTGGTGCGGCGGGATGGCGTTCCGGCGGGGATGACGCCTGCGCCGGCGCCCGCTTCGCGGGACGAGCACGTCGAGCTCTACGGCCAGCGGTCGGAGACCCCGGCCGCGCCGCAGGCGGCCCCGGCGTGGCCGGCGCGCGCCGACGCGTTCGTCGCGCTTGCCGAGAGCTTCCTGGCGGGCCCGCCCGCACGCGCGCGGTCCGGCGGCGAGCGGTACACGGTGCTCGTGCACCTTCGCTCCGACGAGCACTGCGCCTGGGGCGGCGGCGGCGCGAGCTTGGAGGACGGCACGCGCGTTCCCGCGGAGACGCTCCGGCGGATCGCCTGCGATGCGGGCCTCGTTCCAGTGGCCGAGGGCGCCCGCGGTGAAACGCTCGACGTCGGCCGGCGACGAAGAAGCATCCCGCCCGCCCTCCGGTGGGCGCTCGCGAATCGCGACCGCGGATGCCGATTTCCCGGCTGTACGAACCGACAATTCGTCGACGCGCACCACATACGACATTGGATGCATGGTGGACGTACCGCGCTCGACAATGTGCTGCTTCTCTGCGGCGCCCATCACCGTCTGGTGCACGAAGGCGGCTTCGCGGTCCGGCGCGCCCCGGACGGTGTGGTGACCTTCGCGAGGCCCGACGGCCGGCCCGTCGCGCCCGTGCCAGAGCCGGCGCCGCACGCCGCGCCTCCCGCGCGGCTGCCGTCGCGCCAGCCCATGCCCGTCCCGGACTGGTGGGTCGAGCGAATCGATCACGAGCTCGTGTTGAGCGCGATGCTCGCGCCGGAGCTCGGGCCGAGCGCCACGCGCCAGGCGTGAGGACCCAGCGGGGAGTCAGCGGCGTCTCCGCAGGCACCTCCTCGGCCCGGCAGGTAGTCACCGGCGCGCCCGCGACCGGTGGACCGAGCGGGGAGTCAGCGGCGTCTCCGCAGGCACCTCCTCGACCCGGCAGGTAGTCACCGGCGCGCCGGCGCGCGACCGGTGAGCCCTGCAGGAGGACGCCGGTGTTCCGGCGCGCCTCTGCTGGACTCAGCAGGGGAGCACCGGCGTTCCGGCGGGGGCCTGGTGGACCCAGCAGGCGCGTACCGGCGTGCCGCTCGCCGCGCTGCCGGTGTCGACGCTCCGGCGAGCCTCTGCTGGACCCAGCAGGAGGGCGCCGGCGTTCCGGCGGGGGCCTGGTGGACCCAGCAGGCGCGTACCGGCGCTCCGGCGAGCCTCTGCTGGACCCAGCAGGAGGGCGCCGGAGTTCCGGCGGGGGCCCGGTGGACCCAGCAGGCGCGCACCCGCGCTCCGGCGAGCCTCGAGCGGATTCTCGCTGACGTCCGTCCAGGACTCGCAGTCTGGTCGCACATCAGCATCGTAGGAGTAGTACTCGAGGTCAAAGCACCCCTCTACGCGATAGTCTGGATCCGCCTCGGTCCCCGGCCAGTAGCCCGACATCGGGCGCGTGATGAGCACGTGCAGGGTCCGGGGAAAGACCGTGGCCGGGTAGGTGTTGATGTTAAGGGCGTTGCCCCAGAGGTCAACTTTCACCGGGCAGTCGCTGGCGGCCGGTATCGCGTCGATTCCCCCTCCCAGCGAGGAGTCGAACTCCCACAACTTACCACCATCCAACTGTATCGTTGCGTGGGCGCGTGGCTACTCGCGCTTGCCGGGGGGGACTTTCTTGGAGGAGTCCTTGGACCAGGTGCCGGTGTCGGATTCGAGGCCGGCTTCCCAGCGGCGGACGGCGGAAGGCTCGAGGGCGAGGACGTCTTCGTCGGAGACGCCGGGGGGCGGGGCGCGCAACGCCTTGAGCCGGGCGTAGACCACGGCGCGGGTGGCGGGGTCGACGACGCGGCGGACGAGGTTCCAGAGCGTGAGCGCGTCGCCGGCGGTGCCGGGGGCCGACGGGCGCGCCGCGGCGAGCACGGCGTCCAGCGCGGCCGCGCCGCCGCCTTCGAAGTCGAAGCGCGCGAGCGCGGCGCGCAGCGCGGTGGCGGCGTCGTCCATGTAGGGCGTGCCGGGGCCGCTCGGCCGTAGCGGGCAGACGGCGCCGCGCAGCACGTACGACACGCGGCCGTCGCGCTCCAGCTCCACACGGCCGCTCGTCACGCGCAGCTCGCCGTTCCCTGCGTCGTCGACCTGCAACGAATAGGCGCAGCCGAGGTCGACCGCCTGCGCCGAGGGCGCGTCCACCAGGAAGATTCGCGGCGGCGCCACGACGCTGGCGTGGATGGTGCCGTGCTTCAGCTCTAGGCGATGGCGCGCGTCGCCGCTCTCGGCCAGGCGCAAGCGCGTGTTGGGGTCGACCTCCAGCGTTCCGATGTCCGCCACCGCCAGGACGGCGCGCGCGGTCGCGTCGGTCTCGAGCCACGTGCCGACCGGGAGGCGCCCGGCCGACGTGACGGGCGCCCCATCGCAGCTCGGCGCGCCGGCGAGGGCGGTCACGTTCCAGGCGACCACCACGGCGGGCGCGGGGCCGGGGCCGGGACCGGGGCCCGGCGTCGGCGCGGGCGTCGCAACGGAGGTGAAGGCCACGGCGGTGCTTGGCCCGGGCGAGGGTGCCATGCCGGTCGCCGGACCAGGTCCGGGGCCAGGGCCAGGGCCGGTGCCAGGAGCGGGCGTTCCCGACGAAGCGAGGTCGGAGGTTCCCAGGCCTGGCGCCCTTGGCGGCGGCCGCAGCGCGAGCCACAGGCCCACCACGGCGAGCGCGAACACGGCCGCCAGCGCCAGCGGCGCGAGCCAGCGCGGTGCGCGACGCGCGCGCGACGCGGGCAGCGCCGGCGCCGGGCGGTCGTAGCGCAGCGGCGCCAGCGCGCGC
>DASYRF010000172.1:0-5831 GCA_036004705.1 Myxococcota bacterium
CTGGCGCGCGCCGGCGAGGCCATGGCGTGGGCACAGGAGCGGCTGGGGGCGCTGGTCGCGGCCGGCACGCCCGCGGCCATCGTGCGGCTCTTGGTGCAGGAGGCGCAGCAGCTCACGGGCGCGCCCGCCGTGTGGGCCGTCACCTGGACGGGCAGCCTGGAGGCGGGGACGGTGAGCTTCCGCGCGCTGGCGAGCGCGCGCCAGGGCGGCGGGCGTGCGGCCGACGACGTGCCGGCGCCGGGTGAGATCTCGCGCACGATCGTCGGGCGCGTCGTGGCGGAGGGGCGGCCCGCCTGGAGCGACGACGCGCAGTCGGACGCCCGCTTCGAAGCGGCGCAGAGCGTGCAGGCGTTTGCGCTGCGCTCGGTGGGTTGCCTGGCGGTCGGCAAGCGCGGGGCGCTGTACCTTTCCGACCCGCGCTCGCCGGGTCGGTTCGCGCTGGCGGCGCGCGCGCGGCTCGCGGCCCTGTGTGCCCTGGCCGGGCCGTTCCTGGACCTGGAGCCGGGGGCGCGCGGGCGTGCGCGCCGCGCCGGGGCGGCGGGGGGCGGCGGCGCAGCGGCGCCGGGGGCGGCGCGGGAGTCGCCCGCCGAGCCCGCCGAAATGGACGGGCTGGTCGGCGCCTCGGCGGCGATGGGCGAGGTCCTCGACGCGATCGAGGCGTTCGCGCCGATGCCGTGGCCGGCGCTCGTGCTCGGCGAGACGGGAACGGGCAAGGAGGTGGTGGCGCGGGCGCTGCACGCGCGCTCGGCGCGGCGTGACGGGCCGTTCGTCGCCGTGAACTGCGGCGCCATCCCCGAGGAGCTGGCGGAGAGCACGCTCTTCGGGCACGAGCGCGGCGCCTTCACCGGCGCCGACCGCAAGCGCGAAGGGCTGGTCGAGCGGGCCAACGGAGGGACGCTATTCCTGGACGAGGTGGGCGAGCTGTCGGCCCGGTTGCAGGTAAAGCTGTTGCGGCTCCTGCAGGAAGGCGTCTACGAGCGTGTCGGCGGCGAGGGGGAGCGGCGCTACGAGGGGCGCGTGCTGGCCGCGACGCACCGGCCGCTCGACGATCCGGCACGGCGCGGCGCGTTCCGCGAGGACCTGTATCACCGACTGGCGGCGTGTGTGCTGCGGGTGCCGCCGTTGCGCGAAAGGCGCGAGGACGTGGCGCGGCTGGCCGATCATTTGCTCGCGAAGGCGTTGGGGGAGCTGGGGGGCGCGACGCCCCTGGCGCTGGGCGAGGCGGCGCGGGCGTGGCTGGCGGCTCGGGACTGGCCGGGCAACGTTCGCGAGCTGGAGAATGCCCTGCGCGCGGCGGTGGCGCGCTGCCTGGCGCAGAAAGGCGACGTGCTCGAGCCGAGGCATTTCGAGGAGCGCGGCGCCGCGTCGGCGCCGGCGTATTCGGGCTCGCTATCGTCGGCGTCGCCGGCGTCGGCGTGGTCGCCGGCGTCTTCGGGCTCGCCATCGTCGTCGTCGTCGTCGTCGTTGGCGCCGGCGTCGGCGTCGCGTTCGTCGTCGGCGTCGGTGTCGGGGGCGGTGTCGGCGTCGGCGTCGGTGTCTGCTGCCGCTGCGGGCGGGGCGGGGCAAGCGGCGCCGGACGGGATGGATCTCGTCGCCGCGACGGACGCCTTCCAGAAGGCGCAAGTTCATGCGGCGCTGCAGGCCTGCGACGGGAACCGCACGCAGGCGGCGGCGCGGTTGGGCGTGACGCGGCAGTGGCTGCACCGATTGCTGGCGCGCTGGGGCGACGAGCCCTGGGGAGAGCGCTAGTGCGTGCCTCGGCGCTGTCGCTGAACGAGGGACGAGAGGCCGTGCGTGGAAACCCCCGGCCCGAGCCGCCGCCGGCGTGTGGGCGCGCCGCCGTCCTCCGTCGCGCCCGCCGGCTCCATCGTGGCCGAAACGGCGTGTGCTAGTGGCGGACGGGCGGGACGAGGGCGGCGCGTTCGAGTCGTTGTTGGAGCGCATGGTGCCCGGCCTGGCGCGGCTCGGGCTCGGCGACGCGGACGCGCCGCCGTTCCCGCGGGAGCTGGGCCTCGAGCCGCTGGAGCTGCTGGGGCGCGGCGGCGACGGCTGGGTGTATCGCGCCCGCGATCCGGTGCTGGAGCGCGAGGTGGCGGTGAAGCTCAGCCGCACCGACGCGCCCGACGGCGGCGCGGCGGCACGTGCGGCGCTACTGCAGGAGGCGCGCCTCACTTGCCGGCTCCGGCACCCCGCCGTGCTCCCGGTACACCGCGCCGTCCTGGCCGGCGGCATGCTCGCCATCGAGTTCCCGCTGGCGCTGGCTGCCACGCTGGAGGCGCTGCTCGCCGAATGGAGCGCGCGCCCCGCCGCGGCCTGGCCCCTCGCCGAGCGGCTGCGCCTGGTGCTGGGCGTGACCGGCGTGGTGGCGCGCGCCCACGAAGTGGGCGTCGTGCACGGCGACCTACATCCCGGCAACGTCGCCGTCGGCGCCGCGCGCGAGCCGTACGTGCTCGACTGGAGCGGAGAGGCGCGCGCGGTGCCCGAAGGCGGCGGGCCGAGCTTCCGCGGCCATCCCGGCTATGCCGCCCCCGAGCAGCTAGGTGGGGCTGGCGCCGCGCCCGCCACCGACGTCTTCGCGCTCGGCGCGCTCGCCTGGGAGGTCTGCGCGTTGCGGCCGTTCCGCCCGCGCCGCGCCGGCGAATCGCTCGGCGAGCACGTGGCGCGCCACCGCGAGGCGCCGGTCCCGCCGCTCGAAGCCTTCGCCGGCCCCGAGTCCGGCGAAGGCGCCTCCGCCGGCGTGGCCGAATGGTGCGCCGCCGCGCTCGCGCGCGACCCGGCCGCCCGACCCAGCGCCGCCGCTGCGCGCGCCGCGCTCGAAGCCGTCCTCAACGGCCAGCGGGAGCGCGCCGGCCGTGCCGCCGAGTCCGAAGCACTCGTCGCCGCCGCGCACGGTGCGCTGGCGCGACATCAAGAGCTGGGACAGCGCCTCGCCGAGGCGCTGCGCGTGGCCGCCGTGCAACGCGCCAAGGTCGCCGGCCACGCCGCGATCGCCCAGAAGAAGCCGCTCTGGGACGCGGAGGACCGCGTGGCGGCGCTGCGTGCCGAGATCGAAGAAACGTGGCTGGAGGGGCTCGAGGCGGCCACGCGCGCGGCGCACCTCAGCGGCGGCAGCGGCGCCGCCGGCACCACCGTCACGCCCGCTGCGAGCCCGGCTCCTGCTGCGGCGGCGCGCGCCGTCGTCGCGGATCTCTGGTGGGCGCGGCTGGAGCGCGCCGAGGGGCGCGGCGACGGCGCCGACGCCGCGCTGGCCGAGCGGCGCGTACGTGCCGCCGACGACGGCCGCTACGCCCGCCTGCTGGCTGCTCCGGCGCACCTGAGCCTCGCCTGCGACGCCCCGGACGCGCGCGTGCGCCTGGCGCGCTTCGTCGAACGCGGCCGGCTTCTCGTGGCGGAGACCGTCGACGAGCGCGCGCTGCCGCTCGAGCGCCACGCGCTAGCGCCGGGCTCGTGGCTCTGCACGCTCAGCGCCCCCGGCCGCGCCGAGGCGCGCTACCCGGTGCTGCTCGGCCGCGTGGAGCACCACCGCGGCCAGGTACGCCTCTTCACGGACGTGCAGATCGGGGACGGATGGGTGTACCTCCCCGCCGGCCCGTTCAAGCTCGGCGGCGACCCGCTGGCACGCCAGGCGCTCGACGCCTGCACGCCCTTCCTACCGGACCTCTTCATCCAGCGCACTTGTGTCCGCTCCGACGCCTGGCTCGCGTTCCTCGACGACCTCCCGCTCGACGAGGCGGAGCGCCACGTCCCCGGCGAGGCGGGCCTCTTCGGCGGCTTTCGCGCCTACTGGCGCCGCGGCGCCGGCGCGGCCGGCGCCTGGCAGCTGCCCGAAGGCTGGGATCCCGCCTGGCCGGTCATGGCCGTGAACCTCGCCGACATCGAAGCCTACGCCGCCTGGCTCTCGCGCCGCGAAGGGCGCGCCGTCCGCCTCCCCACCGAGGAAGAATGGGAGAAGGCGGCGCGCGGCGCCGACGGTCGCT
Organism: Myxococcota bacterium; assembly: GCA_036004705.1. GTDB lineage: Bacteria > Myxococcota_A > Polyangia > DASYRF01 > DASYRF01 > DASYRF01. The sequence goes on from DASYRF010000172.1 coordinate 3,978, forward strand.
CCTATCCATGGGGCGCGGCCTTCGACCCGACCTTCGCCCACATGCGCCAGTCGCGCCCAGGCCCGCCGCGCCCGTCGCCGGTGGGCGCCTATCCGGTCGACACGTCCGTCTATGGCTGCCTCGACATGGCCGGCGGAATGCGCGAGCTCACCGCATCGCTCTTCAACGAAGGCCAGATGGTGATCCGAGGCGGGACCTGGGGAGACGACGCCGACGATCTGCGCTGCGCCGGACGCGCGGGCTTGCAGCCGGCGTTCCGCTACAGCTTCGTCAGCTTCCGCTTGATCAGCGAGGCGCCGCGGGCGGACGTCGCGCCGCCGCCGGCCCTGGGCGGTTAGACGCGACAAGAGGAGTGTTTCGTTCCCCAGGTCGAAGCGACGCCTCCCGCGTGCCAGAACGGATTTGGATGTCGATCCCGAAGCCGAGGTGCCGCTACGCGTGGCTCGACTCGACAAAGAGGACGCGGATTGCTCGACCAGTCGAGGCGACGGCTTCGGCGTGCGGGGACTCAGCCGCCGGCCGGCGCGGCGGAGGCGCCTGCGGCGGCGGCATCCTTGCGGCGGCCCACTTCGACGCGCAGCGCGTTCATGTAGTCGGCGGCCACCTTACGGAACCCCTTGCCGACGGCGAACTCGGGCAACACCGGCGGAACGTAGACCTCGATCTCGTAGGCGAGCCGCGTGTAGATGCCGCCCGGGCCGTACGGGCTCAGCAGCCAGAAGCCGCGGTTCTCTTTCATGCTCCCGGTGATGCGCTCCCAGGTGATGCTGTAACCCAGCTTCACCGCTGCGACGTTCACGTCGAGGATGTTCCAGGAGTTCTCGATGGGCCAGGGCAGCCGCGTCTCGATGAGCACGCGCATCTTCGAGCCCTCGCTCTTCAGCACGCGCGAGCGCGTCACCTTCGGCATGAACTTCTCGTAGCCGCGCACGTCCAGGAGCGCGGCCTTCACCAGCTCCACCGGGGCGTTGCACAGCGCGTCGGCCCGGGCGCGATGCAGGCCGCTCCCGACCGTGGGCTTCACCATGGCGATGATATCGAAGTGCTCGAGCGCCGCCGTCTTCTCTTCGGGCGTCAGCGTCGCACCGTCCAGGTGGCCGACACCCGTCGACGGCGCCGCCGCCACCCCTGGGGCCGCCGTCGCGGGTGTCCCGCCGCGCGCCGCGCCGCCGCCGGCAAACAGCGCCGCCGCCAGCAGCGCCGCCGCCGCCGCGCCGGCGCCCGCCGTCGCCGCGCCGCGCGCCTGCCCTGGCCGCCGTGCGCGCCCGCTCCGCTTCATGGCGATTCGACGCGTGGACCCGGCGCCGGCTTCACGCTGCGCGTCCATTCGCCCCCTCGTTCGTTCGCATGCCGTGCTCCACGTCGCCACCCGTCACGGGAAGGAACCTTCCGGCGACCGCGTCGTATTCCCGCGTCTCGACCCGCGCCAGCGCGCCGCCCTCGATGTAGTACCGATTGTACTGCGCCCCGCGGGCCTTTTCCGCGGAAAGTCGCGACGCGCTGCCGGCGCAGAGCACGGTGCAGGGCCCCTCCAGCGCCGGCACCGTGTAGCGCAAACGCCGGTGCTCGTGGCCGTGCAAGATGAGGTGGACCCGCCGGCGCGCCACGACCTCAAGCAGCGCGTCGGCGTCCGTGAGCGCGCGCAGCCGGCCGTTCATCTTCTGGACGCGCCGCAGCACGGGGTGGTGGATCAGCAGCACCACGAGCTTGTCTCGCAGATCGGGGCGCGCGAGCAAGTCGTCCAGCCGCGCGATCTGCTCGGCGCCGAGCGTCCCGGTGGCGAACAGGATCGGGGTCGGCACCGCCGTCGTCACGCCGATGACCGCGACGCCGTCCGTAATCTTGAGAATGGGG
>DASYRF010000173.1:0-8921 GCA_036004705.1 Myxococcota bacterium
GAAACTTGGTCGCAATGTTCTCATTCACACTGCGGCCGCGACGATGTGGATCCGCCGACATCCTACCGCCTACCATAGGCGGTTCGAGTGTAGAAACCGGCGCCGTTGTTGCTGGACGCGGGATTGTGTAGACATCGCTCGACCATATCATGCCTGATGCGGGTGATTCATCAATGGCAATATTTATTGTGCCGACGCCGGAGCCTAGAGAGTTGCGCTCGTCGCCCAATGTGTGTCCGGAGGGTGGCGCTGGAGGCGGCGGTGGCGGCGGTGCCGAAGCTGGTCGAGGCGCTCGAGCCGCTGGCGGCGCTGCTGGTGGCGGCGGGCGAGTGGGAGCGCGCGGCCGCGGTGCTGGAGGCGCTCGGGGAGGCGCTGCCCACCCGCGCGTCGCCGCGCACGCGCGCCGAGCTGTGGCGAACGCGTGCGCGCGTGGCGCGGGAGCGGGGCCGCAGCGACGAGGCGGTGGCGCTGCTGCGACGCGCCGCCGAGGCCGATCCCGACGACGGCGCGCTGCTGGAAGAGTTGGAGAAGCTGCACCGCGCGCGCGCCGAGTGGGGCGAGCTGGCGGAAGTGCTGGGGCGGCGCGTCGGACTGGAGCCGGCGGGCGGATCGCGCCGGGGTGCGCTGCTCGCCGAGCTGGCGGAGCTGTGCGAGGGCCCGTTGGGGCGGACCGAAGAGGCGCTGGCGCGCTGGCAGGAGCTGGCGGCAGAGGCGCCGGACGATGCCGTGGCGCCGGAGCGCGTGGCGCGGCTGGCGCTGGCGGCGGGCGACGCTGCGCGCGCCGTCGACGCGCTCGTGCGCGCGGCGGACGCTCTTTCCCGCGCGGGCGACGGCGCGGGGGCGGCGCAGCGGCTGCTCGAGGCGGCGGGCGCGGCGCGGAGGCTCCCGCCGCCCGCCGGAAGGGCACGCGCCGCGCGATTGTACCGCGACGCGCTGGCGCGTGGCGCGGTGGGCGAGACGGCGCGCAACGCGCTGGAGTCGTTCAGCGAGCTGGCGCGCGAGTCCGACGACCCACACGCCGAGCTGGAGGCGATCGACTTGCGGCTGGCGCTGCTCGGTGGTCACGAAGCCGTGCCGGCCGTGGCGGGTGGCGACCAGGCGGCGGCGCCTTCGCCGGAACGCGCCGCGCTGTTGGTGGCGCGGGCGCGCGTGGCGCGCGATCGGCTCGGCGACGCGGCGGGGGCGCTGGCGTCGTTGGAGCCGGTGCTGGCGTCGGCTGACGCGGCCGGCGAACGCTCGCCCGTTCGGGCGGCGTTGCGCCTGGAGGCGCTCGACCTGGCGGCGGGCTTGGCCGAGCAACGCGGCCGCTGGGAAGATGCGGCGCGCTGGTACGCCGAGCTGGTGGGGGCGGGACCGGCGGGTGCGGCCGCGGGCGGTGCGGGGGTGGGTGCGGGCGCGCCGTCGTCGCCGGTCGCCGCGCTCAAGGCGCTTGCGCGCATCCGCGCCGATCGGCTCGGGGACGTGCGCGGCGCCGAATGGGCGCTGGAGCGGCTGCTGGGTGTCGCGGCCGACGGCGACGCGAACGCCGACGCGGCCGACGCCGCCGCCGCGGCGCTCGATCTCGGGCGCCTTCGCTCGGAGCGTGGCGCGGTCGTCGAGGCCATCGCGGCGTACCGCGAAGCGTTGCGCCGTTCCGACTCCGCCGGTGAGGAGGGGGACGCGCTCGCGGCACTGGTGGCGATCGCCGAGCTGCGTGGCGGGCGGGCGGCCGACCCGGCGGGCGCCGCCGAGGCGTGGGCGGAGGTGGTGCAGCGCCGTCCGGCGAGCCCGGAGTTCGTCTCGCGGCTGGCGGCGGCGCGCGAGTCAGCGGGGCAGTGGCCCGAGGCGGCCGACGGGTACGCGCGGCTGGCGGAGCTGGTCGAGGCGGCGCCGGAGCGGGCCTCCATGCTGGAGCGCGCCGCGGTGCTGCGTGCCGCGCGCACGCCGGACGTTGCCGGCGCGGCGTTGGCGTTCGGCGCCGCCGCCGACGCCTGGCACGACGCGGGCCAGGCGGCGGGCGAGGTCCGTGCGCTGGAGAAGCTGAGCGAGCTGGAGCGTGGGCGCGGGCGTTTGCGCGCCGCTGCCCGTGCGCTGTCGCGTCGCGTGCGGCTCGACGGCTCCGGCGAAGACGGCGCGGCGGGCGGCCCGGCCGCAGCGCCCGCGCACGGCGGCAACGGAAGGGCGCGTGGGGCCGGCGCGCGGCGAGGTGCCGCGGCTCCCGCGGATGGCGTCGCCGCGCTGGGTGCGCTGAGCGAGCTGCTCGTGGAGCTCGGCGCCTGGGGCGAGGCCACCGAGGTGCTGGCGCGGCTGCGCGCACGCGGCCAGCCGGGCGCACGCCGGAGGCTGCTGGACGTGCGCCGCGCCCAGGGCGCCTGGCGCGCCGTGGCCGAGCTTCTCGAGGAGGAGGCCGCCGAGGCCGCCGAGGCCGACCCCGGCGACAACGGTGAGGGCGACGACGACCTGGCGGCGGCGAGCGGCGACGGTGCGGGCAGGGAGCGCGCCCTGCGCGCCGAGGCGGGAGAAGTGTGGGCATTCTTCTGCGGCGATCTGGAGCGCGGGCTGCGCCAGCTCCGCCGGGCCTTCGCCCTCGACCCCGACGACCGGCGCACCGCCGGCGCGCTTCTGGAGGCGCTGCAGCGCGCCGGGCAGGACGCCGAGGTGGTCCGTCTGGCCGAGCAGCTCGGCGACCGCGACGCGCTCGCGGGTGCGCTGGAGCGGCTACACGCCGGGGCCCCGAGTGCGGCGCTCGCACTGCGGCTCGGCGAAGTCTGGAGCCGCCTACCCGTGCGCCCTGAGCGCGCGGAGCGCTGGCTCACGTTGGCCGCCCGTGACGGGCCCGAGGATCTGCGCGCGGCCGCGCTGGGCGCGCTGGCCGCGCTCGCGCGCGCCGCCGCCCGCGCCGGCGACGAACGCCGCTGGTTGGAGGAGCGCGTCGCCCTGCGCGCCGCCGCCGGCGGAGCGGACGCTGCGGATCTGACGAGGCTGATCGCGCTCGCCGAGAAGTCCGGAGACCACGTCGCGCGCGAGCGCGCGCTGGAAGGGCTCATTCGCTCGCCGCGCGCGGACGCGGCCGCCCGCGGCGCCGCCGCCGCCGCCGTCGCCGAGATCTACCTGACCACCGGCCGCGTCGAGCAGGCGACCGCATTGTTGGTCGACGAGGCGGGCGCCACGAGCGCGCCCGAGGAGGCGGCGGCGCTGCTGGCGCGCGCCGGACGAGTGCGCGAAGAGGCGGGCGATGCCGCGGCCGCCGACGCGCTTTACGGCCGCGCCGAAGTGCGCAGCCTGGAGGGCGCGCTGCGCGACGCCGGCTTCCGCCGCCACTTCGCGCGTCGTGGCGAGTGGGAGCGGCTCGAGCAGTCCGCGCTGGAGAGCGAGGGAGGCGATGCGGCGCACCGCGCCGCCGCTCTGGCACGACTGGGCCTGCTGGCGCGGGACGAGGCCGCCGATCCGGCGCGCGCCCGCGCCTTTCTGGCCCGCGCCGTCGAGATGGATCCCGCCGCGCCTGGCGCGCTGGTCGCCCTCGCGGGCTTGCTGGGCAGCGCCGGCGGTCCGGACGCGCCCGTCGAGCTGGCCCGCCTCGCCGCCGCGGCGCGCGCGCTGCCGCCCGGCGCCGCGCGCGCGCGGGCGATGTGCGACGTGGGCGACGCGCTTTTCCGAAACGGCGCGGACCCGGCGGCGGCGCGCGCGCTGCTGGGCGAGGCCTCGCACGAGGCGACCGAAAACGGAGACGCCGCGCTCGCGGCGCTGGCCCAGGGCCGCGCCGGCGAAGCCGCGGCGCTCGCCGAGCACGACGACGAGGCGGTCGCGCTGCTGGAGGACGCCTGCGCGCGCGGCGAGACGCTGCTGCCGGCCGCCGAGCGCGCCCGCTGGCTGGCCCTGGCCGCCGACCTGCGCCGCCGCGCCGGCGAGCTGGACGCCGCCTACGCGACTGCCGAGGCGGCCGCACGCGCCGCCGCTGAGTCGACCTCTCCGACCGCCCAGGCCGCCGCCACCGCGGCGCGCGTCGCCGTGGCCCGCGCGCGCGGCGACGCCGCCGGCGCCGTGGCGCTCCTGGAGGAGCGGCGCGCGGCGCTCGGGGCTGGCGAGGCGCTGCGTGCCGCGGGAGGTGCGCCGCTCGTCGAGGCGGTCGCCCTACACGTGAGCATGGGCGACTTGGCGATGCACGACCTCGACGACGCCGCCGCGGCGATGCGCCAGTATCGCGACGCGCTCGGGCTCGACTCGGGCAGCGAGTGGGCCGCGGTGGGGCTCGCCGACGCCCTCGCGCGCGGCGAGCCGCGCGCCACCGACCGTGAATGGATCGCCGCCGCCACCGCGCTCGGATCCGCGGGCGACGCCGCGCCGCCCGGGCTGCGCCGCGCCGTGCTGCGCCGCCGCCAGGCCGAGATCTTGATGCTGCGCCTGGGTGAGGAGCCGCGCGGACGCGCGCTGCTCGCCGCCGCCGCCGACGAGCTGGGAGAACAGGGCGTTCCCTCCGACACGAGCCAGCGGCGCGAGCGGGCCGAGCTGCTTCTCAGTGCCGCTCGCGTCGAGGAAGCACTCGAAGTCTTGCGCACCATCACCGCGGACCCGGGCTGCGACGTCGATCACCGTTACCGCGAGGGCGAGGCGCTGCTGGAGCTGGGGCGTTTCGAAGAGGCGGTCTCGCTCTTTCGCGAGCTCTACGCCGGCGCGGATCGTAGCGCCGCCGCGCAGCTGGCCGGGGCGCTGCGCAAGGCGGGCGACGCGCGTGGCCACGCCGACCTGCTCGCGCGCGAAGCCGAGCGCAGCCGCGGCGAGGGCGGCGTCTACCGCGCCGCCACGCTCTTCGCCTACGCCTCGCGCGCGTTCGAGCGGCTGGGTGAAGAGGCGCGCGCCACCGACCTGCTCGAGCAGGCCGCGGCGCTGGCGGCGCGCGACGAGGTGGTCGAGCGCCTGGCCGCGCGCTATCGCGCCGCCGGCCACCGCGAGGAGCTGCTGGCGCTCTGGGAACGCACGCTCGCCGCGCTCGCGCCCGACCGCCGCGCGCGGCGCCTCTCGCAGATGGCGGCGCTGTGCGCCACGGAGCTCGGCGACGAGCCGCGCGCCCAGCGGCTCTACGAGGAGGCGCTGGCGGCAGACGCGGCCTGCGCCCCGGCGCTGGCCTGGCGGGGCGAGCGCGAAGCCGCCGCCGGCGACTGGGCGGCCGCGCGCGAGACTCTCCGCCGGGCGTTGAAGCGGCCCGACGAGTTGGGCGGCGGCGCCGCCGCCGGGCGCCTCACCGCGCTGCTCGGGCGGGCCTGCCTGGAGACCGGTGAGCTCGACGCCGCCAAGGGCGCGCTCGACGCCTCTCTCCTGGCCGACCCGCGCAGCCTCGCCGCGCTCGACGCGCGTATCGACCTGGCTCGCCGGCAGGAGGATCGCGTGGTGCTGGTGGAGCTGCTGCTGCAACGCTACGACGCACGCGCGTCCGCAGCGAGCGTGCCACCCGACGCCACCGCCGCTGCGCCGGGTACCGCGGGCGCGCCCGCCCCCTCCGCCAACGACGAGCTCGCCGTCGCCGCCGCCGCCGCGGCCACGTTGCGCGCCGCCGACCTCGCCGCCGCCGAGGAGCTTGCCGCCGCCGGCGACCTGCCCGCGATCTGCGAGGGTCACGTGCGCTTTGCCGCGTTGCGCGCGCGCCCCACCGACGCCGAGGCGATGGCCGCCGCCTTCCGCGCCGCCGACGGCGCCGCTGCCTGGGACGAGCTCGACGACGTGTTGCGCGACCTCCTCGTCGCGTTCACGCCGCCCGCTTCGGCGCTGGACGGAGCGCCGGGGTCCGGCTGGGCGCGCGCGCTCGATCTCGCCGTGGCGCGCTTCGACGTGCTCGCGGACGGGCTGGGCGACGCCGCCGCCGCCCGCGCGCTCGCCGAGGAGCTCCTTGCCGCCAGCGCCCCGGCCCCCGGCGCGCCGCAACCGCCGCTGCCGGGCCGCTTCACGCTGCGCGACCGTCTCTGGGGGCTCCTGTCGGCGCGCGGCGACCCGGCCGCGTTCGAAGCGTTCGTGCACGCCGCCACCGCCGATCCCGCCTACGCGCGCGCGCGCGGTGCTGCCCTGTTCGTCGCGCTCGGCGACGCCCACGCCGATCGCGGCGCCTGGGGCGAAGAGGCCGATGCCCTGCAGCGCGCGCTGTTGGCCTCGTCCCCCGGCGACGAGCGCGCCCATCTTCGCGCCCGCTTGGCCCGTGCGCTCTTACGCTCGGGCGGCGACGAGCTCGCCGCCGCCGGTCACCTCGTGGCGGCCTACCGCGAGCAGCCGGCCGCCCTACCGGGCGGGCTGGCCGGCGCTCGCGAGATCTACGCCCGCGCCGGCGACCTGCCGCGGGTTGCGGACGTGCTGCAGCTCGAGGTCGCGCACGTGGACGGCGTTGCGCGCGCCATCCTGCAGCGAGAGCGCGCCGCGGTGCTCGCGCAGCTCGGCGACGTCGCCGGCGCGGAGGCCGCGCTCTCTGCGGCGGTGGCCGTCGCGGCCGACGACCCCGAGGCGCAGCGCGCGCTGGGTCTGCTGCGCTTCGGGGCGGGCAACCTGGCCGGCGCGCGTGGCCCGCTGCTGGAGGCGGCGCGGCTCGCCCCGCATGACGTCGAGGCCTGGCGGGCGCTGGCGCGCGTGCACGCCCAGCTCGACCAGTTCGCCGAGCAGGTGGAAGCGCTGCGCGCGGTCGTCCGGCTCGACCCGCTCGACGACGCCGCCGGCGCCGAGCTCGAGGAGTGCCTGGCGCTGTCGGATCGTTGGGACGACCTGGCCGCGATGCTGCAGCACCGCGCCGCCAACGCCACCGACCCGACTCGCGCCGCGCGCCTGCTTTGGCAGCGCGCCCTCGTCCTGCGCACGCAGCTGGAGCGTCCCGGCGAATCTTACGTGGCTCTCCGCGAGGCGCACCGACTCGACGCTACTTCGCAGGAGATCCTCATCGACTACCGGACGCTGGCGGTGGCGCGCGAGGAGTGGCGCGTGGCCGAGGCGCTGCTGCGCGCCGAGTACGATCTGACCTGGGAGCCGGGCGGGCGGGCGCGCATCGCCGTGGCCCGCGGCGACGTACTGCGCGAGCACTTGCTCGACCTGCGCGGCGCGCTCGAGTGCTACCGAGACGCCGTCGAGCTGGACCCGGGCCGTGCCGGCGCCGGCCCGCGCGCGTTGCGCGCCGTTGCGGAGGTGGCCGAGGTGCTGGGCGAGTCCGGCGAGGCGGAAGCCGCGCTCGCCGAGCTGCTGGAGCGCGAGGAGAGCATCGACGCGCGCCCGGGCCTGGCGCTGCGGCTCGGACACTTGCGCGAGAAGCTGGGCCACACCCAGGCCGCCGGCGAGGCGTTCCGCATCGCTTCTGCGTCGACCGATGCCGCGGAGGCCGCCGCCGCCGTCGCCGCGCTGCGCCGCGCCGGCCAGGCCGCCGGCGTGGCGCTCGATCCGCGCGAGCGCGTCGGCATCTTGCAATCCGCGCTGGAGCTGGCCACCGAGCCGGTCGAGCGCGCGGACCTCCTCGCCGAGCTGGGGCGCGCCTATGCCGCCGCCGAGGACGCCGAGAGCGCCGAGAACGTCTACTACGAGCTCCTGGCGTTGCGCCCGCAGGACAGCGAGGCGTTCGAATTCGTTCGCCGCTCCCTGGAGCACCGCGGTCGTTGGGACGATCTGGCGCGCCTGTACGAGTCGCGCGCCGAAGGCGCGAGCGAGCTCATGGAGCGCGCCACCGCGCATTACGAGAGCGGCCGGGTGCTGATCGACAAGCTCGGCCGCGAGGAGGCCGCGGCGAACGCCTTCCGCCAGGCGCTCGACGTCGACGTCGACTTCCTCCCCGCGCTCGACGCCCTCGCCGACATCTATTACCTGCGCCAGGACTGGGGGCACGCCGACGAGATGATGCGACGCTTGGGCGACCGCTCCGCGCGGCACGGCACCCAGGAGATGATCTTCCGGCGCGGTGAGGTGGCCGAGGCGCTCGGGCGCGAGGAGGACGCCATCGAGCACTACGAGCGCGTGCTGCAGACGAACCCCGGCGAGCTGCGCGCGGTGGACGCGCTGGCGCGCCTGTACGACGAGCGCGGCCGCCACGCCGAGTACGAGGCGATGCTGCAGCGCCTGCTGGAGTACCTGCGCCCGGACGTCGATCGCGACCGCCTCGCCGAGGTGCACTACGGGCTCGCCGTCATTCGCACCGACCGCGGCGATCACGAGGCGGCCCGACGCAACCTGCGCGCGGTGCTGGAGTTCGACCCCGAGCGCGTGGAGGCGCTGGCGCGGCTGGCGGAGGTGAACCGCAAGCTAGGGCGCTGGGCGGAAGCGGCCGATTGTTACCAGCGGTTGACCCCGCGCGTGCGCGACCGCGTCCGGCGCCAGGAGTACCTGATGACCGCGGCGCAGCTCTACGAGGGGCCGCTGGCGAGTCCAACGCAGGCGCTGGATCTGTTGCTGCGTGCCTACGACGAGGACCCCACGAACCGCCAGGTAGTGGAGCGGCTCGTGCGCTTCCACGCCCTGCGCGAGGAATGGGACGCCGTGGGCGAGCTCGGGGCGGAGCTGCTGGACATCGCGCCGGAGGAAACGCTCACCGGCGACCTCGCCCTTGCCCTGGGGAAGGCGCATCGCCGCTGGCCGCAGGGCGACCCGGCCGTGGCGGGGAGGCTCCTGCGCCGAGCGCGTCAAGAGCTGGCCGGCACCGACGCGGAGGTCGAGGTGCTGCGCGAGCTGTCGTCGCTGGCGGAGGAGGACGCCGGCCTCGACGCGACGGTGCTGCGCGCCGACGTCGCGCGCAGCGGCTCGGGGCCGGCCGCGCCCGAAAGCTTGACCGCGCGCGTCGATCCCGACCGCCACCGCGAGGCGGCGCTCGCCGACCCCGACCGCGCCCGTGCCGCGGCGCACCTGGCCGTGGCGCGCTACTGCCGCCCCGACGACGTCACCTTGGAGGACGCCGCCGACCTGCCGCGCCTGCCCACCGCCACCGACCTGCACAC
>DASYRF010000174.1:0-17267 GCA_036004705.1 Myxococcota bacterium
GTCAACAGCTCGAACAGGATCGCGCCGAGGGCGTAGACGTCGGCACGTGCATCGACGTCCTGCGCGCGGCCGGTCACCTGCTCCGGCGCCATGTAGCCCGGCGTCCCCATCAGCTCGCCGTCGACCGTGCGCGCCGACTCGTGCAGCGGGGCGTCGATCCCGGCTGGCCCGGCGGGCGCGCGAGCGCCTTGCTCCGACCGGGCCGAGCCACCCTCCCCGCTCTGTGCGCTTCCCGCGCCGTCCGCCTCGCCCTCGCGCGCGCCGTCGTCCGCCGCGCCGGAGGCGATCTTCGCCAGGCCCCAGTCCAGCACGTAGACCTCGCCGAAATCGCACAGCATGACGTTGCCCGGCTTCAGGTCGCGATGGACGACGCCGCGCGTATGGGCGTAGTGCATCGTCAGGCACACGCTGCTGAACGCCGTCAGCAGCCGACGCCGCGACCAGCGCTGCGCGGCGTCCACCCGCCCGGCGCGCAAAGCCTCCACGACCTCGGCCAAGGTCGCGCCGCACACGCGACGCATCGTGAAATACGGCGCCCCTTCCGGCGTCTTCCCCATCTCGTAGACCGGCACGATGGACGGGTGCTCCAGCTGTCCTTGCACGCGCGCCTCGCGCAGGAAGCGCGCGCGCGCGTCCGAGCGCGACCCTTGCCCGGCGCGCACGACCTTCATCGCCACGCGGCGACCGATGCGCCGGTCGCCGACCGCGCGCACTTGTCCCATGCCGCCCTCGCCGATCACCGCCCCCACCTCGTAGCGCCCGCCGAAGCTGGCGTCATCCAGCAGCACGGTTCCCGGGTCCACCGGTCCGGGATCCGACGCAGGCGCCCAGCGAGAGGCCGCCCCGCGCACGCCCGCGATCCCATCCCCGCCCTCGGTCCCGTTTCCGCGCCCCGCCGCCGGCGCGCTCTCGTCACCACCGTCCGGCAAGGGCGTCCCCGGCAACGTCGCGCCATACGCCGCCGGATCGGGGTCCGCGTCACGCAGCGTCGCCGCACCCGGCACCCGGCCGGGGTCGCCGTGCGGCACGGTGACGTCCTCCAAGCCCGCCACCGCCGCCGCCGCCGGCGCAGGGCTACCCCGTTTGTCCATCGGTGTCGACATGCCTGCAAGCGTAAGCACCCGGCGGCGCCCGCGCCAGAGGCGCTGGACCGCCCCCTCCCCCGCCGGGCACACTTCCAGGGCAGGCAAGATGAGCCTCGTCCGCACCACGCTCGACCGCGACCGCCCTGACGCCCTCCCGCACGGCGGCCACGCGGGCGCGCGCGCGCGCGCCCGGCGCCGGGCCGCCCCCCTCGCCGTGGCCCTCGTCCTCGCCCCGCTCGTTCCCTTCGTTGCCTGCACGCCTCGCCCCGCCGCCCCGGTCGTCTCGCCCGACGGCGCCGTCGTCGACGCCGACTACCGCTTCCGCCTCGCCCGCCCGGGCCCGCGCTGGCGCATCCTCGACCCCGTCGCCCTGGCGCGCCTCGGTCCCCTGGCGGTGGCCGCCGCCGAGACGCCCGACGGACTGGTGGGCGCGGTGCTCGTGGAGCCCGCGCCCGAGGCCGCACTCGCCGCCTACGGCCGCGCCGTCATCGACGCCTTCACCGTCGCCGGCAAGGAAGTGCTGCGCATCGACGAGACGACCTACGCCGGCGCTTCCGCGGTACGCTTCCTGTTCACCGGCGCGAGCGAAGGCCACACCACGGTGTGCTCGGGCGCGGTGATGCTGCGCCAGGGGTTCGGCTACCGACTCGTCGCCTGTGGTGCGCTCGGCCGCGCGGCGCGCGACGGCTCCACCTTCCAGCCCTTCTTCGACGCCTTCACTCTGCTGGACGGCGAGATCCACGGCCGCGTGCGCGACGCCGCCGGCGTGGGTTGGCGCGTCCGCGGCGACGTCTTCGAGAGCGCCAGCCATGCCGTGGCGGCGGCACCGCACGGCCCCTGGAGCCTGGTCGTGGGCGATCGCCTCGCCGCCCTCGACAGCGACGCCGCCGTGGTGATCGCCCGCTACGACCTGCCGCTCTATGTCGCCATCATCACCGAGCGCGTGAAGGGCGTGCCGCACGCGCCGCTCCTGGCGCGGGCCGACGCGCGCCTCGCGGCCGCCATCGACGGCGCTGCCCTCCCCGGCAAGGCGCGTACGCTGACGCTCGACGGCCGCGCCGTCACCTTTGGCGCTTACGCCGGCCGCAAAGCGCCCGACGTGGAGTACCAGCTGGGAGTCCTCTTCGAAGGCGACCGCTGGTTCCGCGTGCTCGTCTGGTACGGCACCGCACAGCGCGCCGCGGCGGCCGCCGCCCTCCCGGAGGCCCTCGCCGCGGTCCATTTCCTCGATGCGGGGGCGCGCGGCGCGCTGGCCGAGGAGCTGCTGCACTTGCCCGACCCCGAAGCGGTGGCCGCGCCCACCTTCGGGCTCGTTGCCGGGTTCTACTGGGACGCCGGCAACGGATTCACCTGGCGTAAGCCGCGCGGCTTCTGGCACGTGAGTGCCGGCGCCGCCGCCGCGCACGATCATCCCGACGCGGCGCTCTTCCTGGAGGAAGCCGCCGCCGGCATCAACGGCATGGTCATCGCCGAGACGCTCGAGGGCGTGGACGCCCCCTCGTATCACCGCCTCGTGCTGACGGCGATGTTCGGCGCCGGGCATGCGGCGCTGGGCGTCCCGGCCGAGACGATCGCCCTCGGCGACGCCCGCGCCCTCTCGACCGAGGCCGAAAGCACCGCCGGCGACCTGCCGATGCGCTGGCGCGTCACGACCGTGATGCTCGGCGCACGCGCCTACCAGATCCTCTTCTGGGGATTCCCGGCGCACATGAAGGAAGCGGCCGCGGCCGTGCGCGAGGCGATCGCTGGCTTCAAGTTCGGCTCGGACATGAGCGTCCGCGCCGAGCGTCCTGAACGTGCGCGGCCGTTGTGACGTGGCCGGCCATCACGAATCCTTCGCCAGACGGGCCAGCGTGTACAGCTCCTCCAGGGCCTCCCGCGGGGAGAGCGTATCGGGGTCGAGCTTGCTCAGGCGCTCCACGAGCACGGCAGCGGCAGGCGGGGGCGGCGCCGGCTCGGGCGTGAAGAGCTGCAGCTGGCGCCGCGCGCCGCGCCCGGCGCCAGCGCCGCCACCCGTCAAGGCGATGGCGGCGTCGGCGGCGATGCTGTGCGCCTCCAGTGCGCTGAGCACTTCCTTGGCGCGGGCCACGACCGCCGCCGGAAGGCCGGCCAGGCGCGCCACCTGGATCCCGTAGGAACGGTTGGCGCCGCCTGGGGCCAGCTTGTGCAGGAACACGACGTCGCCCTGCCACTCGCGCACCAGCACCTGGAAGTTGCGTACGCGCGCGCACCGCTCGGCCAGGTCGCACAGCTCGTGATAGTGCGTGGCGAACAGCGTCAGCGCGCCGACGCGGTCGTGCAGATGCTCGGCCACGGCCCAAGCGATGGACAGGCCGTCGAAGGTGGACGTGCCGCGGCCGATCTCGTCGAGCACCACCAGCGAGCGGGGCGAGGCGCCGGCGAGGATCGACGCCGTCTCCATCATCTCCACCATGAACGTGGAACGCGCGCGGCTCAGGTCGTCGCCGGCGCCGACGCGCGTGAAGATGCGGTCCAGCGCCGGGAGCGAAGCGCCGCGCGCCGGCACGAACGACCCTGCTTGCGCCATCAGGGCGATGAGCGCCGTCTGCCGCAGGATCGTGCTCTTCCCCGCCATGTTCGGCCCGGTCAGAATCAGCACCTGCTCGGCGGCCGGGTCGAGACGCACGTCGTTGGGCACGAACGACCCGGCGGCGGCCAGGCGCTCGACGACGGGGTGGCGCCCCTCGTCGATCGACAGCACCGCGTCGCGCCCAACGACCGGGCGGCAGTAGCCGTAGCGGTGCGCCGCCTCGGCGAGCGCCGTCACGACGTCCAGCTGCGCCACCGCGCGCGCCGCCGCGCCAATCTGCGCGGCGCGCCCTGCCACCGCGCGGCGCAGCTCGCCGAACAGCTCCGACTCCAGCTTGTCGATGCGCTCGTCCGCGCCTAGCACCTTGTGCTCGTACTCCTTCAGCTCCTCGGTGACGTAGCGCTCGGCGTTCGTGAGCGTCTGCCGGCGCACGTAGTCCGGCGGCACCGCCGCCAGGTTCGCGCGCGTGACCTCCAGGTAATAGCCGAACACCTTGTTGTAGCCGACCTTCAGCGAGCCGATGCCGGTGCGCTTGCGCTCACGCGCTTCGATCCCGAGGATGTAGCCCTTGGAGTCGGCGCGCAGCGCCACCAGCTGGTCGAGCTCTTCGTGGTAGCGCGGCCGGATAAGGGGCCCCTTGCCGAGCGCCGCGGGCGGCGCGTCGACGAGCGCGCGCCCCAGCAGCGCCTCCAGCTCGGCGAGCGCGCTGTCGGCCAGGGCGAAGGCCACCTCGCCGAAGAGCGCCGCGCCCCGTCCGGCGAGCTTCTCCCCGAGCCGCGGCAGCGTCCGCAGCGCGTCGCGCAGCGCGCCGAGATCGCGCGGGGAGCCGGCGCCAAGCGACACGCGCGCGTTGAGCCGCTCCATGTCGGCCACGCCTCCGAGCACCTCGAACAGATCCGCGCGCGCGGAGGGGACCTCGCGCAGCTCCTCCACGGCGTCCAGGCGCCGGTCGATCGCCGCCGGGTCTCGCAGCGGGAACGTCAGCCAACGCTGAAGAAGGCGCGAGCCCATCGAGGTGGCGCACAGGTCCAGCACCCCCAGCAGCGAGCCTTGCCGCCGGCCGCCGATGATCGTGCGGGTCACCTCCAGGTGCGTGAGCGCCGCCTCGTCCAGGACCAGGAACTCGCCCGTTCCGTACAAGCGTGGCGGCTGCAGGTAGCGCCCGCGCTCGCGCTCGCGCTCGCGCGCCGGCACGGCCCCGACCGACGGCGGCGGCGCGTCGCTCTCGGCGCTGCGGGCGGCGAGCGCGACCCCGGCCGCGGAGGCCGTTTCGCCCTGCCCCGACCCGTCAGGCGCCGCCACGCCGAAGTCTCGCCGTGCCTGCGTGCGCTCGAGGTAGGCCGCGCAGGCGCCGGCTGCCCCCAGCGCCGCCGCGTGTTCACGCAGCCCCTGCAGCGCCGCGTCGAGGCCGTCGCCGGCCGCGCACAGCCCCGCAAGCGCCCCGGCCGCCGCCGCCGCCGCGAACGCCTCGTCCGGCGCGGTCCCCACCACCACCGCGCGTCCCGCCGCCGCTTTCAGCGCCTCGCCCACCGGCGCCGCGCTGGCCGGATAAAGGATCTCGCGCGGGCGCACGCGTGCGAGCTCGTCGAGCAGCACCTGCGGCAGCGCCGGGGCGACTGCGCCGGCCGCGCCGGCGCCGCCCTCCGCGCCGTTGGCCGCGCGCGCGCCCGGCAGCTCGGTGGCGAAGAACTCGCCGGTCGACGCATCGAGGTAGGCGACGCCCCACGCAGGCGTGACCGCCGCCGCGTCGCCGGTCCGCGCCGCACCCGGCGGGGCCACCGCCATCAAGTAGTTGGGCGCGCGCGCTTCCAGCGTGTCGTCGTCGAGCGCCACGCCCGGCGTCACGACGCGCGTGACCTCGCGCCGGAAGATCTTCTTTCCCGGCGCCGGCTCCTCGACCTGGTCCACGACCGCGACCTTGAAGCCGCCCTCCAGCAGCCGCGCGATGTACCCCTGCACCGCGTGGTGCGGCACGCCCGCCATCGGCACGCCCTTCTCCCGGGCCGTGAGGGTGATGTCCAGCGCACGCGACGCCGCCACCGCGTCGTCGAAGAACGTCTCGTAGAAGTCGCCCACGCGGAACAGCACCAGGCAGTCCGGGTAGGCGCCCTTCGCCTCCAGGTACTGCCGCATCATCGGCGTCACGCGGCTGCCGGCGGTGTCGGAGGACGAGGTGGGCAAGGTTCGCGGAGCCTCCGGGATCGCCGAGACGACCCGGCGGCGCCCAACGCAGTCGCCGGCGGTTCCCCCGGCGGCCGCCTCTCTCTACGCCCCGTCGGGCGTCTTGTGTTCGGCGAGCGCGGGCTCGGGCGCGGTGTTCAGCACCGCCTCGGGGAACAGCGACACCAGGTATCGAACGATATCTCGCATCGC
Source organism: Myxococcota bacterium (assembly GCA_036004705.1). Classification (GTDB taxonomy): domain Bacteria; phylum Myxococcota_A; class Polyangia; order DASYRF01; family DASYRF01; genus DASYRF01. The sequence goes on from DASYRF010000174.1 coordinate 6,010, forward strand.
AATGATGCCGACCGGGCGCCCGTCGCCGTCCACCAGCGGCACGTGACGAAAGCCCCCCACCGTCATCTTCGCCAGGCAGTAGACGATTTCGTCCTCCGGATGGAGCGCCTCCGGATTGGCGGTCATCACGTCCGCCACGCGCACCTTGGCCGGATCGAGGCCGCGCCCCGCCACCTTGTTCAGGACGTCCCGCTCGGTGAAGATGCCCAGCAGCCGCCCGTCTTCTACGATGCAGACGCAGCCCGCGTGGGCGTCCATCATCGCCCGAATGGCTTCGGCCGCGGTTGCGTCCCGCCGGACCGCGCGCGGCCGCGTCGGCTCCACTTCGCTCAGCGGCTTGCGCAGGAAGGCCCCACGCAGCCGCGCACGCTCCGACTGCTCCATCTCGTCGAGCGCGTAATCTTCCATGCTTGCCATGACGACCTTCCTCCCGTCTCCCCTCGGCCGCAGCCTAATCCGGCGCCGGGAAGATGTCGAGGCTGGGCGCGTCGGGTCGGCGCCGCCCGCGCCGCTAGCCCAGCGGCGCGCCGACGGAGCCCTCCTCGTACGGGGAGTCGTCCACCGGGTACTTGTAAGAGCAGGCCACGTCGGCGTCCTCGAGCATCGCGCCGAGTCCGAAGAAGATGACGGAGTTCGCCGCCGCGTTGTAGTCGAAGCCCAGCACGCGGCTGCGATCGAGCGCGTCGGGGCCGAGGGCGCAAGCCAGCGACAGCGAGATGGGCGTGCGGTCCAGCGTCACCGGCGACGCCGAGCCGATGATGTCGTCGATGATGAGCTGCAGCGTCGGACCGAGGCTGCCGGCGCAGATCTCGCCGAGCTGGCCGCCGAGCGCCGTGACCACCTCCGGATAGCCGCCGACGATGCCGCACGAGCCGACCGTGGTGATGGCGTGCACGCGCGCGATGCCCATGTCGGGCGTCGCGCCCACCGGGTACATGTTGATCGGGTTGGCCACGCCGCTCCAGAGGTCGATGAACGGCTGCACGTGGTTTGTCCAGTCGGCCGTGCCGGGGAGGACCGGCGGGAAGGCCTCGTAGCCGGGCGCCTGGTCGTCCTCGTCGCCGACGAAGATGACGACGAGCGTGGCGTTGGGGCGGATCATGCGCGGGTTGCCGGCGTTGCGCGGTAGCCCCGACATCGTCGCCGCGCGCGCCTTCTCCAGCCCGTACTCGGTGCCACCGTCTCCGTTGGGCGGATGGCACACGCACCAGCCGTAGGCGTCGCGCTCCAGCGGGCTGAGCCAGCGCCCGCTGGGGGTCGGCTGCGGGTTGTAGGGCGCCGGCACCGGCGTGGCGGAGCTGCACGACACGCCCGCGCCTGGCACTGCCGCCCCGACGGGTGGATCGCAGATGTTGCCGTAGCCGGTGGGCCCGTAGCTGGTGACAGCCATACGGAAGTCGAGGCCGGCGGCGGTGGCGCGGTCGAAGAGGTCGACCGCGTTGTCCTTCATGCTGGTGCGGTAGGGGTCGGTGGAGCCGGAGTCGTCCACGATCCAGATGATGTCGGCGACCGGGAGCTGCACCAGGTCGAACGGGTCGCATTCGTTGGCGTCGCTGTCGCCCCACTGCGCCAACCCCGTCCCGTTGGAGAGATCGCCGGCGCGGATGGCGGTGGGTAGATCGGTATCGTCGTAGGCGGTGCGGTCGACGACCGCGCCCATCACCATCACGCGCCCCGGGAAGTTGATCAGCGACTGCGGCTGGGCACGATAAAGGACCTGGAAGGCAATGACCATCGACGACGTGGCCGAGCCGAAGCTGGTCGGCAAGTTCGTGAAGTTGGAGGCCGGATAAGCCATGAGCGCTGGAAGCAGCGAGTGGCGCGCCGCCCCGACGTTGCCGCCGCCCGTGCCGCCGATCTCCACGATGATGCCGACGACCGTGGAGAAGCCTTCCCAGCTGGTCGTGAGGTTCCCCAGCGAGCGCACGCTGACGGTGCCGAACTCGGTCTGGATGAGGTTGATCATCCGGTCGCGCGCGGTGACGGCGTCGACCATGCCGGTGTCGGGCGTGTAGTCGAAGTTCGTGTCGGTCGGGAGCGACAGCACGAAGCCCGCGACCTGCGAGGGGCCGGCGGCGGTCGTCTCGTCGTAGTCGAAGACCGCGCCGGCGCGCACGTCGCCGGGGTTCGTCATGCCGGCGATCGTCAGCTCGCTGTAGCTGACCGTGCGCATCTCGGCGGTCGAGGCGGCTTCGATGCCGATGCGCCAGTCCCCCAGCTCCTGCTCGTGGAAGTCGACCGGCCGGCGGCCGCCGACGCCGAATTTCCCCGGGTCGACGCAGATGAACGTCGGCTCCATCGAGTCGGGGACGCCGTTGCCGTTGGTGTCGACCAACAGCGGGTCGGTCTCGCCCTGGTTCGGGTCGATGACGCCGTCGCAGTTGAAGTCCTCCTGGCCGTCGGGGAGGAGGTCGCCGTCGCTGTCGCCGCTGGTCGGCGAGGTGCCGTTGCCGTACTCGGCGCCGTCGTCGCAGCCGTCGGCGTCGGAGTCGGCGGTCACCGGATCGGTCTCGCCCTTCCCTGGCTCGTAGACGCCGTTGCCGTTCGTGTCCTCGAAGCCGTCGGCGACGCCGTCTCCGTCGGTGTCGGGATTGTCGCAGCGCGTGTCCACGCCCGGCTTGGCCAGGCCGTCGCAGCCGGCCTCGATGGAGTCCGTCAAGCCGTCCGAGTCGGTGTCGGCGTTGAAGGGGTCGCACTCGCCGAGGTCGACCACACCGTTGCCGTTGAGGTCTTCGATCGTATCGGGGAGCCCGTCGCCGTCGGAGTCGAGGTCCGAATAGTTGCACTGGTTGAGGACGGGCATGCCCGAATCGGTGCCGGCGGGCGGCTGGCACCGGCAGCCGCCCGCGCCCGCGGCCAGCATGAGCGCGGCCGCCCCCAGGGACACGAGCGAGCGCCGCCGGCGGAACGGCAGCACGGAGTGGTTCGTTCGCGACGTCGACATGGTACCTCTTCGTAGGGGTCGAGTTGTCAGGATGCTAGCACGCGAAAAGGCCGGCGAACACGGGGGTGCAGGCGGCTGAGGCGCCTTGCATTCGGGCGGTCGCCGGGCGTCGCCGCCGGCGTTCAGGGAGTACGATCGACCCAGACGCGGGCGTAGCAGCCGCGCTCGTAGCCGCCGAACGAGGGGACGGAAAAGAGCACGCCGCCCGAGACGGGGTCGTAGTCGAAGCCGCCGTCGCGCGCCCGGGGCAGCTCCGCGTACTCGAAGTTGCAGCTCAGGCCGGGCGGCAGGGCGGCGGGTGGCACGGCGAAGGGCGCTCCACGCGCGGCGAGGCGGTCGACGGCGTCGAGCAGCAGGGCAGCGGCGGCGACGTCCGCGGCAGCAGTGCCGCCGGCGGGTGCCGTCGGCCCGCCGAGCGCATCCACCAGCTCGCCGTAGCCCGGCAGGTAGCCGGGAACACCCGCCGCGTCGGCGCCGTCCAGGAGCGCGCCCAGCGCGGCGGCCGCCTGCGCGGGGGGCGTTCCGGGCGGAAGGGCCGCGGCGTCGCCCGCGCCGGCGTAGAGTGCCGCGTCGGCGGCGACGTAGGCGGCGATGTCGGCGGCCGAGGGAGCCGGCCCGAACAGGTCGATGAGTCCCTGCGCGGGCGCCGCCGCCAAGAACACGACGCCGAGCGCCGCGGAGAGGGCGATGCGGCCGGGCTGCCCGCCGAGCGCGCGGGGCAGGTGCGCGATGACCGCGAGACGCGCCGTCTCGTCGCCGCGGTGAGCCGCCGGATCGACGGCACCCCCGGTCCAGGGCGCGGCGAGGCAGGCGTCGAGCATGCCGGCGTCGGGCGCGAGCAGGAACGAATCGCCCCCCATCGGGCAAAACGCGCCGCCGTTCACGTCGTTCATGTCGGTCACACCGACGCGCAACGCGGTGCGGGTGCGCGCGGCCCGGGCGTACAGCGCGTCCGCCCACGTCGCGCCGAGCGGCGCTGCCGGCAGCGCCGCCGGGTCGACGACCAGCACCAGATCCACGGCGGCCTCGGAGAACGTGTAGACGTCGCTGCACCACTCGGTCTCGCCGTCGCCGGGCTGGGCGAGCGAGGCGCCGCCGCCGAGGTCCTCGGCGACCGAGCGGACACCGGAGGCGTCGTCGCCCCAGGCGGCGGCGTCGGCGAGCGCCCCGACGACGACGAGGCGATCGGGCGCGCGCACCGTGGCGGCGAGCACGAGCACCACCGCCGCGCCGCCCGCTCCCGGCCCCGCGCCCGGAAGCGTCTCGCCCACGTCGCCGGGAGCAAGCCCGCCGCCCAGCAGCGCCGCCAGCGCCGCGCGGCGCAGCGCCCCGCCTTCGCGCGGGACGGTCGCGCCCGATTGGTCGAGCGCGAGCGTCACGAGCCGGGCGAGCGGCGCACCGTCCCACGAGACGGCGGCCTCTCCGCGCGCGCGCACCGCCAGCGCGTCCCCCGCGGCGGGCCAGGCGGCGGCCAGTCGCGCCAGCACGAGCCCGCGCGCGCTGGTGGCGTCGGCCACGTTCGTGCCCGCGAGCGGCACGGCGGCGACGAACGCCAGTAGGCGGCCCGTACCGCCGTCGGGCGCCGTGAAGTGCACGTCGGCGACGCCCGCCGCCCGCACGTCGCCGGGCCCGCCGGCGCCGGCCAGCGTCGCTTCCTGGTAGGCGGTGGGCTCGGCCGCCGGCCCGGCCGGCAGCGCGAGCTTCCAGCCGCCGGCGTCGCTGTCGGCGTAGGTCACGGCCCGTCGCGTCAGCGGCGCCAGAAAGCAGATCTCGCTCGGACAACGCACGTCGGCGTCGAGCACGCCGTCGCCGTCGGTGTCGGGATTCGTCGGGTCGGTCTCGCACAGCGCGTCGGTGACGATGCGATCACAGTTGGGGTTCTCCGCGCCGTCGGCCAGGCCGTCGCCGTCCGTGTCGGCGCGGTTCGGGTCCGTGTAGGTGCCTTCGGCGCCGTCCGTGCAACCGTCGCCGTCGGTGTCGGCCAGCACCGGGCTCGTCTCGCCGGTGGCCGGCTCGAACAGGCCGTCGCGGTCCGCGTCCTCCACGCCGTCGTCCAGGCCGTCCCCGTCGGTGTCTCGTACGTCGCAGCGCGTGTCGACGCCCATCTGCCAGCGCCCGTCGCAGCCGATCTCGATCGAGTCCACCAGGCCGTCGCCGTCCGAGTCGGGGCTGAGAGGGTCGCACTCCCCGAAGTCCCACTCGCCGTCGCCGTCCAGGTCTTCAACCTCGTCGGGCAGACCGTCGCCGTCGCGATCCGCCCCCTCGTACCCGCAGGTCGTGCGGGGCACGTCCTCGCGGCCGCCGCCGCGGCAGCCGAGGCCCAGCGGGAGCGCGAGGGCCAGCACCAGCACGGGGATGCGGATCGCCACGCCCGCCCCCTCCCGGCCCTACCCCAGCGGCCCGCCGCCCATGCCCTCGTCCATCGGCGTGTCGTCGATCGGATAGCGGTACGAGCAGGCAACGTCCGCGTTCTGCAGCATCATGCCCAGGCCGAAGAAGACGATGCTGTTGCCGGCCGCGTTGTAGTCGAACCCCAGCGAGCGGCTGCGGTCGATGACGCTCCCCCCCAGCGCACAGGCCAGCGACAGCGAGATGGGCGTGCGCTCCAGCACGATGGGCGAGGACGAGCCGATGATGTCGTCGATGATGAGCTGCATGGTCGGCCCGAGGCTCCCGGCGCACACCGAGCCGAGCACACCGCCCACCGCGTTGACGATGTCGATGTAGCCGACGCCCGCCGGTACGCCGCCGAAGCCGCACGACCCGTCGATGTCGTGGATGGCGTGGGCGCGGCCGATCGAATCCACGGCGGTCGCCCCGGCCGGATAGGCCGGGTTGATCGCCGGGTTCATCACGCCCGTGAACATGTCGATCGAGGGCTGCACGTAGGCCGCCCAGTCGGCCGCCGAGATCGCCCCCGTCGGCATCGAGTAGCCCGGCCACTGCGGCACCTCGTCACCCACGTAGATGACGACGAGCGTCGCGTCCGGCCGCACGCGCCGCGGGATGGTCGCGTCGCGCGGGATCGACGACATGACCGCCTTGATGCCGTTGTAGATGCCGTACTCGATCCCGCCGTCGCCGTCGGGCGGATGGCAAATGCACCAGCCGAACGCGTCACGCTCAGTGGGGCCGGTCCAGCGCCCCGCGGTTGCGGTCGGGTTGTAGAGCGCCGGGACCGGCGTGGCCGACGTGCACGAGATGCCCGGCCCCGGCACGGCGGCCCCGGCCGGCGGATCGCAGAAGCCGTCGGCCGTGGGCCCCATGGAGATGACGCCCATGCGGAAGTCGAGCCCGGCGCCCACGGCGCGGTCGTACAGGTCCACCGCGTTGTCCTTGATGGACGTACGGTAGACGTCCGTCGACCCCGAATCGTCGTCCACCCAGATGATATCGGCCTTGGGGACGCTGACCGCCTCGAAGGGATCGCACTCGTAGTCGTCGCTGTCGCCGTACTGCGCCAGCGGCGTGCCGTTCGACAGGTCGCTGACGCGGATGCTCGTCTTGTCGCCCACGAGGTTGTCGTAGGCGGCGCGCTCGGCCACCGCGCCCATCACGATCGCGCGCCCCGGGAACCCGGTGCTCGGGTTGGGCGGCGCGCGCCACAGCGTCTCGAACACCACGACGAACTGCGTGGCGGTCGGCCCGAACGACGCCGGCAGGTTCGTGAACGACGCCACCGGCATGGATAGGAACGTGGGAAAGAGCTGGTTGCGCAGGGTCCCCACGTTGGAGCCGGCCGTGACGTCCACCTCGATGATGGTGTTGACCACCGCGTCGAACACGCCCTCCCACGACACGACGGCGTTGCCCAGGCCGCGCACGCTGGTGCCGCCGCCCGGCCCGAAGACCGTCATCAGCAAGTTCGTCATACGGTCGCGCACGCCGATGTGGTCCTGCATGCCGGGGTCGACCGTGCCGTCGCCGTTCGCGTCGAGCGGCAGCGACATGACGAAGCCAGCCACGTTGATGGCCGGCGCCCCCGCGGGCGTCTCCACGTAATCGAAGGCGGCGCCGGCGCGCACGTCGGACGGAGGGAAACCTACGCCGGTGATGAGCATGTCGGCGTACGTGACGGTGCGCATCTCGGTCGCCGAGCTCGCCTCTAGCGCGATGCGCCAGTCGCCGTTGAGCTGCTCGTAGAAGTCGACCGGCCGCAGCCCGCCGCTGCTGCCCATGAGCGCTGGGTTGCAGATGAAGGTCGGCTCCATGGAATCCGGCGTCATGTCGCCGTCGGTATCGGTGTTCAGCGGGTCGGTCTCGCCGTCGTCCGGCTCGAAGACGTTGTCGCAGTCGCGGTCCTCGAACGAGTCGCTGATGCCGTCGCCGTCGCTATCGGTGTTGTTGGCGTCCGTCATCATCACGAACTCCTGGCCGTCGGTGCAGCCGTCGCCGTCGGAGTCGGCGTTGACCGGGTTCGTCTCGCCCATGCCCGGCTCGAAGGCGCCGTTTCCGTTGGCGTCCTCGTAGCCGTCGGTCAGGCCGTCGCCGTCCGAGTCGGCCTCGTCGCAGCGCGTATCGACCCCCGGCTTCGACAGGCCGTCGCAACCGGCCTCGACCGTGTCGCTCAGCCCGTCGCCGTCGGTGTCCGCGTCGTAGGGGTTGCACTCGCCCGGGTCGACGCGGCCGTTCCCGTTGACGTCCTCGTAGGTGTCGGGCAGCCCGTCCCCGTCGCTGTCCGCGCCCAGCAGGTTGCATTCCTTCGTAGGCTCGCCGCTGTCGACGCCGGGCGTGCCCCCGCCGTCGGTCCCGACAGCGGGGCTGCGCGGACAGAAGCAGCCGCCCAAACCGAACGCCAGCACGATGGGACCCGTGACCAGGAGCTTGGCGGGGAGCGTCATGCGCGGGACCTCTCGGTTGGAAGGATACGGCGCGATCAAAGCACAGCGGGGGCCGGGGCGGCAACGCCCGCCGCGCCCACGCCCGCGGCCCAACGACCTTCGTTGCGCCCCTTCGCCGGCGCAGAGGACGTGATGGCCTCCTAAGTCGCAGCGCGGCGCCGCCACCAGTCGGCGAGCAACGCGGCCAGGGCCCCGGGGGTGTTGCGCGCCGGGTCGTCCAGCACCGCCTCCAGCATTGCGCGCAGCGCTTCGCCCACGTGCGGTCCCGGCCCCACGCCCAGCAGGCGCATCACCTCGTCGCCGCGCAGCGCCAGCTCCGCCACCGTGGTCGCCGCGCCCGGACGGTCGAGCGCGGCGATGCGCGCGGCCAGCTCGTCGAGCAGCGCATGGCCCGCCTGCGCCGCCTCGGGACGGCCTTTGCCCTCGTTGTCGGCGTGGGCAAGGTCGAACAGGTCGGGCAGGCGCGCGCGCCCGACGCGCGCCACGAAGCGGCGCACCGCCGCGTCCGAAAAGCTCGGCTCGTAGCGCACCAGGTGATGGCGCACCAGGGCGGCCACTTCGTCGCGCAGCGCGGCGGCGGCGTGCAGGCGGTCGAGCGCGGCGGCGGCCATCGCCTCGCCCACGACCTCGTGGTTGTAGAACGTGACTTCGCCGGTGTCGGGATGAAGCGCGCGGCAGCGCGGCTTGGCGACGTCGTGCAGCAGCGCCGCCCAGCGCACCAGCGGGCGCGGCGGCGCGGCGTCCACCACCGCCAGCGTGTGGTCCCACACGTCCAGCGCGTGCCAGCGGTTCTGCAGGCAGCCGACGCCCTCGCGCAGCTCCGGGATGATCTCCTCGATCAAGTCCGACTCCTCGAGCAGGCGCAACCCGACGGACGGCTGCGGCGCACCGAGGAGCTTCTCCAGCTCGTCTCGCCGCCGCTCCCAGGCGACGCGCGCCAGCACGCCGCGCGCTCCGCGCAGAGCCAGCCGCGTCGCGTCGTCGAGCCGCAGCCCGAGCGTGGCGGCAAGGCGGGCCGCGCGCATCGTGCGCAGCCCGTCCTCGGCGAAGCGCACCGCCGGGTCGCCCACCGCGCGCAACACGCCGGCGTCCAGGTCGGCCAGCCCGCCGAACGGGTCCACCACGCCCGCGGCGCCACGCGCCGGCACCCAGGCCACCGCGTTGACCGTGAAGTCGCGGCGCGCCAGGTCGTCCTGCAGCGGCACGCCGAAGCGCACGCTGCTGGGATGCCGCCCGTCCAGATAGGGCCCGTCGCCCCGGTAGGACGTGATCTCGATGCCCTCTTGGCGCGCGCCGCCCACGTCGCCCATGACCGTGACGGTCCCGTGCGCGACCCCCGTCGGGATCGCGCCGGGGAAGAGCTCGAGCAGCCGCTCGGGCGGCGCGTCGGCGGCGACGTCCCAATCGTTCGGCGCGGCGCCCCGCGCCAGGTCGCGCACGCAGCCCCCCACCACCACCGCCTCCACGCCGGCGCCCGCGAGCGCCTCCAGCACCGCGCGCACGCCGGGCGGCACCGCCGCCAGACCGGCCGACGCCCAGCCGGCGTTCACGCCCGTGGCGGCGCGGCGGGCGTGGGCGGCCGCCCGCGCACCGACTGCTTGAACCCCTCGAAGAGATCGCGCGCGCGCTCCTGCAGGCGCTGCCCGCGGTGCTTGTCGCCGCGCGCCTCCAGGAACTTGCCGTACGTCGCCATGCAGCGCGCCAGCTCGTGGTCGTTGCCGACGCCCGACAGGATCTCGATGGCCCGCTCGAAGTGCTTGGCGGCGGCCGCCCCCGCCTGCAGGTCGCCGGCCTTGGCCAGCGCCGCGGAGATCTCCCCGAGCGCGCGCGACACCACGCCGACGTTGACCTGCGAGCCGAGCCGCTCCGCCTGCTTCATCGCCTTCTGGCAGTACTCGTCGGCCATGCGCAGGTCGCCCAGGTCCAGGAACACCTCGCCCAGGTTGCGGTACGCCTCGCACAGCAGCAGCCGGTCACCTACTTCCTGGGCCAGGCCCACCGCGCGGTGCAGCGCCTCGTGCGCCTCCTCCACGCGCCCGAGCTTGCGGCAGGCCTCGCCGGTGTTGGACAGCAGCGCCGCCAGGCTGCGCCGGTCGCCCAGCTCCTCGCAGCGGTCGATGCCCTGCTTCCACATGGCGATGGCCTTCTCGTCTTCGCCCAGCTCCTGGTGCACGACGCCGATGTTGTTGAGGGAGTTGATCACCCCCGGGATGTCGGAAATGCGGCGCCGTATCTCCAGCGCCTGCTGGTAGCGCTGCAGCGCGGCGGCGTAGTCGCCGGAGTCTTGCAGCACCAGCCCGATGTTGTTGAGCGACAGGGCGATGCTGCGCGGGTCGCCCAGCGCGCGCCGCAGCTCCATGCCCTCCTGCATCGTCTGCAGCGCCTCGTCGTAAGAGCCGCGCAGCCAGAACACCTTGCCCAGGTCGTCGAGCGACGCCGCCACGCCGCGCTGGTCGTCCACCGCGCGGAACAGCGCCAACCCGCGCCCCAGGTGCTTCATCGCCCCCGCGTAGTCGCCGGAGTCGCGCAGCAGGCGCCCGATTCGGTTGTGCGCCGCGCCGGCCTTGGCGCGCAGGTCCAGCGTGTAGGCCAGCCGCAGCATGCCGGCGAACGCCTCGCGCGCCGCGTCCGTCTCGCCGCGCAGCGCCAGCACGCTCCCGAGCGAGTGCAGCGCCTCCATCCGGCGCGCGCTGTCGCCGGGCCCCAGCCGCCCGAGCCCGTGCATGTAGAACTCGATGGCCTTGTCGTTGGCGTAGCGCACGCGCGCCTTGTCACCGGCGGCCAGCCAATAGCGGGCGGCGCGGTCGGGCACACCCCCCTCGGCGAAGTTGCGGGCGATGTACTCGAGCTGCTCCTCGGTGGAGTCGCGGATGCGGCTTTCGAGCCACTGCGCCAGGGTCAGGTGGTAGCGACGGCGCTGCGCCTCGCCTAGCAGCCGGTAGGCGAGGTCCTTCTCCATGTTGTGCTTGAAGCACAGCTCGCGCTCGCCCGGGATCGACGAATCGACCGCCGGGATGTCCAGCACGTAGTCGCTTTCGAGGAGCTCTGCGATGACCGCTTCGAGCGTGCCGCCGGGGTCGTCCTCCATCCACAGCTCGGGGTCGTCGCTCAGCTCGTGGTCACAGCGCCCCAGCGCCTCGACCGCCCCGACCCAGAAGACGTTGCCGATGCAGGCCGCCTTCTGCAGAAACGCGCGCGCCACGGGGGTCAGGGCGTCGAGCCGCGCCTGCACCGCGTCCTCCACCGAGATGGGGAAAGGGATCTGCAGGGCGCGGCGGGCGTTCACGCGCCAGGCCGCGCCGCGCACGTCGATGGCGCCGCCGTCGACGAACACGCGCACCGCTTGCTCCATGTGGAACGGGTTGCCGCCGGTCATGTCCACCAGGTTGTCGACGAACTCCTCGGGCAGCTGCGTCACGCGGCGCAGCATGCCGCGCGCCAGCGCCGCCGCCTCCTCCTCCGGAAGCGGCCCA
>DASYRF010000175.1:0-7239 GCA_036004705.1 Myxococcota bacterium
CCGCTCGCAGGGTCGACGTCAGGATCGTGGCCGCCACCAACCGCGACCTGGCGGCGGACGTGAAATGTGGGGTCTTCCGCGAGGACCTCTACTACCGGCTGAACGTGCTGGACATCGTCCTGCCGCCGCTGCGCGAGCGGCGCGCCGACCTGCCCATGCTGGTGCAGCACTTCCTGCGGCGCCTGGCCGCTCCCGGGCAGCACGTCCCGAGCATCTCGCCGCGCGCGTGGGCGGCGCTAGCGGACTACGAATTCCCCGGAAACGTACGCGAGCTCGCGCACGCGGTCGAGCACGCCGTCGTGCTGGCGGGCGGGCGCGAGATCGACCTCGAGCACCTGCCGCGCGACATCGCCGGCGCCGCCCCGCCCGCCGGGGAGCCCCGCCCCGAGGCGGTGCGGCCGCTCGCCGACGCCGCGCAGGAGTTCGAGCGCGAGTACCTGCGCCGAGCGCTGACGCTTACCGGCGGCAAGCGCATCCAGGCGGCGAAGCTGCTGGGCATCTCGCGGCGCAACCTTTGGGCGAAGCTGCGCGCCCACGCGCTCAACGACGCCGAGCTCGATCCGCGCGAGGAGTAACGCCGGCGGCCGAAGCGGCGGCGGCGGGGCGGCGGCGTCAGCGCCCGCGCACGCCGTCGCGCGCGCGGCCCAGGAGGAGTAACGCCGGCGGCCGAAGCGGCGGCGGCGGGGCGGCGGCGTCAGCGCCCGCGCACGCCGTCGCGCGCGGCCCAGGCGGTGCGTAGCATCCGATTCATCTCGTCGGCGGCGCGGACGATGACGTCGGCGGAGCGGCGCGCGCGCGCGTCGGAGCTGTCGGCCAGCAGATCGCGAAGCAGCCCGGCGTTGAGCATCACCGCGCCGAGCGGGCTGGCGAGGTCGTGACACAGGCGCGACAGGATCTCCTCGTACGAGGTCTGTGCGGGCGGCGCCGCGGCGGGCGCCGCGGGCGAAGCAGCGCCGGCCGCCGCGGGCGCCGGGAGGGGCGCGCCGTGCGCAGGCGCGGCCCGCTTGGGACGCGGCGCCTTCCCGCCCGCTCCCCCGCCACCCGTTGCGCCACGGCGCCGTGCCATGTTCAGTGCAGCCTCCCCAGCGGGCCGAGGTCGAGGTTCAGCTCGTCGGGCCGCAGGCCGAAGCGGGCCGCGAGGTCGAGGATCGTTTCCTCCAGGCGCATGAGCGCCGTGCCCACCGATTCGACCTCGGCCGGGGTCAGCGACTCTTCCTCCATGCGCCGGATCGCCTGGCGCTCGAGCAGCTTGCGCAGGAACTCCATCAGGGCGAGCACGAGACGCGCCACCGATCGCTGCGCGTCCTCGGCGCGGGCGTTCCAGCGCGGGGCGCCGGTGTCGGCGGCGCGCCGCTGGAGCGTCGTGCGCAGCGCCTGCAGGTCGCGCACGGTCGCGTCGGCGACGCGCACCGCGGCGCGAGTGGCGTCGGTCAGCGCGCGCTTCACGTGAGAGCCTCCGGCGCGAAGGCGTACGGCGGCCACGGCCCGCTCAGCGTGTAGCGCAAGTCGCTGCGCTCCGGGGCGGCGGCGCGCACGGCCTCGGCGTACGCTTGCGCGTTCCCGCGCCGCACCAGGTGATACAGCGTCAGGCGCAACGGCGGCGTGTCGTGCGGCTCGGCGCGCTCGCCCGTCACCAGCGGCGCCAGCGCCGCACGCAGCGCGTCGAGCCCGGCGAGGGCCGCGACCGCGGCGCGCGCTCGCCGCCGCACTTCCAGATACTGCGTGCCGGACGTCACGGTGCCGGCAACGTCCCGCGGCGCGGCGGGGAAGGGCGGCGCGGCGCCGCCGGCGGCGGGCGCGTCGGCGTACAGGCGCAGCGTCATCTGCTCGCAGCCGCGCACGCGCGCCAGGGCGGCGGCCAGCGCCTCGGCGGTCGGCTCCAGCGCGCGCGCCAGCGCCCCCGCGTCGCGAGCGGCCGAGCCGAAGCGCGCCGGCAGGATGGCGTCGACCTGCGCGGCCAGGCGCCGCACCGCCGCATCGTGCGCGCGCAGGGCGTCGGCGTCGAGCGGCGGCAAGTCGTCTATTTCGCCCGCCGCCGCGGCGGCGCCGGCAGCGCCCGCGCCGCCGCCCGCGATGGGCACGAGCCGCAGCGGCTCGCCGGCGAGGCCCGCGCCGAGCGCCCCGCGCGGCGCGTCGCCGAGAATCGCGTAGACGTACAACAGGCTCACGATAGGTCTCCCGGCGCTTCCTCCGGGGCGCGCTCGCGGGCGCCGCTGAAGATGCGCCCGGCCGCGGCGAACAGCGCTGTCAGCCGCAGGTAGATGAGGTCGACGCCGCCGAGCCCGAGCCACACCTCGGCCTGCACGACCACGCCTTTGCTCAGCGCGTGATCGACCAGGTCCAGCAGCGACGAGTCGGCCTCCGCCAGCAGCCGCGCCGCGTCGTCGCGCCGCACGCGCCCGACCCGCCTCATGCGCCCTCCGCGACGAAGCTGTACGGCGGCCAGGGGCCGTTGAGCGACAGCTCGTATCCCTGCGGCGCGAGCCGGTCGTGCAGCGCACGCGCCGCGCCGCGGAAGCTGGCCAGCCGCTCGCTGGGCACGAGGTATACGGCGTCGAGCACCACGCTGCCGCCGGCCACGGAGACGGCCCCGACGTTCGCCGCCGTCGACGCCGCCGGCGCGCGCCGCTGATCCGCCCGTGCCAGGCGCGCCAGACCCGCGTGCACACGCTCGGCGGCGTCGCGCGCGCCCGTGGCCAGCGCTTGCACCGCGTCCGCCTGCGCCTTCTTGCGCAGCAGGAAGGCGCGGCCGCTCGACGCCGCGGCGCCACGCCGGCCGTTGCTCCGGCCGGCCGCCGCCCTACCGCGGCCGCCGCCGGCGCGGGCGAGCGACGCCGCCACCGCGCGGGCGCGGTCGAGGTGCAGCCGGACGCCCCATTCCTGACATCCGGCCACGCGCTGCAGCACGCGCGCCACGCGCGCCCGCGCCTTCGCCAGATGCGCCCGCGCGCGCTCGTCCCCGGCGAAGATGGTCCAGAGCTTCATCGGCACCACCGGTCCCAGCGCGGCGGCGTGCTCCACCACCGCCTCGTGGGCGAGCGCGCACGCCGAGACCCACTTCAAGTCCTGCAGCCCGCGCGCAATGGCCTCCTCGCCGTAGCGTTCGAGCGGAACGTCGGCCACCACCGCCCGCAGGCCGCCGCCCACGTCCAGCAGGCGCGGCGGTCCGGCGCGCGGCAGGCCGCGTGGCGCGGCCCCCAGACGGAGCTCCGCGCCGGCGCGCACGACGCCGTACACGTACGTTGCCTGGCGGGCGGCCGCGGCGCGCGCCTTCATGCCGACGCCCCTTCCCATGTGCGGCTCCAGCGCCGGAGCGCGTCCACGCCGCGCGGCGGCGGAAATGAAGCCGGTGCCAGAAGCATAGCCCAGCGCGCCCGCTTTCGGGAGCGCAGGCCGCGCAGCGCGGCGAGCTCGCGCGCTTCGGCGGCGGCGGCGCGCCGGCAGCGGCGGCAGGTGCCGGCCGTGAGGGCATCGACGACGACGGCCGGCACCGCCATGCGCAGCCGCCCGAGCGCCACGAGCAGCCGCTCCGTCTCGCGCCGCGGCAGCGTGGCGGCGCGCGTGACCACGACGAAGCGCGCCCCGCCGGGATCGCGCAGCAGCGCCTGCAGGCGCTTGAGGCCGCGCGCGGTCTGCAGCAGGTCGGCAGCGAGGTCGCCCAGCGCGACCGCCTCGCGGTACTTGAGCAGGATGGCGAGCAGCGCGTGCACCCATTCGAGCGCCGTCGCCGGCAGCTCCAGCAGACGCAGCGTGTGGCCGGTCGGGGCGGTGTCCAGCACGACCAGGTCGAAGGGCGCGCGGCCGGCGCCGGCGAACAGCGCCTCGCCCAAGGTCAACAGCGCGAAGAGCTCGTCCAGCCCCGGCGGCGCCAGGTCGATGAGGTCGTGCAGGACGGCGCGGTCGTAGACCGCGTCGACGCGCGCGCCGCGCAGCAACGAGCCGAAGAGATCGTCCACCGCCGTCCGGTAGTGGTCGCGGCGCACGCGGAACGCGCGGTCGGCGTCGAGCTCGCGCGCCCAGAGCCGCGAGGACCCGTCGGTCACGCGGACGACCTGATCGCCCACCGCCATGTCCAGGGCGTCCCCCAGCGAGTGCGCGGGGTCCGCCGACAGAAGCAAGACGCGCCGCCGCGGCCGCATGTCCGCCAGCGCCAGCGCCGCGGCCACCGCGCAGGTGGTCTTGCCGACGCCGCCCTTGCCGCCGAAGACCAGCAGACGCAGCCCCCGCGAAGCCAGCTGCGACGCGAGCGGCGCCGCCTCGGCCCGCCGCGCACGCGCGGCGCGAGGCTGCGCGTTACGACGGACGCGTACGGCGCGCCCGGCGGAAGCCGGCGCCCTGGCCGCGGGCGCAGCGGACCCGCCGTGCACCGCGCGCCCGGCGGAAGCCGGCACCCTGGCCGCGGGCGCAGCGGAGAGGCGGCCCAGCAGCCTACGCCCCAGCGCCCGCAGGCCGACCACGCCCACCGGCGCCTCCGCTTCGGGCAGCAAGCGCACCGGGCGCCCCGGCAACGCCCCGCGCAGGTCCGCCAGCGCCGCGCGCTCGGCGCGCACCCGCGCCGCGCACGGCACGCAGCTCCCGTCCGGCGGCAGTGTCACGCGGTTCACGACGAGCTCCTCGACCGCGGCGCCCATTTCGGCGAGCGCCCCCACGCCGTCGGCCGTCTCGGCCACCGACAGCGGCTCGGGCAGCAACACCCAGCGGAACGCGCAACGCCCCGGATCGCGCAGAAGCTCGTGCAAGCCGCGTCCCTCTTCGTCCACCGCCGCGATCGCCTCGTCGGCGAAGTCGGGCCGGTAGCCCCTCCCCAGGCTCTCGAAGAGATACCGGTGCTTTGCGTGCATGTCGTCCAGCACGCCGGCCAGCCGGCGCAGCACCTCCGGCATGCGCAGGAGCCGCAGCGTGTGGCCGGTGGGCGCCGTGTCGACCACGACCTCGTCGTACGTCCCGCCCTCCGCGAGCCGGCGCAGCTCCACGAGCCCTACCAGCTCGTCCACGCCCGGCAGCGACAGGTCGAGCAGGCGGTCGATGTCCTCGTCGTCCAGATAGGTGCCGCGCTCCGCCACGGCGCGGAACGCCGGGCGCCGCGCCCGCAGCCACCGCCGCAGCGCCGGATCCGCCGCCAGCTCGGCGGCGTACAGCGCGCCCCGCCGCACGGTCAGCCGGCGCGGGGCCGCACCGAGCTTCGCGCCCAGCGCGTCGCCCAGCGAGTGCGCCGGGTCGGTCGACACGACCAGTACGCGGGCGCCGCGCTCCGCCAGCGCCACCGCCGCCGCCGCCGCGCAGGTGGTCTTGCCCACGCCGCCCTTTCCGGCAAAGAAGAGAAACCGCGGGCCGGCCTTCATCGCGCGGCTCGTCCAGCGCGCCGCGCCGCGCGCGTCCTGCGCGGCCTTGGCCGCCCGCGCGCCTCGGGCAGGTCCGCCGCCGCACCGGCATCGGCCGTCGCGGCCGCGCCGGCATCGGCCGTCACCTCCACGCCGGCAACACGCCAGCCGGCGCCCGCGCCGACCGCGCCGCCCGCCGGCCCCTCGGGATGCCCGTCCGCGCCGTTCGCGCCGTCCGCAGGCCCGCCCCCGGCGCGCGCCGCGCGTCGCGCGCGCACCTCGCGCAGGCGCGCCACCAGCGCCGCCTCCAATGCCGCCCGCTCCTCTTCCACCACCTGCCCCAGCTCGGCGCGCATCTGCAGGGCCAGCAGCTCCTCCTTCACGGCTTGTTCGTCGTCCAGCTCCGCGTCGACGGCGGCCACCACCTGCTCCAGCACCCACTTCAGCCCGCCGTACAGGAGCCGGTCGACCAGCAGCATCTCAGCCCGCCTCCTTCGCCCGCTCCAGCCGCAGCCGGATGTTGACGAAGTTGTAGGGCGGCCACGGCCCCGTGTACTTGAACGTCAGGTGGTCGTAGCGCGCGCCCATCGCCTTGACCTGCGCGTCGAACGCCGCCTCCCCGTCGCGCGCCACCAGGAACGCGGCGTTCAAGATCATCCGGTCGCCGATCGGCTTGTTCGCGCGCGACGCCACTGCCACGTCGCGGAGCTGCTCGAAGATCTCGCGCACGTAACGCTCGGAGCGCGCCTCCAGCGCCGCCTGCACCATGCGACCGTACTGCACGCGCGCAAAGTAAGTGGAGCCCCGTTGCGAGGCGATCTGCTGCTTGAGCTGCCGGATGCCGTCGTCGTCCTCCTCCACGTGGCGGACGAGCTGCTCGGGATCCCACAGGACCTTGAGGCCGAACTCCACCTTGTCGCGCATCTTCTGCAGCACGTCGTGGAACGCGTCGTACGCCGAGCGCAGGAGCTCGATGATGTCCTCGTGCGTGCGGAACAGCGTGCCGAACGACATCGGGATGACGGTCTGCTGGCGCATCACGGTCTCGTTGACCCGTTCGTGCGCGAGCACGTTGTCGCGCGTCGGCTCGAGTACCTGGAGCGGCGTATCCGACACGACCGCGGCGATGTCCTTGTAGCCGATGGTGTGCACCTCGGCCGGCTCCACGCCGATGCCGACCGCGCCGAACACGAGCGGCTGCTTGGTGCCGACGATGCAGTAGACGTACTTCCCCAGGCTGTCGCCCGGCGGTCCGTTCGACGCGTGTACCCGCCCGCCCGCCGGTGCGCCCCCGCGCCCGCGCCCGCCGCGCGCGCCCGCCCGCCGCGGCGCTCGTCCGCCCGCTGCGGGGCCGGCACCGGAACCTGCGTCGGCGGCCTCGCCACGCCGCGTCCTGCGCTTCGCGCTCCCCTTGCTCACGCTAGCTCCTCTTCCGCTTGCTGCCGCTGCCCGAGCCCCGGCCACCGGCGAGCATGCGTGCCACCACCGCCTCAAGCTCCGCGGGCATGCACGGCTTCACCAGGAACGCGTCGCATCCCGCCTGGCGCGCGCGCCGCGAATGTCCCGCCAGCGCGTGACCCGTCAGCGCGATGACCGGCGTGGCGTGCGTGCGCGGGTTCGCCTTCAGCTGGCGCGTCGCCTCCCATCCGTCCATCACCGGGAGCGACAGGTCCATCACCACCAGGTCCGGATGCAGCTCGTAGGCGAGGTCGAGCGCCTCGGCGCCGTTGCCCGCCTGCGCCACGCGATAGCCCGCGTACACGAGATACTCCGCGTACATTTCGCGGTTGTCCACGTAGTCGTCCACCAGGAGCACCAGCGGCGGCAGCCGCGTGCGCGTGCGACGTCCGCCGGCGCGCGCCCCGGCGCGGCCTGGCTGGCCGCTGGCGCGTCGCGGCCCGGCCGCGGCGGCCGCGGC
>DASYRF010000176.1:0-28130 GCA_036004705.1 Myxococcota bacterium
GGGGCAGCGTTCATCTACTTCGGTGGTCCTGCGTTGGCCCAATCGGGAACCGCTGTGACCCTGGTGGGCAACGCTCCTGGTGATGGCCTCGGCACTACTGTGGCAAACGCAGGAGATGTGAACGGTGATTCGTTCTCGGACCTGCTTGTCGCCGCTGTGAACGGCTCCGGCCTTGGATACGTGTTTCTTTACTGGGGAGGCCGTGCGTTCGACAAGACGCCGGACCAGGAGTTTTCCGGAGAGGCGGCCGGCGATTGGTTTGGAGAGTCGTGCGCAGCGGCGGGCGACGTAAATGCGGACGGCTACGGCGACGTTCTCATTGGTGCGTTTGCGAACGACGGGGTCGGCATTGACGGAGGACGCGCATACCTTTACCTCGGAGGACCGGCGGGAGTGGCACCGACACCGGAGATGATCTTGACCGGCGCTGCCACGGGCGACTACTTTGGCACGCTCGTTGCCGGAGTGAGCGACTTGAATGGGGACGCAATTGACGACTTTGTGGTCGGCGCAGCGCGCAGCGACGCAGCAGGGACCGATGCCGGCGCGGTATACGTCTTTTTTGGCTGGGGAGGCGGTGCGGCGGACGCCATCCCCGATGGCATACTGACCGGGTCCGCGGCGGACGACCGATTTGGAATCGCGGTCGCCAGCCTCGCGCCACCTTACGTGAGACGCATGGCCATCTGGGCGGGAGCAAGTTTGGCTCCGCGCGCACGTCTTGCGATTGCCTCGGCTGTCAGGTAGCCTGGCCGGGGAGAGGCGCCGATGTGTTCGACCTGCCGAGGGCGCGTCGAGAGGGTGAGCTTCCGTCGGGTAGTTGGTAGCGGCGCTAGCTTAGCTGCACGGGCGCTCGCGTCGACGCTTGTCGTCGTCCTTGCCGTTGTGTCGGGCGCCTGCTTTCGCACGCGCACCATCTACGTTCGGGTGCGCGATCCAGCGGGCGTAGCATTGATTGCAGCGCATCACGCAGGCAAGGAGGAGATCCTGGCGCCCGGCGAGCGTTCTGATTCCGCCCTCTTCGGCCACGGCTTCTACTACGTGAATCGCTATGAAAGAAGAATGTACCGCATTTTCGCGAGCCGTGGATCATCGGGCGACCTGCTCTTGCAATGCGAGGCCTGCGCACGGGTGGACCGTTCCGTCGATGCGGGCGAAGTCCGACTCGTCGCGTCAACCGGAGAGATGCACCCTTCGGCCGAGCGCCCAATCCTTCGGCCGGACAGTCTCGGACTGTGGTTCCGGCTGTCCTGGGGCAACTGGGACAGGTCCTCAAAAATAGGGAGGATCGAGACTCTGGTCATCCTCGGCACCACCTGGGACAACATTGTGGAAGCGCGGCGCAGAAGCGTGCCCGTCCGGGCTTGGGGCGGCGTGAGCACCGCACTGGGCCTCATTCTGGTCGCCAGCGGCACATACGCTTCGACCCGTGCCGGGGCGCCGCCCTTCGTGACGGGATCATGGACCGACACCGGCGTGCCGCTGGTGTCCATCGGCTTCCTGGCTCTTGGCGGGAGTCTCGTCGGGTCGGGGTTATGGCACCTGCTTGCGCCCGCGCGTGAGGAGACAATCTCGCGTCCAGCCCCCTGAGCTAATACACGGATTGCCCGAGCGCCTCAGATGGGACTCCTGCGTACGTGCTGTCGGGGACAGAGTCGACAGAGGAGCCGGGGCCGCCGAGGAATACGTATGCGGCCCCCGCAACCGACATGAAGGATGGTGCGCCGACGATCAGATCGTCGTAGCCGTCCCCGTTCACGTCGCCGGCGCCGCGCAGCCCGGTACCGAATGCGCTGAAACCAGCGGGGCCGATCAGCGTGGTGTCGGAGGTCGAGTCTATGCCGCTGGAGGTACCGAAGTAGGTTCTCACTGTGCCCGTGCTTCCGGAGCCCACGTCAGTGGAACTGATCGCCGCGTCCACGTAGGAATCCCCGTTGAGGTCGGCCACGCACACGGTCGCTCCGTACGATTCCAGGTCCATGGTCCCGGTCAGCGTCATGTCAGGAGCGATGTCGAAGCCGGTGCCAGGGCCGCCGAGGAAGAAGTAGGCCCGTCCGCGATCGGTTCCAGCTCCGTCGGCTGACGGCGCGCCGACAAGGACATCGGAGAAGCCGTCGCCGTCGACATCCCCGGCGCCAGAGACGACTTGGCCGAAGGTGTCGTTGATGGCTTCACCCATCATCGTCCCGTCCGCGACAGTATTCACCCCCGGTCCCGGGCCCCCCAAGAAGACGTAGGCAGCTCCGGTGTTCGATGCGTGGTTCTGCGCTCCGATGACGATATCCGCGTACCCGTCTCCGTTGACATCGCCCGCGGAGGCGACCGCGTTGCCGAAGTGATCGTTCGCCGTGGCGCCATCGAAGGAGGCGTCAGCGGTCACGTCGAGAGAACCTCCTGGTCCGCCAAGGAAAAGGTACGCGCGCCCCGAGTCCAACGCGGCAATGCCGTCGTGAAAGAACGCTCCTACCACTAGATCATCGAAGCCGTCCGCGTTTACGTCGCCGGCACCAGACACCGAGATGCCAAAGTGGTCGGAGCTCGCCTCTCCCGTCAGGGTCGTTTCCGGAACGTCGTCGAACGCGGCTCCCGCTCCTCCAAAATACACGTACGCGTGCCCGGGATCGGCGCCCGAGTTGGAGTTGGCACCCACGACGAGGTCCGAGAAGCCGTCACCGTTGAGATCGCCCGCGCTCGCGACGGCGCTGCCGAGGACTTGCAGACTGGTGCCGAGGATGGTCAAGACGGGCGTGCTCGCAGCGCCTCCAGGGCCGCCGAGGTATGCGTAAGCAGCCCCGCTTCCTGAAGCATTTAGGGGCGCCCCGATGACCAGATCGGCGTAGCCGTCGCCGTTGAAGTCGCGGTCGCTGCGGCCGACGTTCACCCAGCGCGTGGGCGAGTACGCGGAGCAGACGCTCATAGCGCACGCGCGCACGCGCCAGTAGTACCGGCTGCCGACCGGAACGGTCATGGAGGCGGCGAGGTCAGCAAAGGGCTGGTAGCTCGTCGTCGTGACCGTTGCCGTCGTGACGCCGGAGGCGAACGTTGCGCTCGTGGAGTATTGGAGGTCGTAGTCGATGCTCGCCCCTCCGGTCACCGTGGAGGGGTCCCACGTGAACGTCGGGCGGCGCGAGCCAGTCACGTAGATCGAACCCATGTAGGTGTTGTTGATGGGCTTACGGGGTGTGGGCACCGTGGGAGGCCCCCCCGTGCATGTGGAGGGATCGAGTGAGAAGCAGTCCGCCGAGCAGGAGAGCGTGCCCGCGCCGAAGCCGAGGGAAGTACACGTGACGCCGCCGGTGTTCGTACCGTCGCAGGTCTCGCTCGGCTGTATGAGGGCGTCGCCGCACGTCCAGCAACCGGTGCTGTCGAAGACGCAGCCAAGCGCGCAGGCGAGTCCGCCGGCGGCGAAGCCGAGGGTCTGGCACGTCTCGCCGCCGGAGTCGCCGCCGTCGCACTGCTCGGGCGCTTCGAGCGAGCCATCGCCGCAGCCCGGCGGGATCGTGCAGCCGGAGATGTCGAAGACGCACGCCGTGTCGCAGGCGAGGGTGCCGCCGGTGAAGCCCTGTCCGAGACTCGTGCAGGTCGCGGCGCCCAGGTCGGCTGCGTCGCACCGCTCCGTGCCATCTATGACGCCGTTGCCGCAAAAACTGCCGGCGTCCGACGTCGCACTGTCGGCGCCTCCACCGTCGGCGCCGGCGTCGCTCAGCGGTAGCGCTACGCACCGATCGGAGAGGCAAGCGAGGCCCTCGTCACAGGTGCCGTTCGGAAAGCAGCGATCGCCCTCGGATCCGCGACTGCGGCACCCGAGGCCGAGCGCGACCGCGGCCACCATCAATAGCGTCGTGGAGCGGATCATCGGCCCTCCCTTGAGCCACCGCCGTGCGGGGCCCTCGGCGTTTGCCACGTACGAAGGAACGCGAGGACCAGCTCCCAGTAGGGAAGGCCGGACCTCTCGAGCACCTCGGCGCGGTGTCGCCGTACCGTCGGCTCTTCGATCTCGAGCGACACGGCGATGTTCTCGGTCTTCAGCCCCTTGAACGAGAGCGCCGTGACCTCGGCGGCCCGCTTCGGCAGACCCCAGTGCTGCGGAATCTCGACGGGCTCCTCGTCGAGGTCGCCGCGCAACGCGGCGGCGATCGCGCACATCAGGAGATCGAGATGCGGTTTGGACTTCGGGTAGAACCACCTACAGCCGACGTGCACCGCCGCGAGGGCAAGGTCTGCGCTCGCGTAGCCGCTCAGGCCGAACGTGAAGATGCCGCGCGGCCGAAGGTCGGGCAACAGGTCGAACCCGCGCTCGCCGTCAGCGAGTTGGTAGTCGACGACTGCCACCCGAACGGATTCCCCCCCCCGTTCGAGTACTTGGCGTGCTTCGCCGACGTTCGCGGCTACTGCCACGTCGACCCCCAGATCGTCGTGCAACGCAGAGGCGTACCAGCCGCGGAACGCATCGTCATCGTCAAGGAGAAGGACGGGGGCCTTCTGCATGGGTACACCTCAGAGCACGATAACGTACGCCAGGCGAAAGGGTCGCGCAAGGGTACATGGTGCGATCGATGTGATGGTGGCCGCGCAGAGCATCGGGCGCGTGGCGGGCAAGTGTCACCAGCGGCGGCCGCTGGCCGGTCGCGCGCGTCCACTGCAGCCAAGCGTCCTCGCTGGGGTCTCGCGTTCTGGTGTCGTCAGACCCCACTTCAAGCCTATTGTCCCAGGATTGGGAATTCGCGGGGTCCAAACGCACGATCTCTCGTTGTGAGCGTCCCAGAGTTGGGATCGAGCGCGGGCACGCGTCTTGCGTAGGAGCCGGACCGAGCCGCCCTCGGATGGACCGAGGCGGCGGGCGAGGCGCGGCATTGCAGCGGCCGTTCTCGCAGGTACATCGACGCGTTGCGAGGAGAGGGTGGAGGACACGATGGCAACTTCGACGAAGCCGCGGTGGGGGTTGGACGATGCGTTGCGGCGGGCGCGCACGGCGAACCGACTGGCGAACAAGTACAGCGTGCAGGTGGAGCCGCGCCTGTCGGCGGGGCAGCTGCCGCAGCTCCAGGCCGACCGGGTGACCCTGGGCGACGCGGCGGCGCGCGGAGCGACGGCTCTGGGGCAGCAGAAGACGGGTACCTCGAAGGAGCGTGCGACCTCCGCGCAAGGGCACGCCTTCGTCATGTCGATCCGCAACGCGGTCGCCAGGACGAGCCGGCCGCCGGCCGCGCTGCGGACGGCGATCGGCATCGGTGACGGCCTGAAGGCGGAGGACACCCAGGGCGTCGTGGCGGCGCTGCGCGCCATCGCCGACCACGGCGTCGCGCTGGCGCAATGCGGCGTCGTGCCCGACGACGTGACGGCCGCGAGCGCCCTCGCCGCCGAGCTCCTGGGCGCCGACGGGACGCAGGGCACGCTCATCGACGCGCGCGCCGAGCACACCGAGGACCGGGTCGACACGCAGCTCCGCGTCGAAGGGGCCGTCGATGAGATCAGCGCGCGCGGCGCCCTCGCGTTCTACCAGGACCCCGTCATCGCCGAGCGCTTCCGCCGCCTGGTGGCAGTCGGCGGTCCGACGGCCGATGACGAGGCCGACGCCGGCCCTGAGCCTACGCCGCCGCCTGTCGGTGGCAGCGCGTCGTAGACCCTCGTTCCCCGGCCCGTTTCGAAGCCCCTGCCGTGCCGGAGCTCGCTGGCGCGGTGCGTCACGTCCAAACGGGTCGTGAAGTCTAAGTGGCTGAAACTACGCCAATCGACCTCTTGCGAAAATTCGCCGGCGTCTTGCGCCAAGCCGTCGACCGCTTGTGGGACGTCTCCGGCGCCCTGAGAAACTGGTGCGCCCGCTTGGGAGAGGCCGGCAGCCGCTTTCGAGACGACTGCGACCGGCACCTGAACGGCTGACGGCCTCTTTCGGACGGGCGACGGCCTCTTTCGGAGGCCCTACGACCGCAGGCGGATCGGCCGCGACGACTACCCAGGGGCGGGCGGACGGCTGCGCCCTCCAGGCGACCGCTTGGGCGACGACTGCGACCGACGCCCGTTTCAACGCGGACGCTCCTGCGAGCACGCAGCTGGGGCGACTTCCATCACGCGAAGTCACTGTCGCCAACGGTGGTCCCGGCTGCGGCTGCGTCGGCGTTGGCGGTTGCGGGGGTGCGGCTGCGTATTGCGGTTCCGGCAGCGGGTTGCGGCTGCGGTTCTCTGCGGTTCCGGCTGCGGCTTGCGGATGCGGTTCCGGCTGCGGGTTGCGGATGCGGTTCCGGCTGCGGCTTGCGGATGCGGTTCCGGCTGCGGTTTTGCCGCTGCGGTTGCGGCTGCGGGCTGCGGCTTCGGTTTCGGGTGCGGTGGCGATCCTGGACGGAGCCGTCAGGCGTCGTGCGACGCGGCTCCTTCCCGTGGTGGGGTTCCCGCCCTGAGCGGCGCAGGTGCCGCGCCAACCCGACAGCGGGTCCAAGCAAACGTTTGTATTTCGCGTGTCACGGCTCATCATTAGCGCGAATGAATGACATTTCTACCGCCGCGCTACCGGCTCGCCGGCGCGATGAGCATGCTCCGGTCGCTGGCACATTGCCCGCAGAAAGAGAGCCTCCAATGGTGTACTTGCAGATCTCGCTGAAAATCCGATCGGATCGTCGTCCCGCCGCCGCCGAAATCTACACCCGCTACAAGGCGCCGTTCCTGGCCCGCGTCCCGGGGGCGAAGTCGAAGGAGCTCCTCGTGCGCGACGACGATGTGCAGGTGCTGCACGGCTTCGACTCGAAGGCGAACGCGGAGTCATACCTGACAAGTCCGTTCTTCGAGCGCGACGTGGTGACCGCCCTTTCCCCCCTTCTCGACGCTCCGCCTGACGTGCGGGTGTACACTCTCGCCTAGCCTGGATGACGCTCACCCAGCTCGAGCACGTGCTCCAAGCGCACAAGGCCGGCTCCTTCAGCCGCGCCGCGCGCACGTGTGGAGTCACGCAGGCAGCTCTTTCGAACTCGATCGCGAGGCTCGAAGAGGAGCTGGGTGAGCGCATCTTCTCCCGCACGACGCGTCGCGTCCGCCTTTCGCCGTTCGGCGAAACGCTGATCCCGCACGTCGAGCAGATGTTGAGCGGGCGCGATGCGCTCGTTCGCGCAGCGAAGGCTCAACACGCACCCAGCCTGACTGTCATCGGCCATTCACCACTGATCCCGTCGCACGTCCTCACGCAGATCGTCGGCGCGATCCGCGACGCGCGTTTCGGCTCCGAGATTCGGCTCATCGAGGAGAACCTGTCCGACCTGTTGCAGCGGCTGGGCGAGCACACCGTCGACATCGCGCTGCTTCCCGAGACGGAGTTCGCCAGCTCCATACGATCGGCGCCGGTTTGTCGAGATCCGCTCTACTACGTCCCTCGCCGCGGTGTTGAAACGAGGAGCAACGAGGTGGACCTCAAGAGTCTCGCCGCCGACACATTCGTGATGGTGCCAGACCGATGCGGTCTCGCACGTACGACCCGAGCGCTTTTTGCTTCGGCGGGCGTTCACCTTCGAGTCTACGCCGGTGAAGCGATGGGCTACCACGTCTTACAGGAGTGGGCCGCGCTCGACTTCGGGTCCGCGATCCTCCCCCAGTCGCGACTGAGTGAAGGAGCGCGCGCCGTTCCCTTGATGCTCGAGCCTGCGGTTCCGGCGGTGCTCACCTACCGCGTCGCGTGGCATGGTGACTACGCGCGCGGGAAGCGGCTTGCCGCGCTCCTGCAGCCATTTCGTCCGGATGCTCACGGTTCGACGAGCGCGGGTCCGCGCGCGGAGCCTGGCGTGACGCGTGAGGCTCGACCGAGCCACCTCCGGCGAGTCCGATAGAGCTCGACATCGCTCAGGCCGGTGCTTCCACGGCCTGCGCCGCGCCCCCCGATGTGGATGCAGCTCCAGCTCGTCTGGCACCCGCGAACGCACGAGGATCCGGGCGCCGTTCGCTTGCGGGCCGGGGGCTCGCGTTCGCGCGGCCGGCAGGCGGCGGGCGTCTATCGTTCCGGAGAGAGTTCGACTAGGCTTTTGCCGGATGGAACGTGCCGCGGGGATCGACGATGCGAGCGCCGTGCACGTCGACGGGTTGGGGCTCGCCGAGGCGCTCTTGCTGCGCAGCGGGGCGCGCGCCGACCGAATGGTGCTGCGCCTGATGGAGACGCTGTTCCTCGTCTCCAACCGCCGCCCCGCCAAGCACGCCGAGCACCAGCGCGACGCATTCTCCCGCTACTCCGATCCGGCGCTCGTCGCCGCGCCGGAGAGCTTCTTCCGGGCGCCGGAGGGCCCGCCGGCGCCGGCGGCGGTGCGCGAGCAGATCGTGCGCCCGCTCCCCGACGGCGGCGCCGTGGTGCGCTATCGCTGGCCGTCCGCCTACCGGACGTTCGACCCCGACTATCAGGCCCGCCACGACGAATACGCGGAGAACCGCCACGCGTACGTCCATGCGTGGGTGCACGCGGGCGCGGGCGCGGGCGCCGGCGCCGGCGCCGGCGCGGCCGACGCCCGGCCGGCCGTCCTCGCGGTCCATGGCTGGGCGCAGGGCACCGCCTGGCTGGACGAGAAAGCGCTCGGCGCCGAAAGCCTCTACGCGCTCGGCCTCGACGTGCATCTCCTCGTTCTGCCGTTCCACGGGCCGCGCACGCCGCGCGGCGCGCGCCTCAGCGGCGCGCTGTTCCCGTCCACCAACGTGCGCCGCACCGCCGAGGGCTTCGGCCAGGCCATCTGGGACCTGCGCACCTGGACGCAGTGGCTGCGCCGCGCCGCGCCCGCCCGGCCGGTCGGCGTGCTGGGCATGAGCCTCGGCGGGTACACCGCCGCGCTCTGGGCTTCGCTCGATTCTTCCCTCTCCTTCGCCATTCCGCTCATCCCGATGGTCTCGATGGCGGACCTCATGTGGGAGCACGGCAAGGGCAACGCCGAGCGTGCGCGCGCCGAGGCGCGCGGCATCACGCTCGACACGATGCGGCGCGCCTTCGCGCTGCACTGCCCGCTGAGCCATGCGCCCCGCCTGCCGCGCGAGCGCCTGCTGCTGCTCGCCGGGCTCGGCGACCGCATCTGCCACCCCTCGCAGGCGCGCGCGCTGTGGGAGCACTGGCAGCGGCCCCACATCCACTGGTTCCCAGGAGGGCATCTCTTATGGTTCGGACGGCGGGAGATGCGCGGCGAGGTGACCCGGTTCCTGCGCGGGCCGAGTCTGGGTCTGGGTCTGGCTCATCCCCTGGAAGGCGCTCCCGGGCCCCACTGAAGCTGCACGTCCTGGTCGTGGATGACGACCCGGACGTCTGCGCCGTCATGCGCGACACGCTCGAGCGCGACGGCTACGACGTCACCACGCTCAGCGACCCCACCCAGGCCGTCACCACGCTCAAGCGCGGCGACTACCACCTGGTGCTGCTGGACCTCATGATGCCGGGCGTCGACGGGCTCACCGTGCTCGGCGAGCTGCGCAAGGTCGACCCCGACATCGCCGTCGTCATCTTCACCGGCTACCCGACCGTGGACTCGGCGGTGGAGAGCATCAAGCTCGACGTGAGCGACTATATCCGCAAGCCGTTCGGCGTGGACGAGCTGCGGCGCGTGGTGGAGCGGGTCATCGCCAAGCGCGGGCTGCAGCGCGACCGCGAGCAGCTCTTGCACCAGGCCATCGGCGCCAACATCCGCCGCGTGCGCAAGGAGCTGACGCTCACGCTGCGGCAGATGGCGCGGCGGACGGGCCTCAGCGTGTCGGCGCTGTCGCAGATCGAGCGCGCCGAATGCAGCGCGTCGGTGGCGTCTTTACACCGCATCGCCGGTGCGCTAGGCGTGAGGGTCGCGACGCTGTTCGGCGATTTCTAGCGGCGGCGCGCTACAGGAAGGTGCCATGACGGAGCGCAGAGGCATGGGCGGCGCGGCGGCGGGACTCGGAGCGCTGGGGTTGTGCGCGGCGGCGGCGCTGGGGCTGGCGCGGTCCGAGGGGCCGCGTCTGACGCCCGAGCCGATCGGGGGCCGCGCCGGCGCGGCGGGCGCCGTGGGCGCGGCCGCGGCGGGCGGGGCCGGGGTGCCGGGCTACGTGCGCGCGGGCGCCGCGGGCGACGGTGTGACCAAGCGGCGGCCCGACCTTCCCCCGGGCAAGATGGCGCTGGCGCGCAAGGGCGGCGGCGGGGAGGGCGGGTCGTGCGGCGGCAGCGGTCCTTCGTCGCCGGCGGCCTACCCTGCTCCGCCACGCGCGGCGTCGATGGTGGCGGGGGCGGCGGCGGCGCCTGGGGCGGTGGGCGCTCCGGCGGGGGGCGGCGGCTGCGGCATGATGGACGCGGCGGCGGGCGGCGGCGGCGCGGGCTGCGGGGGAGGCGGCGGGAGCTGCGGCTGCGGGGGCGCCGGGGCGGGCGCGGGCGGCGCGGGAGAAGCCGGCTGCGGCTGCGGCGGGGCGGGCGCGACCGGCGGCGGGAGCTGCGGTTGCGGGGGCGGCGGCGACGTCACGGCCGCGGCGCCCCGCGGCAAAGGCCCGCACGAGGACCACACCGCGCACCACGGGGGACTCGTGGGCATGAAGGGCGACGTCCACCTGGAGCTCGTGCGCACGGCGGTGCACGAGTGGCGCCTGTATCTGTCGGACGCGGTGCGCAACCCCATCGTCGCGACGGGCGGCAAGGCCGAGCTGGAGTTCTTCGGCGACGCCGGGCCGCTGGGACGCCTGGCGATGAACGTCTCGCTCGACGGGAAGTTCTTTGCCGGACGCATGGCCCCGCCGGCAGGCGCGACGGCCGTGACGATTCGCGTCGGCCAGCCCTCGGCGGGCGTGGCCCCCCTTTCCATGGACATGACCTTCCCGGCGGTCGTCGCGCGGCCGACGGCGGACGGCACCATCTGATGGCGCGCTGCCTGGTGGTCGGGTGCGGCGCGGTGGGCGGCGTGGTGGCGGCGCACCTGTGCGAGCAGGGCCAGGAGGTGCTGGCCGTCACCACCAACGAGCCCTTCGCCGCGGCGGTGCGCGCGGGCGGGCTGACGGTCATCGAAGACGGCGCCCCGCGGCGCGTGCTCGTGCCCATCGCCACGGCGGTGCCGGCGGGCGGCGCGCCCTGGGACTTCGTGCTGCTGGCGACGCAGCCGCCGCAAGTCGAGGAGGCGGCGCGCGCGGCGCTGCCGCTGCTGCGCGCCGGCGGCCGGATGGTCTGCCTACAGAACGGGCTGTGCGAGGAGCGCGTCGCCGCCTTCGCCGGGGCCGACCGCGTCGCCGGCGCCATCGTCGCCTGGGGCGCTACGCAGGTTTCGCCGGGTGTGGTGGACCGCACCTCCGCCGGCGGCTTCAGCGTGGGCCGGCTCGACGGCGCGCCCGACCCCGTCGTCGAGGCGCTGGGTCGCGTGCTGGAGTCGATCGGCCCCGTGCAGCTCACCGCGAACCTCCGCGGCGCGCGCTGGAGCAAGCTCGCCATCAACTGCGCCATCAGCGGGCTGGGGACGCTGGGCGGGTCGCGGCTGGGCGCGCTGTTGCGCCACCGCTTCGTGCGGCGGCTCGCGCTGGAGCTCATGACCGAGGCCGTCGAGGTGGCGCGGCGCGAGGAGGTCGTGCTGGAGAAGGTGTCCGGGACGATCGACCTCGAATGGATCGCGCTGACCGCGTCGGAGCGGCGCGCTGCCGGGTCGGCGGGCCTGGTGGCGAAGCACGGCCTGCTCTTGGCGGTGGGGTCGCGCTACCGGCGGCTGCGCTCGTCCATGCTCGCCGCCATCGAGCGAGGCCGCGCGCCCGCCGTCGATTTCCTGAACGGCGAGGTGACCGCCCGCGCCGCGCGCCACGGCCTGGACGCTCCGCTCAACGCCGCCGTGCAGCGCGGCGTGCACGATCTGGCCGCCGGCCGCCGCCGCCCCGGCCTCGACCTCTTGCGCACCCTCTTCGCCCAGACGCGCCTCGACGCCTCCATCGCCTCCGCCCCCGCCCCGTCCTAGCCTCATCTCCGGCTGCGGCTCAGGCTGCGCCTACGGCTGCGGCTCCGGCTCCGGCTGCGGCTGCGGCTGCGGCTGCGGCTGCGGCTCCGGCTCCGGCTCCGGCTGCGATGCGGTTCCGGCCGGGCTCCGGCTACGATTCTTCGCGGTCGGGGGTTGCCCGCGCGCCCGGCATTGGGGAGGCGTCGGGCTCGTGCTCGCTGGTCTCCTCGGCGACCCGCTCCGCGGCGCCGGCGTTGATGACGAGCACGGGCACGGGCGACTGCGCCAGCACCTTGCGCGCAGTGCCGCGGCCGGTGCCGCGCCGCGACAGCACGACCAGGTCCGCCGCCACGGCCTTGACGGCGTCGATGATCTGGAACGCCGGGATGCCGCGCTCGACGCGCCCCTGCGCGCGCACGCCGTGCGCCAACAGCTCGTTCACGCGTTCTTCCACGGTGGCGCGGATGTGCGCGACCGTCTCCTCGGACGTGTCGAGGTTCACGCGCCCGGGGTAGAGCAGTCCCCCGGCGAGGCCACCGTGGGCGACGTCGAAGACGTGCATCAGCACGACCTCGGCGCCGAGCGCGCGCGCCAGCGCGCCGGCGGTGTGCACCGCCACGTCGGAGGCGTCGCCGAGCTCCACCGGCACGAGGATGCGACGGAAGCTCATTCCCCCGCAGGATACCACGGCGCGCGGGCGGCCCGCCGGGCGTGCTACCCTCGCGGCGCGATGCCGGCCGTGCCCGACCCGCCCGATCGGGACCCCGAGCTGCTCGGGGAGCTGCTTCCCTGCCGCTTCGGCGACTACGTGCTGCTGCGCCAGCTCGCCGTCGGTGGCATGGCGGAGGTGTTCCTGGCGAAGCGCGCGCTTCCGGCCGCCGGCTATCCGGAGAAGCTGGTGGTGGTGAAGCGCATCTTGCCGCAGTACGGCGCGCGCCCCGAGTTCGTGCGTATGTTCCGCGACGAGGCGCACCTGGCGGCGCGCCTGAGCGACCATCCCAACGTCGTACCCATCTACGAGCTGGGCTCGGTGGGGCGCAGCCATTTCATGTCGATGCAGTTCGTCGACGGCGAGGACCTGTTCCGCGTGCACCGCGCCTCGGTGGCGGCGGGGGAGTCGGGGGTGCCGCTGCCGGTGCTGTGCCGCATCTTCGCCGACCTCTGCGCCGGGCTCCACCACGCGCACACGCTGCGCGACGAGCGGGGCGTGCCGCTGCGGCTGGTGCACCGCGACGTCTCGCCGCAGAACGTCATCGTCAGCTACGCGGGGGCGACCAAGGTGCTGGACTTCGGCGTGGCGCAAGCGGCGATCGTGTCGCGCGGCGCCGACGATCCGGGGATGCTGAAGGGCAAGGTGGCGTACGCCTCGCCGGAGCAGTCGATGGGGCTGGCGGTGGACCATCGCACCGACGTGTTCGCCGCCGGGACGTGCTTCTGGGAGCTGGCCTGCGGGCAGCGGCTCTGGCGGCGCTCCACCGACCAAGCGACGATGGCCGCGGTTCTCGACGAGCAGGCGCCGCCGCCGAGCCGCTTCAACCCGGCGCTCCCCGGCGAAGTGGATCTGGTGGCGGCGCGCGCGCTGGAGAAGGACCCGCGCCGGCGCTACCAGAGCGCCGCGCACATGCAGCGCGACGTGGAGGCGCTGGCGGCGCTGCACGGCGTCGCCATCGACGACGTGGCGGTGGGGAAATACCTGCGCGTGCTCTTCGCCGGCAAGCTCGCCGCGCGCGAGCGGCTGGTGCGCGAGCAGCACGTGGACTCGTTCGAGAAGCTGCTGCTGGCGGAGCGCACCGAGACCGTGCCGATGGGGCTCATCACCGGCTTCGAGATCGACTGGGACGACGTGTTCGTCGAGGGGGCGTTCGAGGGCGCGGGTTGACGCTCGGGGCGGTGCGCGGTAAGGCGGGCGCATGACGGCGAACGGCGGCGGGCGGCGAGCGCTGGTGACAGGCGCTTCGTCGGGGCTGGGGGCGGTCTTCGCGCGGCGGCTGGCGGCGCGCGGCTACGACCTGGTGCTGGCGGCGCGGCGGCGCGATCGGCTGGAGTCGCTGGCCGGCGAGCTGGCGGCGGAGCACGGCGTGCGGGCCACGGCGGCGGCCGCCGACCTGGGCGCGCCGGGTGGCGCGGCGGCGCTGGCCGACGCGGTGCTGGCGGAGGGCGGCGTGGACCTGCTGGTGAACAACGCCGGCGCCGGCAAGGGCGGCGCCTTCACCGACATCCCGCTCGACGAGCACCTCGCCACGCTGCAGCTGAACATGGCGTCGCTGACCGAGCTGACGTGGCGGCTCTTGCCGAGCGTGCGCGAGCGGCGGGGCGGGGTCATCAACGTCGCCAGCACGGCGGGGTTCCAGCCGCTCGGGTACCACGCCGTGTACGCGGCGTCGAAGGCCTACGTGCTGCACTTCACCGAAGCGCTTGCCGAGGAGCTGCGCGGCGAGGTGCAGGTGTGCGCGGTGTGTCCGGGGCCGACCGAGACGGAGTTCGCCGCGGTGAACCTGCCGGGCTCGCAGCTTCCGCCGTTGCCGAAGTTCGTCGTGCAGTCGGCCGAGGAGGTCGTCGACGAGGGGCTGGCGGGGTTCGACGCCGGGCGCGTCGTCGTGGTGACGGGCCTGGGCAACCGCATCGGCGCCTTCATGAGCGGGCTGGCGCCGCGCGCGCTCGTGCGCCGCACCACCGCGCAGATGTACAAGCGCGTCTTCCACCGCGCCTAGCGCGCGGCGAGCGAGGCGAGCCGACATGTTCGAGACCGTCGCTGCTGGATTTCGCAACGCGCGCAACCGACTGCGCGGTCAGGCGGAGCTGACCGAGGGGGTCATCGACGAGGCGCTGCGCGACATCCGCGTCTCGCTGCTGGAAGCGGACGTGGAGTTCAACGTCGTCAAGCGCTTCCTGGAGCGCGTGCGCGAGAAGGCGCTGGGGCAGGTGGTGCAGGTGGCCGCCGAGTCCAAGGGCAAGAAGCTCAAGGTCACTCCCTACCAGCACTTCATCAAGATCTGCCTCGACGAGCTGAACGGCATCATGGGGCCGGTGGACACGTCGGTGGTGCTGAACGCCAAGGGCCCGACGCGCGTGATGCTGGTGGGGCTGCAGGGGTCGGGCAAGACGACCACCGCGGCGAAGCTGGCGCGCTTCTTCGAGAAGCAAGGGCGCAAGCCGATGCTGGTGGCGGCGGACATCTACCGGCCGGCCGCCATCGAGCAGCTGAAGGTACTGGGGCGGTCGCTGAACATCCCGGTGTTCAACCTGCCGGACGCGTCGCCGCCCGACATCTGCGCGGCGGCGATCGAGGACGCCAAGACGCGCTACCGCGACACGATCATCTTCGACACGGCGGGGCGGCTGGCGATCGACGAGCCGCTGATGCAGGAGCTCGACGAGATCAAGCGGCGCTGCGAGCCGGAAAACGTCTTCCTGGTGATCGACGCCATGATCGGCCAGGACTCGGTGCGCACGGCCACGGAGTTCGACCGGCGGCTGGATCTGGGCGGCGTGATCCTGACGAAGCTCGACGGCGACGCGCGTGGCGGCGCGGCGCTGAGCGTGAAGGAGGCGACGGGCAAGCCCATCAAGTTCGTCGGTATGGGGGAGAGCATCGACCGGCTGGAGGAGTTCCGGCCGGACGGGCTGGCGTCGCGGATCATGGGGTTCGGCGACGTCGAGTCGCTGATGCGCGACTTCGAGGAGGTCGTCGACGCGGAGAAGGCCGAAGAAGACGCCGTCCGGATGATGAAGGGGAAATTCGGGTTCGACGACTTCCTCGGGCAGATCCGGATGATTCAGCAGATGGGCTCGCTGAAGGACCTGTTCGACAAGATGCCGTTTTTCCCCGACGGGCTGCCGCAGGGGGTGAACCTCGACGACCGCGAGCTGGACCGCGTGGCGGCGATCATCAGCTCCATGACGAAGACGGAGCGCTTGCGCCCCGAGACGCTGTTCCGCGTGGAGAAGAAGGTCGTGGGCAAGGGGGCGAAGAAGCAGGAGCAGGAGGTCCTGATCTTCGAGGACTCGCGGCTGAAGCGCATCGCCAAGGGAAGCGGGCGCAAGGAGCAAGAGGTCAAGGACCTCTGCCACAAGTTCCGCTGGATGCGCCAGCTGCTCAAGCAGTTCGGCATGGCGACGGGCGTGCTGGGGAAGATCCCGGGCTTCGGTCAGCTGCGGCAGATCAAGAAGATGCTGGGGGCGCTCGAGGGGGGCGGCGACGGGAGCGGGATGGAGGGCGGCGGGATGCCGATGCCCGGGATGGGAATGCCGGGGATGCCGGGGATGCCGGGGATGCCGGCGGGGATGGGCGGGTTGCCGGGCATGGGAAAGCGCTTCACGCCGACGGCGAAGGCGGCGCAGCACGCCAAGGTCCGGCGCAAGCTGGCCAAGGAGTCGCGCAAGAAGGGGCGGAAGAAGTAGCGCGCGGCGACGCCGAGCCGGGGCGTGCGCGGCTACCCGCCGTCCGTGCGGTCGTTGCGGCGGCGGGAGCGCGTCAGCGACATTCCAGGAAACTGACGACGACGTCGGCCTCGCCGGTGGCGGGGAGCGGGGCCCAGACGAGGGCCACGCCGGCGGTGGTCGGGACGAGGTCGTACCAGTCGAGGGCGGGGCCGAGGTCGGCGGGCGGGCCGCGCGGAACGTCGTCGTCGCCCACGGCGGCGGCGTGGGCCTCGGCGTCGGCGTCGACCCAGGCGACGACGAGCAGCCCGCTACCAGCGCGCGCGAGCAGCGTGCGCGCGTCCGGGGCGTCGCGCGCGAGCGTGACGGCGGCGGCCTCGGAGGCGTCGAGGGTCTCGTGCGCGCGGACCTCGGCGGCAGGGTTGCCCCAGGCGACGAGGAAGCCGGCGCCGTCGGTGGGGGCGATGGCGAAGCCGCCGCTCGGCGCGAGGGGCTGATCGAGCAGGCCCGTGGCGGGCGCGGTGAACGCGTCGGGCGCGACGGAGGCCCACAGGAGACCGGCGGCGGCAGGCGCGCGGGCGGCCACGCCGAAGGTGCCGTCGGGCGCACGGGCGAGGGCGAGGGGGCCGGGGTCGGCGGGGCCGAGATCCACGGCGTCGCCGGCGGGGGCGCCGGCGGCGTCGAAGGGCTGCAGGAAAACGTCCGCGCCGCCGTGGGCGAGGAGGACGAATCCGCCGCTGCCGTCGGGGACGACGTCCGTCGGCGTGTAGGTCGCGAACGAGAAGGCCATCGCGAGGTCGATGTCGTCGAGCATTGCGCCGAGCGGGTCGAGGTGGTGGAGTCGCAGCCCGTCGCTCGAGTATTGGAAGACGGCGTCGGTGTCGGCGGCGGCATCGCTCACGACGCCGAGCGTGGCGTCGGCGCCGACCGGGATGGGGGCGAAGCGCAGGGCGCCGTCCTGCGTGAGGCGGGCGAAGAGCGTCCCGGCGTTGAGGTCGCCGTAGACGACGGCGAGATCCGCACCGCTGAAGGCGGCGCGCGCGTCGCCGCTGGGGTTCCCGCCCAGGAGGACCACGCCGCGCGTCACGACGCACACGGGCGGGCAGGCGCCGGTCGGGCAGGTGGAGCAGGCGCCGAGGGACGCCGCGACGGTGGCGGCCGCGGCCGCGGCGGTCGCCCCCGCCGCCAGCGCCGCCTTCGCTGCCGCCGCCCAGGCTGCGGGCGCCGCTTTCGCTGTCGCCGCCCAGGTACGCCGCGAGCCCGCCATCGACGGTCATGGTAGCATCCGGGGACGATGCGTTGCGGTCGCCCGACGTCCCGCCCCTCCTCCGCACGCGCGCTCGCAGCGGCGCTGGGGGTCGCGCTCGCGGGCGGCGCCGTGTGCGGTTGCCCCGGCGGCGAGACGAAGGCGGCCAGACCGGCGCTGCCGCCGTTCCACTACCACCCGGGCGTGCGCGCGGTGGAGTACTTCCCGCTGGACGTCGGCGCGACGTGGACGCACGCCATCAGCAAGCCGGGGATGGGCCACCCCGAGGAGGTGCTCGGCATCACGCGCGTGACGGAGCTGAAGGACGGGCTCGCCTACCTGACGAGCCCGGGCGGCACGTTCGCCTACGCCCTCGCCGACGACGGCATCCTCAAGGCGGCGGCGCGCACGTACGTGCTGAAGGAGCCCATCGCGGTGGGCACGCGCTGGGAGACCACCGACAAGGAGAGCTTCGGCATCATCGACAAGGTGGACGCGGCGGTGAAGACGCGCGCCGGGTCCTTCAGCGACTGCCTGGTGGTGCGCGAGCTGACCGAGGGGCAGGAGCTGGAGACGACGTACTGTCCGCGCGTGGGTCCGGTGCTGATGGAGTTCCGCGCGCACGTGGGCGACGCGCCCGCGCCGGTGGTGCTGACGCGCGCCGAGCTGGTTGCCTACTCGGCCAGCGGGTCGGGCCCGCCGCCGCCGAAGGTGGGCGAGTCGGTCACGACGCTCGAAAAGAGCGAATCGCACTGACGGTGCCGACCGTGCCGGAGGTGGCGGCGGCGGAAGCGGCGGCGGCGGCGGCAGCAGCGGCGGCGGCGGCGGCGGCGGCGGCGTGGCTGGAGCGCGTCTCGGTGGTCCTGGTCGCGCCGACGCATCCCGGGAACGTGGGTGCCGCGGCACGGGCGATGATGAACATGGGGCTGGGCGAGCTGCGGCTGGTGGCGCCGGTGGCGGACCCGCTGGCGGAAGAGGCGCTGGCGCGGGCGTCGCGGGCCGACGTGATTCTGCGCCGCGCCCGGACGTTCGCGACGCTCGCCGAGGCGGTGCGTGGGGCGCGGCGCGTCGTGGGGACGTCGGCGCGCGTGCGGGGCGAGCGTGACTGGCGGACGGCGCGGGTGCTGGCGCCGGAGCTGGTGGAGGCGGCAGCCGCGGCAGACGGCGCGAGAGGCGGGGGCGACGGGGGCGACGGCGGCCGTGGCGGTGACGGCGGCCGCGGGGGCGCCGGCCGCGACGGCGGTGGCGGCGGCGGCGGTTGCGGCGAGCCGTGCGTGGCGCTCGTCTTTGGCCCGGAGCGCTCCGGGCTGAGCAACGACGATCTCGACGTGTGCACCGACGTGTGTCGCGTGCCGGTGGCGGCGGAGCTCGCGTCCATGAACCTGGCCCAGGCGGTGCTGCTGCTGGGCTACGAGGTCCGGCTGGCGGCGCTGGCGCGGGCCGAGGCGCTGCCCGAAGGAGCGCCGCCGCGGCGGCGGGCGTCGCAGACGCCGGCGACGGCGGAGGAGATGGAGGCGCTGTTCTCGCACTACGAGCGCACGCTGCTGGCGGTCCGCTTCATGCGGCCGCACTCGGCCGCGGCGCGGATGCGTTTCTTGCGGAAGATCTTCTCCCGCGCGCGCCTGACGGCCGAGGAGGCGCGCTTCCTGCGCGGGATCGCCGAGCGGCTGGACTATCTGTTGTTGCAGGCGGGGGGCGCGCCGCCGGAGGGCGCCGGGCGGCGGGCGCGCGCGGCGCGGGCAGGGCGCGCCGCGCGACGGCGCTAGCGGGCCGCCACGCCAGCGCTACTTCGGCAGGTCGACGACGTCGCAGCCGGGCGGCGGGACGAAGGAAAAGATCTTCGGGTCGAGCCCGCTGTCGATCTCCGGCTTGCCGAAGACGATGGTGTTGATGTTGCCGGTCGGGTCGTACACCAGCGTTTGCTCCACGAGGAAGGTCGTCGGGTTCACGACGAGCTGCACCTTCTTGTAGTGGCCTGCGTCCTTGCGCGGCGTCAGCTCCAGCACGTAGTAACCCTTCTTGGCGAGAGGATGGTCGGGGAGCAGCGCCGCGTCGAACTCGGCGCGCAGGTCACCCTTGCCCATCAGGAACGTGATGGACGTCGGCAGCGTGGACTCGTCGAGCGGGCTCTTGTAGCAGGTCGCTTCGGTCTTCTCGTGCACCCAGAGGGTCTTGCCGTCGCCGACGAAGAGCTTGGGCTCGGGCTCGGTGTATTCCCAGCGCATCAGCCCGGGCTTCTTGAAATAGACGAGGCCCTTCGACTTCATCTCGCGCTTGTAAACCTTGTGGAAGTAGACCTGCGTGAAGCTCGCCTTGAAGTCCTTGGTCTTCTCGTAGAAGGCCTGCACCTTGCCGACGACGGCATCGGCCGTGAGCGCGACGGGCGCCGCCGATGCGGGCGCCGGGGCGGGGGCCGGCGCGCCCGAGGCGGTCGGGGACACCGCGGCCGCGGCCGCGGCCGGCGCCATCGCCAGCGTCGTCGCGACGCCCGTCGTCGTCGTGCGCGCGGTCGTGGCCGTGGTGGCGACCGTGGTGGCCGTGGTTTTCGTCCAGCGCGTGCTGCCGCTGGTGCGGGTCGGCGGCGCGGTGGTCGCCGCGGAGAGATCCGCCGCGGGCGTCATCGTCAACCACATCAACAAGCCGAACAGGTAAGGGGTCATGGCACCTCGCGCCGTTACTCTAATGGACGAAGGCGCAGGGACAACGCTTCATTCCCGAAAATCGGCGTGCCGGGGGCAGTTGTGGCGCGCGCCCGCGCGCGGCGCAGCTAACCATGGCTAGCCGGCGGGCGAGACGAGCACCTCGCGCGGCTGGCCGGCGGCGCCCTGGGGGCCGATGACGCCTTCCTTCTCCATGCGCTCCACCATGCGGGCGGCGCGGTTGTAGCCGACCTTCATGCGGCGCTGCAGCATCGAGATGGAGACGACGCCCGACTCGGCGGCGATGGCGATGGCCTGATCGTACAGCTCGTCCGCCAGGTCGTCGCCGGCGGGCGTGCCGCGCCCGCCGCCGCCCCCGTCCTCTTCGTCCTCGTCGCGCGCCCTCAGGATCTGGTGGTCGTACTGCGGCGCCGCCTGCGACTTCAGGAACGTCACGATGCGATGGATCTCTTCCTCGGTCACGAGCGCGCCGTGGACGCGCACCAGCTTCGCCGTCGCCGACGGCGTGGTCACGAGCATGTCGCCGCGGCCCAGCAGATGCTCCGCGCCGTTCTCGTCGAGGATGGTGCGCGAGTCGACCTTGGTCGCCACCTTGAAGGCGATGCGCGTGGGGAAGTTCGCCTTGATCATGCCGGTGATGACGTCGACGCTCGGCCGCTGCGTCGCGACGATGAGGTGAATGCCGGCGGCGCGCGCCATCTGCGCCAGGCGGGCGATGGACGTCTCCACGTCGCGCGCCGCCACCATCATGAGGTCCGCCAGCTCGTCCAGCACGACGACGATGTAGGGCAGGCGGCGCGGCTGGTCCTCGGGCGCGAGATCCTCGACGGCCGAGCCCTTCTCGGCCAAGTCGGCGAGCTGGCGGTCGATGCGCTTGTTGTAGTTGTCGATGTTTCTCACGCCCGCCTCGGCCAGCAGCTGGTAGCGGCGCGACATCTCCTCCACCGCCCAGCGCAGTGCGCCGGCGGCCTTCTTCGGGTCGGTCACCACGGGTGCCAGCAGGTGCGGGATGCCGTCGTAGATGCCGAACTCGAGCATCTTGGGGTCGACCATCAGGAGGCGCACCTCGTCGGGCGTGGCGTTGTAGAGGAGCGACACCAGGATGGAGCTGAGGCAGACGCTCTTGCCGCTGCCGGTGGCGCCCGCCACCAGCAGGTGCGGCATGCGCCCGAGGTCGGCGACGACGGGCGCGCCGGCGATGTCCTTGCCGAGCGCAATGGCCAGCTTCGAGCGCGTGCGCGTGAAGGCGGGGTGGCCGATGATCTCCTTGAGGAAGACAGTCTCGCGCGTCTGGTTGGGGATCTCGATCCCGACGACGGGCTTGCCGGGGATGGGAGCGACGATGCGGACGGTCTCCGCTTCCAGCGCCATGGCGAGGTCGTCCGCCAGGCCGGCGATCTTGGAGACGCGCGTGCCGGGCGCGGG
Organism: Myxococcota bacterium; assembly: GCA_036004705.1. Classification (GTDB taxonomy): domain Bacteria; phylum Myxococcota_A; class Polyangia; order DASYRF01; family DASYRF01; genus DASYRF01. The sequence continues at coordinate 21,582 of DASYRF010000176.1, forward strand.
CTTGAACTCGAACATCGTGATCACAGGCCCAGGGTGGATCTCCACGACGTTGCCCTCGACCTGGTAGTCGGCGAGCTTCTGCTCGAGCTTCTTGGCGGCGAGCAGGAGCTGCTCTTTGTCGACGTTGGCGCGCTCGCGCGGGTCGTAGTCGAGCAGCTCCAGAGAGGGGAGCTGGAAGTGAGAGCCGCCGAAGTTGGCGAACTCGGGCGGCAGGCGCTCGTCGGGACGCAGGTCGGCGGGGCGCGCGGTCTGCGAGCGGTCCACGATCTTCGGCGGAGCGACGGGCGCGGCCAGAGGCGCGGCGGTGCGTGCGGGCGCGGGCGCGGGCGCGGGGGCGGGGGCGGGGGCGCGGTCGGGCGCGGGCGCCGCTGTGGGTGAGGAAAAGGACGCGACGGCGCGAGCGCGGGCGCGCAGCGGGGCGGGGGGCTCGGTGGGCGTGGCGTCGGGCTCGAGCGTCTCGTCGTCGAGATCCTCCAGCGCTACGACGTCCTCGGCCAGGATCTCCATCTCGGCGTCGAGCAGCGTCGGCATCTCCTCGGTCTTGCCGGCGGGGCCGCCGCGCGCCGCGCCCGCAACGGCCAGGGCCATGGCGTCGTCGTCCAGCGCGTCACTCCCACTGCCGCCGTCGCCGTCGCCGTCGCCGTCGCCGTCGCCGTCGTCCCGGTCGCCCGCGTCGCCGTAGGCCTCGGGGTCGTCGAGGCCGTCGGGGGACTCGCTCCAGGAAGGCTCTCCTTCCACGTGGCGGGGCCGCACGCGCACGCCGTCGCCGGCGCCGCCCTCGCCGACCCCGTCCAGTCCGTCGTCGCCGAAGCCAAACCCGTCGAGCGTCGGCTCGTGGCGTTCCGCCGCGTCGGCGAGGGCGCGCGCGGTGCGCCGGGCGTCCCATTCCTCGTGCACCTCCGCCGCCACGCGCCGCGCAAAGCGTCCCGCCGGCAGCAAGAGCCCGCCGCCTAGCACGCGCCAGGCGATGCGTGCCACCACCGACGGGCGAACGTCCGCCGCGACGATGAGCGACACCGTGAGCAGCGTCAGCGACAGCAGGGCCGTTCCTGTCACCGACAGGTAGTCGCGCCCGACCCCGCCCAGCAGCGCGCCGAGCGCGCCGCCGGCAAGCTGTCCCTGCACCAGCGTGGGGAAGAGCACGTCGAAGAGCACGGTCGCGCTGGCCGCCGCGCACAGCACGCCCAAGGACTCCGTCACGCGCAGGTGTAGCGGCCGCCCTAGCACCAAAAAGCAGGCCGCCACGCCGAGCGCGATGACGAACGGGTAGGCGCACAGTCCCAGCGCGAAGAGCATGCCGTGCGCCGCGGCGCGGCCGAGCGGGCCGATGAGGTTCGCGGCGTCGGGGTCGGCCCGGTAAGACACCAGCGAGAGCAGCAGCGCCGAGGACAGCGCGGCCAGAATCACGCCCGCCGCCTCGCGCAGGCGATCGTGGCGCGGGGCAACGCCGCCGCCGCCGCCGCCGCCACCGCCACCGCCACCGCCGCCGCCGGCGCCGCCCGGGACGCCGCGTTCCGCCCGGCCCGCGCGCTCCGCCCTTGCGTCTCCGGCGTCACGGTCCCGCCGGGCCGCTTCGGCGCGCCCCGCGGCGGCGCGCCCGCGCGCGTCGTCGTGGCGGCCGTCGCCGTCGCCGTCGCCGTCGTGGTCACGCACGCGGTCCGCCCGGCCGGTCGTCGCCGTCGCTGCCGCCGCCCGCGCCGCACGACGTGCCGCCGCCAGGCGACGGTTCGGCCCGCGCCGGAGCCGTACCGCCTCCAGCTCCTCGCTGCTCAGTGTGGTCTTCATGCCTACAGCATCCTACATCGGAGCACATGCACCGTCAAAAAGCGTGAACGGCCGCGTCGCACGGTCGTTGCGGCGCGCCCGCGGCGGGTTTGCTACTCTGGATGCGTTCCACCTGCGGAGGTTCCCCGTGCGTGTCCCCCACGTCCTCGCGCCGTCTGTCGTCATCGCGCTCGTGACGCTGCTCGCGCCGCCGCACGAGCCGGCCGGCGCCACCTCGGTGCTGCGCACTTCGATCACCAAGATGGCCGCCGCGTCGGATGCCGTGGTCATGGGGCGCGTCATTGCGCGCGAGGTGCGCTACGACGACGCCGGCCTCAACATCTACACGTACGTCACGGTGCGCGTGGATTCGCGCTTCAAGGGCGACACCGGGGCCGACGTCCGCGTGCTGGTGCCCGGCGGCACCGTCGGCGACCGCACGCGGGTCGTGCACGGCGCCCCGAGCTTCAGCCTGCACGAGAAAGTCGTCCTCTTCCTGGAACGCCGCACGAAAGGCGACGCCGGCTGGAACGTCGTCGGCATGTTCACAGGCAAGCTGACCGTGAAGCCGGTGCCCGGCGGCGAGGCCGTGGACTACGGCTATCCCGTCGCCAAGGTCGACCCCGGCGATCCGCCCGAGGTCGTCAGGCGCAAGGCGCCGCTGGACGACTTCACGCCCGGCGTCGACCTCAAGACGTTCGTGGGCAAGCTTCGCGCCGACGTTGCGCGCGGCGCGGAGGGCAAATGAGCCGCCCGCGCTCCGACGCGCGCGCGCAAGCGCGCCCCCGCCTGCGCGCGCGGGCGCTGCGGCTCCTGGCGGTGCCGCTGGTGCTCGTCGGCGTGACGGTCGCCGCTCCGCTCGCGCGCTCCTACGTGCCCATCGTCGATACGATGGGCAACTACTTCCACTGGCGCATCAACCCGGTGAGCTACGCGATCAGCGCCACCGGCGAAGACAGCCTCACCGGAGAGAACACCGAGATTACCGCCGGGTTCGACGCGTGGGAGAACCTGGTCGAGGCTTACATCGACTTCACGCAGACCGGGACTTCGGCGGCGAACGTCGTCGCCGACGACGGGCTCAACATCGTCTCGTTCGACGATCCGGCGGGCGACCAGGGGCCGGGCGTGCTGGCCACGACCTACAGCTCTTTCGCCGGACCCATCGTGGCCAAGACCGGCGGCTCTTTCGGGCGCATCCTCGAAGCCGACATCGCCTTCAACAACGGCGTCGACTTCATCACGAATGCCGGCGCGTCCAGCGGTCCCTGCTTCGGCGAGGTCGACATGCGCGGCGTGGTCACGCACGAGATCGGCCATTTCATCGGGCTCGACCACACGACGGTGCCGGGCGCGACCATGCAGGCGGCGCTCGGCTCGTGCGATCCGAGCGCGGCATCGCTCAGCTCCGACGACATCGACGGCGCGGCCTTCCTCTACCCGACGGGCATGATGAGCGGCCCGCCGACCGCGGACTTCACCGGGTCGCCGCTCACCGGCACGGTCGGCACGGTCGTCAGCTTCACTGACCTGTCGGTGGGCTCGGTGACGACCTGGGCCTGGAACTTCGGCGACGGCACGACGTCGACGGCGACCGACCCGGCGCACACGTACGTCGCCCCCGGTACGTACACGGTGGTTCTGACGGTGACCGGCATCGCCGGCAGCGACACCGAGACCAAGACCGCCTATGTCGTCATCACGCCGGGCATGGCGAGCATCACCGCCGACTTCAGCGGCGGCCCGCGCATGGGCAACGCACCGCTCACCGTGTCGTTCAGCGACCTATCGTCGCCCACACCCTCGGCCTGGGTGTGGGACTTCGGCGGCGCGGGGACCAACACGCTGCAGAACCCGACGCAGGTCTTCACCGCGCCCGGCTGCTACGACGTGCTGCTCACCGTGATGAGCTCCGGCGGCGCGACCGACAGCGAGCTGAAGACTTGCTACATCAACGTCAGCGCCGGCAGCGGGCCGGCGGTGGCGGACTTCAGCGGTGCGCCGACGACCGGGCTCGCGCCGCTGACCGTCGCGTTCACCGACCTGTCGTCGGGCGCCGTCGACTCCTGGTCGTGGGACTTCGGCGACGGCTTCGGTTCCACGTCGAACGCGCCGACGCACCTGTACCAGGTGCCGGGCTCCTACGCCGTTAGCCTCGCGGTGGCGGGACCGGGCGGGACGAGCACCGAGACCAAGACGGGCTACATTGAGGTCGTCGAGCCAGGCGGTGGACCGGTGGCGGACTTCGTGGCCGAGCCGCTGCAGGGAACGGCGCCTTTCTCGACGCGGTTCCGCGACTTCAGCACGGGAGAAATCGATAGCCGGGTCTGGAACTTCGGGCAGGGAGAGGTTACAATAGCGTCAACGGACTTTGGTGTGATGTTCCCGGAGCCCGGGTACTACGACGTGACCCTGACGGTGTCGGGGTCAGGCGGAGCTGACACGTTGACGAAGGCGAACTACATCGTGGTGCTGAACCCAGACGGCACGTTGCCGCCGAACCCCGACCAGCCGGCCGGGATTGGGGACTGCGCCTGCGGTGTTGTCGGAGCGGGTGACAACGGCTTTAGAGGCACGACCCTTGGCATGCTGCTGGTCGGCCTAGGTCTTTCCACAGCGACCGTCGGGCTGCGAAGGCGCAGACGGCGGTAGTCAATCGTCGTCTGGTGATCTGCCACCGGGCGATATCCCCGATCGAACCCCCCGCGGCTTCCCTCCGCCGGCGGGCCAGCAGGTTGGCCCGCCGGCTCCTTCTTCTTCCTCTTTTCCTCCTCCCCGGCGCCCTGGAGTTTTCGGTATCGTGACGGCGTGAACGACGCGGAGCGCGAGCGGCAGCAGCGTCTGGCGGAGGCGGTGCGACGGTGGCGCGCGGCATCGGCATCGGCATCGACATCGACATCGACGTCGGCCGTGGCCGCGGCGGGGGGCGGCGCTGAGGAGGGCGGCCGGGGCGGCCTGTTCACGCCGCTCGACGAGGCTGAAGCCGGGCGCGACTACTTGCGCGACCTCGGCTTCCCTGGCGAGCCGCCGTTCACGCGCGGCGTGCAGCGCGACATGTACCGCGGCCGCCTGTGGACGATGCGGCAGTACGCCGGCTTCGCCACGGCCGTCGACACCAACCGCCGCTACCGCTACCTGCTCGCCGAGGGGCAGACGGGGCTGTCGGTGGCGTTCGACCTCCCCACGCAGATGGGGCGTGACAGCGACCACCCGCTCGCCGCCGGCGAGGTGGGCAAGGTCGGCGTCGCCATCGACTCGCTCGCCGACTTCGAGGTGCTCTTCGACGGCATCCCGCTGGGGGAGGTGTCGACCTCCATGACCATCAACGCCACGGCGCCCATCTTGCTGGCCATGTACGTGGCGGTGGCGCGCAAGCAGGGCGTGCCGGCGGAGCGCGTGCGTGGCACGCTGCAGAACGACATCCTCAAGGAGTACATCGCGCGCGGGACTTACATCTACCCGCCCGCGCCGTCGATGCGGCTGTGCGCCGACGTCATCGTCTGGTGCGCGCGCGAGGCGCCGGCCTTCAACCCCATCTCCATCAGCGGCTACCACATGCGCGAGGCAGGAGCCGACGCGGCGCAGGAGCTTGGCTTCACCCTGGCGAACGCGGTCGCCTATGCCGAGGCGGCGGCGCGGCGCGGGCTGGCGGTGGATCGCTTCGCTCCGCGGCTCAGCTTCTTCTTCGCCGTGCACAACGACTTCCTGGAGGAAGTGGCGAAGTTTCGCGCCGCGCGGCGGCTGTGGGCCCGCGTGGCGGCCGAGCGGCTGGGGGCGCAGGAAGCGCGCAGCCTGGCGCTGCGCTTCCACACGCAAACAGGAGGCGTCACGCTCACCGCGCAGCAGCCAGACGTCAACGTCGTGCGCGTGGCGCTGCAGGCGATGGCGGCGGTGCTCGGCGGGACGCAGTCGTTGCACACGAACTCCAAGGACGAGGCGCTGGGACTGCCGACGCAGGACGCAGTGACCCTGGCGTTGCGTACGCAGCAGGTCATCGCCCACGAGAGCGGCGTGGCGCGCTGGGTGGACCCGCTCGGCGGGTCGTATGCGCTGGAAGCGCTGACGGATCGCGTGGAGCGTGAAGCGCGCGCATGGATGGACAAGATCGAAGCGAAGGGGGGAGCGGTGGCGGCGGTGGAGGCTGGCCTGCAGTCGGCGGCCATCGAAGAAACGGCGTACCGCCACCAGCTCGCCGTGGAGCGCGGCGAGGCGATCATCGTCGGCGTGAACCGTTTTCAGGGCAGCGACGCCAGCGCCGCCGTTCCTGTCTCGCGCGTCGACGAGGCGGCGGGCGCCGCGCAGGCGGCGGCGACGGCCAGGGTGCGCGCCACGCGCGACGGCGACGTCGTGGCGCGCAGCCTGCGGGCCGTCGGCGAAGCCGCCCGCGGCGAAGGGGCGCTCATGCCGCTGATCCTCGACGCCGTCGAGGCGTACGCCACCGTCGGCGAGATCAGCGACGTGCTGCGGGGCGTGTTCGGCGAGCACCGCCGCGGTTAGCGGTTCTTCTTCTGCAGCTCCGCGATGAGGTCGGCGACTTCGCGCGCGCGCGCGGCGGTGGCGGCCGGATCATCGGCGACGGTGAACGCCAGGACAGCGCCCTCTTGCACGGGCGGCAGCAACGCCAGCGGAAGCTCGAACGGCCTACTCGCGCCGCCGTTCGGCACGAGCACCGCGACGGCGCCCTCGATCCGATCGACGACGGCGCGAAACGTCCGCGTCGCGCTCATGCGTGCATGCTACCATGTTCGCTTGACAGATCCGGATCGCGCCGGTTAAGGCGCTCCG